>CACWKU010000001.1 GCA_902761575.1 uncultured bacterium
CGCGCGCCGCTGGATCGCCGACGCCCGCGCGGCCGGCGTCCGCGTCCAGCGCGAGAAGGTCGCGGCCGAGGCGGCCGCGACCTTCGGGGAATACTGCGCCGCTCTCACCCTCGCCTAGAGCGCGGCGACACCCAAAGAGTCCGCGACCATTCGTGTCGCCGTTATGACGCGCCCGCCCCGCACAATTTTTCCGCTTTCCCTCCCCTCCCTTTTCTGGTATCATTCCCCCTGTTTTTAACACGCCCCCTCCCGGGAGCAAACTCACAACCCCAAACCAGCCATGGCCAACGCAAAGAAAATCATGGTGGACGGCAACACTGCCTGCGCGCAGGTCGCCTTCCAGTGCAGCGAAGTCTGCGCGATCTACCCGATCACCCCCTCCTCCCCGATGGCGGAGACGTGCGACGAGCTCGCCGCCAAGGGCAAGACCAACCTCTGGGGCAACGTCCCCAAGATCATCGAGATGGAGTCCGAGGGCGGCGCCGCCGGCGCGGTCCACGGCGCCCTCACCACCGGCGCCCTCACGACGACGTTCACCGCGTCGCAGGGCCTCCTGCTGATGATCCCCAACATGTACAAGATCGCCGGCGAGCTCACCCCCACGGTCTTCCACGTGTCCGCCCGCGCCCTCGCCTACCAGGGCCTCAACATCTTCGGCGACCAGTCCGACGTCATGTCCTGCCGCCAGACCGGCTTCGCGATGCTCGCCTCCTCCTCCGTCCAGGAGGCCCAGGACCTCGCCCTCGTCGCCCACGCCTCCACGCTCGAGAGCAAGATCCCCTTCCTCCACTTCTTCGACGGCTTCCGCACCTCCCACGAGGTCCAGAAGATCGACGCGATGCCGCAGGAGGCGATCCGCGCGATGATCGACGACGATCTCGTCGAGGCGTTCCGCAAGCGCGGCCTCACCCCCGACCACCCGCAGATGCGCGGCACCGCCCAGAACCCCGACGTCTACTTCCAGGGCCGCGAGACGGTCAACAAGTACTACGAGGCCGTCCCGGGCATCGTCCAGAAGAACATGGACAAGCTCGCCGAGCTCGTCGGCCGCAAGTACAACATCGTCGACTACGTCGGCGCCCCCGACGCCGAGAACGTCATCGTCATCATGGGCTCCGGCGCCGACACCTGCGACGAGACGGTCGCCAAGCTCAACGCCTCCGGCGCCAAGGTCGGCGTCCTCAAGATCCGCCTCTACCGCCCGTTCCCCGTCGAGGCCTTCGCCAAGGCCCTCCCGGCGACCGCCAAGTTCGTCACGGTCCTCGACCGCGTCAAGGAGCCCGGCGCCCTCGGCGACCCGCTCTACCTCGACGTCCGCACCGCGATCGGCGAGGCGATGGAGAAGGGCTGGATCAAGTCCTGGCCCAAGATCGTCGGCGGCCGCTACGGCCTCGGCTCCAAGGAGTTCACGCCCGCGATGGTCAAGGGCGTCTTCGACAACGCCGCCGCCGCCGCGCCCAAGAACCACTTCGCCGTCGGCATCGTGGACGACGTGACCGGCTGCTCGATCGACTACGACAAGTCCTTCGTCCTCGCCCACGAGGGCCGCCACGAGTGCATGTTCTACGGCCTCGGCTCGGACGGCACCGTCGGCGCGAACAAGAACTCGATCAAGATCATCGGCACCTACACCGACAACTACGCGCAGGGCTACTTCGAGTACGACTCCAAGAAGGCGGGCGGCCTCACGATCTCCCACCTCCGCTTCGGCGACAAGCCGATCCGCAGCCCGTACCTCTGCACCAACGCGGACTTCGTCGCGTGCCACAACTTCTCCTTCGTCGAGAAGTACGACATGCTCTCCAAGGCCAAGGACGGCGCCACCTTCCTCCTCGCCTCGCCCTACTCCGCCGACGAGGTCTGGCAGCACCTCCCCGACGAGATCGAGCAGCAGATCATCGACAAGAAGATCAAGTTCTACGTGATCGACGCCGCCAAGATCGCCGAGGCGACCGGCATGGGCACGCGCACCAACACCGTGCTCCAGACCGCGTTCTTCAAGATCTCCGGCATCCTCCCCGAGGACGAGGCCATCGCCAAGCTCAAGGAGTACGCCGAGAAGTCCTACGCCAAGAAGGGCATGGACGTCGTCGAGAAGAACTGGAAGTGCATCGACGCCGCGCGCGACGCGGTCTTCGAAGTCAAGGTCCCGGCCAAGCCGGCCGGCGTCTACAAGATGCCCCCGACCGTCTCGCCCGAGGCCCCCGAGTTCGTCCAGAAGGTCACCGCCGAGCTCATGGCCCAGCGCGGCAACGACATGCCCGTCTCCATGATCCCGGACGACGGCACCTGGCCGACCGCCACCACGCAGTGGGAGAAGCGCAACATCGCGACCCACATCCCCGTGTGGAACCCCGCCACGTGCATCCAGTGCCTCAACTGCTCCATCGTCTGCCCGCACGCGGCCATCCGCGGCAAGGTCTACGACTCGGCCGACGGCGCGCCCGCCACGTTCAAGAGCGCGGACGCCAAGCCGCCCTACGCCGGCAAGAAGTTCACGCTCCAGGCGGCGCCCGAGGACTGCACCGGCTGCGGCCTCTGCGTCACCGTCTGCCCGATGTCCAAGCCCGCGCTCGTCGCCGCCGGCAAGGCCCCGGCCCTCAAGCTCGAGCCGCAGCTGCCGCTCCGCAAGCCCGAGGCCGAGAACTTCAAGTTCTTCATGGACCTCCCGCAGATCGAGCACAAGGACATCAAGGCGCTCGACTCCGTCAAGGGCTCGCAGCTCTGCCGCCCGCTCTTCGAGTTCTCCGGCGCCTGCGCCGGGTGCGGCGAAACCCCGTACATCAAGCTCGTCACGCAGCTCTTCGGCGACCACATCCTGATCGCCAACGCCACGGGCTGCTCCTCGATCTACGGCGGCAACCTCCCGACCACCCCGTACTGCCAGCGCAAGGACGGCCGCGGCCCCGCGTGGAGCAACTCGCTCTTCGAGGACAACGCCGAGTTCGGCCTCGGCATGTGCATGACGCTCGAGAAGCACACCGCCACCGCCCTGCAGGCCCTCAACGCGATTGTCGCGAACGAGAAGGCCCCGCAGGAGATGAAGGACCTGCTCGTCTCCATCCGCGACGCGGAGCAGAAGACGCAGGAGCAGATCGAGGCGCAGCGCGAGCGCGTCGCCGAGCTCAAGAAGAAGCTCTCGATGTGCGAGTGCTCCAAGACGTGCCCGGACGCGAAGCAGCTGCTCTCGCTCTGCGAATACCTCGTCAAGAAGACCGTCTGGATCTTCGGCGGCGACGGCTGGGCCTACGACATCGGCTACGGCGGGCTGGACCACGTCCTCGCCTCCGGGCACAACGTCAAGGTCCTCGTGCTCGACACCGAGGTCTACTCCAACACGGGCGGGCAGGCCTCCAAGTCGACCCCGCTGGGCGCGATCGCGAAGTTCGCGGCCGCGGGCAAGCCGGCCGGCAAGAAGGACCTCGGCCTCATGGAGATGACCTACGGCAACGTGTACGTCGCGCAGGTGTCGATGGGTGCCAACCCCGGGCAGGTCGTCAAGGCGATCGCCGAGGCGGAGGCCTACAACGGACCGGCGCTGATCATCGCCTACGCGCACTGCATCAACCACGGCATCAACATGGTCAAGGGCCTCGAGCAGCAGAAGATCGCCGTCGAAACCGGCCACTTCCCGCTGTACCGCTACAACCCGGCCACGGGCGAGTTCAAGGTGGACTCCAAGGAGCCGAGCCGCGCGTTCGCGGAGCAGGCCTCCACGGAGAACCGCTTCAAGCAGCTCGCCAAGCTCGACCCGGCCAAGGCCGAGGCGATGGTGGCCGAGGCGGACAAGCGCTTCAAGGCGAAGTACGAGCTCTACACCAAGCTCGCCGGCATCGCGAAGAAGGACTAGCGCGCGCATCCGCGCAAGCGCTCCGGAACGGGCGGCCCTCGCGGCCGCCCGTTCCTTTTTGCCCCTCGCTTGTCGCCGCCCCGCCGGCACGCGACGGACCGCGGCTCATTTTCCGTTTGTCTCGCGCGCGGGAAAGCGGTATACTCTCTTGAAACGCACGCACACACTTTCCCGCGCCCGAGGGGCGCGCCCTTCCCGGCATGAACACCGTCTACCACCGCATCGACTCCAGCTCCGGCAGCGTCGTCTCCCTCCGCGCCTCCGGCGTCTCCTACCACGAGCTCGCCGAGGTCTCCTCCCGCGGCGTCACGTCGCTCGCCCAGGTCATCAAGATCGACGGCGAGAACGTCTCGCTCCAGGTCTTCGCCGGCGCCCGCGGCATCGCAACCGACGCGCGCGTCCGCTTCCTCGGCCGCCCGATGCAGGTCGCCTTCTCCGACGACCTGCTCGGCCGCGTCTTCGACGGCGGCGGCAACCCGCGCGACAAGGGCCCCGCCCTCCGCGACAACCTCGTCGACATCGGCGGCCCGTCCGTCAACCCCGCCAAGCGCATCGTCCCGCGAAACATGGTGCGCACGAACATCCCGATGATCGACGTCTTCAACTCGCTCGTCGAGTCGCAGAAGCTCCCGATCTTCGCCAAGTCCGGCGAGCCCTACAACGAGCTGCTGGCGCGCATCGCGCTGCAGGCCGAGACGGACGTGATCATCCTCGGCGGCATGGGCCTCAAGAACGACGACTACCTCTACTTCCGCGACACGCTCGACCAGTCCGGCGCCCTCTCCCGCACCGTGATGTTCGTCCACACCGCCGCCGACCCGGTCGTCGAGTGCTCGCTCGTCCCGGACCTCTCGCTCGCCGTCGCGGAGCAGTTCGCGATCGCGGGCCGGAAGGTGCTCGTGCTCCTCACGGACATGACCTCGTTCTCCGACGCCCTCAAGGAGGTCGCGATCACGATGGAGCAGATCCCGTCCAACCGCGGCTACCCCGGCGACCTGTACTCGCAGCTCGCCGCGCGCTACGAGAAGGCGGTCGACTTCGAGGGGGCCGGCTCGATCACGATCCTCGCGGTGACGACGATGCCCGGCGGCGACGTGACGCACCCCGTCCCGGACAACACCGGCTACATCACCGAGGGCCAGTTCTACCTCGAGGGCGGGCGCATCGAGCCGTTCGGCTCCCTCTCCCGCCTCAAGCAGCAGGTGAACAAGAACACCCGCCCCGACCACCGCGTCATCATGGACACGATGATCCAGCTCTTCTCGCAGTACCGCTCGACGCTCGAGAAGCAGTCGATGGGCTTCCGCATGAGCGCGTGGGACGAGAAGCTCCTGAAGTACGGCCGCCGCTTCGAGAAGGAGATGATGGACATCTCGGTGAACATCCCGCTGGAGCGGGCGCTCGACCTCGGCTGGGAGATCCTCGCCGACTGCTTCGACCCGTCCGAGACGGGCATCCGCACCGACGTCGTCGAGAAGTTCTGGCCGAAGAAGTAACGCCGCGCCATGGCCAAGGTCAAGCTCACCAAAACCGAACTCAAGGCGCAGAAGGACGCCCTCGCCCGCTACCGGCGGTTCCTCCCGATGCTGCAGCTCAAGAAGTCGCAGCTGCAGATGGAGCTCGGCGGCATGCGCGCCCGCGAGGAGGACCTCGCCCGCCGCGAGGAGGAGCTGCTCGAGGGCGTGAAGCCCTGGATCGGCCTCCTCGCCGACGCCGGCGTGCCCGTCCCCGTCGAGCTGGAGCGCGTCCGCACGCGCGCCGGCAACATCGCCGGCGTCGAGATCCCCGTCTACGAGGGCGTCGACCTGCGCCGCGCCGAGGTCGACCTCTTCGCCACGCCCGAGTGGGTGGACGACGCCGCGGAGGCCGCCTCGTCGCTCATCGGCCTCCGCGCCGAGCGCGAGGTCGCCGCCGAGCAGGTCCGCCTCGTCGCCGAGGAGCTGCGCACCACGTCGCAGCGCGTGAACCTCTTCGAGAAGGTCAAGATCCCCGAGTGCGTCGAGAACATCCGCGTCATCAACGTCGCCCTCGGCGACGAGCAGACCTCCTCCGTCGCCCGCGGCAAGATCGCCAAGGGCCGCCAGGCCCGGCTCGCCCCCGACACGAAGGAGGACGAGCCATGATCGTCCCGATGAAGCGCGTCTTCGTCCTCTGCCTGGAGGACGAGCGCGAGGCCGCGCTGAAGCGCCTCGCCGCGCTCGGCGCCGTCCAGGTCGAGCGCGAGGTCGAGGATTCCCCCGCCATCGCCGCGGCCGGCGCCGGAATCGCAGCCGCCGAGACCGCGCGCGACGCCCTCCGCGAGGCCGCCGCGAACGACGACCCCTACGGCCTGGCGGTCCGCCGCGCCCGCCCGGAGGACTCCGACGACCCTGCTGTGCGCCACGTCCTCTCCGTCGTCGGCCGCTGGATCGACGCGCGCGACGAACGCAAGGCGCTCGAGGCGACGCTCGCCCGCTTCGCGCCGTGGGGCGACTTCGACCCCGCCGCGGCGCGCGCCCTCGCCGAAAAGGGCGTCCCCGTCTCGCTCTTCTCCGTCCCCGCGGACTTCGACCTTTCCGCCTTCCCCGCGGGCGCCGCGCTGCAGGTCCTCTCGCGGACCAAGGAGCATGTCTACGGCGCCCTCGTCGGCGCCCCGCTCCCCGAGGGCGTCGCCCCCGTGCCGCTCCCCGAGGAGCCGCTCTCCGCGACGCGCCGCCGCATCGCCGACGCAGAGGCGCGCATGCGCATGGCCGCCGGCACGCTGCGCACCCTTTCGCGCGAGAAGGGCGCCGTCCTCGCCTCCGCCGAGCGCTTCGCCGGCCGCCGCGAATGGGCGCTCGCCGCGGAGAACCTCCGCGCCGCGGGGCCCGTCGCGCACCTTGCCGGCTGGTGCCCCGAGGACGCGCTCCCGGCGCTGCTCGCCGCCGCGCGCGAGGAGGGCTGGGGCGTCGCCTCGCGCGACCCGGAGGAGGGCGAGACACCGCCCGTCCTCCTGCGCCCGCCGCGGATCTTCCGCCCGATCCTCACGCTCCTCGGCGGCCTCGGCATCCTGCCCGGCTACACGGAGACGGACATCTGTGTCCCGTTCTACGCCTTCTTCACGCTCTTCTTCGCGATGCTCGTGGGCGACGCCGGCTACGGCCTGCTGCTGCTCGCCGTCTGGTTCGCCGTCCGGCGGAAGCTCGCCGCCTCGGAGCAGGCCGGCGTGCGCGCCGTCTCGACGCTGCTGCTCGTCTTCTCGGGCGCGACGATCCTCTGGGGCGTCCTCTCCGGCACATGGTTCGGCATGCCCGCCGAATGGCTGCCCGGCTTCATGGCGCGGGACCTGCCGACCGCGCGCTGGCTCGGCGACCAGGGCAACATCATGTGGCTCTGCTTCACGATCGGGCTCGTCCACCTCGAGATCGCGCGCGTCTGGAACGTCCTGCAGCTCTGGCCCGACTCCAAGGCCCTCGCCCAGCTCGGCTGGGGCGGCGTCCTGCTCGGGATGTACTTCGTCGTGTGCTCCATCGCGGTGCCGGGCTGCTCGTTCCCGGCCTGGGCGGGCGTCGTCATGGGCGTCTCGGTCCTGCTCATCCTCCTCTTCTCCTACAAGAGGATCGAGCTCAAGGAGAACGTCGTCTCGCTCTGCCTCACGCCGCTCAACGTCATCTCGTCGATGGGCGACATCATCTCCTACGTCCGCCTCTTCGCCGTCGGCCTCGCCGCCGTGAAGATCGCGGAGACGTTCGACACAATGGCCGCGGGCCTCTCGATGCCGCTCTGGGCGAAGGTGCCGTGCATGGTCCTCATCCTCCTGCTCGGCCACGCGCTCAACCTCGTGATGGGCGCGCTCTCGATCCTCGTCCACGCCGTCCGCCTCAACACCCTCGAGTTCTCCTCGGCCAAGGGCATCAGCTGGAGCGGCAGCGAATACGCGCCCTTCCGGCCCTGCAAGGAGTGATTTCCATCCCGCTCTCTTCAACCCCTTCAACCTTTTCAACCTTTTCAAACCACTAACCCAAAGGACATCCCATGGAAATCGATTCCGCCCTCTGCGTCGCCGGCGCCGTCTGCGCCGTCGGATTCTCGGCCGCCGGCTCCGCCATCGGCATCGGCAAGGCCGCCTGCGCCGCCATCGGCGCGTGGAAGAAGTGCTACGCCCAGAACAAGCAGGCGCCCTACATCCTGTTCTCCTACGTCGGCGCGCCGCTCACGCAGACGCTCTACGGGATGATCCTGATGTTCGTCATCCTCGGGCTCGTCGGCAACTGCATCCCGGGCGCGGGCGTCGCGGCCGTGATTCTCGGCATCTTCGCGGGCGTCGGCATCGGCGCCTCGGCGGCGATGCAGGGCCAGGCGGCGGCCGGCGCGGCTGACTCGCAGGCCGAGACGGGCAAGGGCCTCGCGAACAACATGGCGGCGCTCGGCGTCGTCGAGACCGTGGCCATCTTCGTGATGGTCTTCGCGATGATCGCGATCGGCTCGCTCAAGCCGAAGGCCGAGGCCGAGGCCGCCGAGCCGGCCGCCCTCGAGCAGGCCGCCGAGGCCGCCGCGGCGGAGGCGCCCGCCGCCGCCGAGGCCGCGCTTCCGTAGCGCCGGCCCCCTCCCCTCCCCCGGCGACCGCGCCCCCGCGCGGCCGCCGTTTCCTTCCGCCCCATCCGCCCCGCCATGCAAGAACCCTCCGACATCCGCCCCAACGGCCGCGCGCTCATCCCGTTCCTCGTCTTCGTCGTCTTCTACCTCGGCCTCTCGCTCCAGGCCGGCGACTTCTACAAGGTCCCGATGCCGATCGCCTTCGTCGTCGCCTCCGCGGCGGCGCTCTTCCTCGGCCGCCCGAAGTCGCTCGAGCAGAAGATCGACGCCTACGCCGCCTCGATGGGCGAGCCGAACATCATGATCATGTGCATGGTGTTCATCCTCGCCGGCTCGTTCGCGACGATCGCGAAGGGCTCCGGCGCGGTGGACGCCGCCGTCGCCATCGCGCAGGCGCTCGTCCCGGCGCGCTTCATGCTCGCGGGGATGTTCCTCGTCTCCTCGCTCGTCTCGCTCGCGATCGGCACGAGCTGCGGCACGATCGCGGCGCTCGTCCCGATCGCCGCGGGGCTCGTCGGTCCGCTTGGCATCGACCCGGCGCTGATGGTCGGCTCGGTCGTGGGCGGCGCGATGTTCGGCGACAACCTCTCGCTCATCTCCGACACGACGATCGCCGCGACGCGCACGCAGGGCATCGAGATGCGCGCCAAGTTCCTCGCCAACCTCCGCATCGCGCTCCCGGCCGCCGTGGCGGCGCTGCTGCTCTACGCCGCGCTCGGCCGCGGCACGGCGGAGCTCGCGGGCGCTCCGGTCGGCTGGCGCGAGTGCGTGCTGGTGCTGCCCTACGGGCTCGTCCTGCTGCTCGCCCTCCTGGGCATGAACGTGATGGCGCTGCTGTTCGGCGGAACGCTCCTCGCCGCGGTCCTCGGCATCGCCCTGCGCCGGATCGACTTCTGGGGCGCGCTCGACCTCGTCGGCAAGGGCACGCTCGGCATGAGCGAGACGCTCATCGTGGCGCTGCTCGCCGGAGGCCTCCTCGGCCTCATCCGCCACAACGGCGGCATCGCGTGGCTGATGGCGCGGATCGGCTCGATGGTCCGCGGCGCGCGCGGGTGCGAGCTCGGGATCCTCGTCCTCGTCTTCGCGGTGAACCTCTTCACGGCCAACAACACCGTCGCGATCATCGTCGCGGGCCCGGTCGCCAAGTCGCTCGCCGACCGCTTCGGCGCCCGGCCCGAGCGCGTGGCGAGCGTGCTCGACACCGGCTCGTGCATCCTGCAGGGGGTCATCCCCTACGGCGCGCAGCTGCTGATGGCCGTCTCGCTCGCGGCCGGCGCGGGCGTCTCGGTCGGCGCCATCCCCCTCATCGGGCGGCTCTACTACCAGGCCATCCTGCTCGTCGCCGTCCTCGTCGCCATCGCCCTCCCGCGCCGCGGCGCGGCCGCACCCGCCGCGGCCGCCTAGACGGCGCCGGGGCGATCCCGGGCCGGAACGAGCCTCAGCCTCAGGTCGGCGCCGAAACGATCGGCGGCGAGAAGCGCGAATCGAGGGGCGGACGCCAGGTCGAAGGGAATCGCGCCGAACGTCCGGAGCGATCCGCCGCCAAGCGCCAGCGGAGCAACGAACAGGTCCAGCTCGTCGACGAGCCCCTCCGCGACGAGCGCCGAGGCGAGGGCCGCTCCGCCCTCGCAGAGCGCGTGCAGAAACCCCGCCTCGCCGAAGGCGCGCAACAGCGCGCGGAGGTCGAGCGCCGGGCCGCGACGCGTCGCATCCGGGGCGGCGAGGGGAAGCGCGATCGCGTCCGCGCCGGCGGCGCGCCATTCGCGGATCCGGGATTCCGGACAGAGCTCCGACGTGGCGACGATCGTCTGCGCGGCGCGGCCGTCGGAGAAGATGCGCGCGGTCGGCGGGATGCGTCCGCGCGCGTCGAGCACGCACCGCATTCCGGGAAGCCCCTCCCCTTCCCCGCCCTTGCGCAGAAGCGACGGGTCGTCCGCAAGGACCGTCCCGGCGCCGACGAACACGACGTCGGCCCGGCGCCGCATCGCGGCGACCTCGGCGCGCGCCTCGGGCCCGGTGATCCACCTCGAGGCGCCGGCATGGTCCGCGATGGCGCCGTCGAGCGACTGAGCCATCTTGAGCGTGACGAACGGCAGCCCCGTCTCGACGTGGCGGAAGAAGGGCGCGAGCATCGCCTCCGCCTCGTCGCGCAGGACGCCCTCCGCGACCTCGACGCCCGCCCCGCGCAGCACGGCGAAGCCGCGTCCCGCGTGGCGCGGGTTGCGGTCCGTCGTGGCCGCGACGACGCGCGAGACGCCCGCGGCGAGGATCGCCTCGGTGCAGGGTCCGACGCGACCCGCCGTCGAACACGGCTCGAGCGTGACGTAGAGCGTCGCCCCGCGCGCGGCGTCCGCGGGCGCCGCGGCGAGGCACGCCGTCTCGGCGTGCGGCCCTCCGGCGCGCGCATGGTGGCCGCGCGCGACGATCCGCCCGTCGCGGACGAGAACCGCCCCGACGGGCGGATTGGGCCTCGTCCCGCCCTCGCCGAGACGCGCCTCGGCGAGCGCCTCGCGCATCCAGCGCCTATCGTCGGCCGCGGAGGGCCTGCGTTCGGAGGGTGCGTTCATGGTCGGGTGGAGGCGAATCCTGGAAGGCGCATGGAGATGACGCCGATTCTAGCAGATGCACGTCCTCCCGGGCAAGGCGTCTTTTCCGCTTCACGGCGCCGGGGCGGCGTGCTAGACTGGACGCCCATGAGAACCTACCTCCTACCCGACGGTCTGAACTGGTACCGCGCGAACCTGCACTGCCACACGATCCACTCCGACGGCTTCTGGCCGCCCGAGCGCGTGAAGGACGAGTACCGGAAGGCCGGCTTCTCGGTCGTCGCCTACTCCGACCACAACGTCCTCGTCCCGCACAACGACCTCACGGACGAGAACTTCGTCGCGCTCACGGCGACGGAGCTCGACGTGACCGCCCAGACGGTCCCCGGGGACGAGATGCCCTTCATGGTGGAGAACGGCGGCTGGCGCTACCGCCCGACACACCACTTCAACCTCTTCTCGAAGGTCCCCGACCCCGGCCCGATGCCGTTCCACGACAACCTCTGGGCCGTCTGGCACGGCGACGCGTTCACGGGCTCCGAGGAGGAGAAGAAGCGCCGCTCCGTCTGGAACCTCGAGAACGTCCAGCACCTGATCGACGAGGCGAACGAGGCCGGCTTCCTCGTCCAGTACAACCACCCGAACTGGTCGCTCGCCGAGCCGCAGCACTTCCTCCCGCTCAAGGGCCTCTGGTCGCTCGAGATCCTCAACTGGGCCACCGAGGTCGAGACCGGCGGCGAATACTGCCCCTACGTCTACGACATGATGCTGCGCCGCATGGGCCCCTCGCTCTTCTGCTCGATGGGCGACGACAACCACAACCACGGCGGCGACCTCATGCAGAGCTTCGGCGGCTCGACGATGTTCGGCGCGAAGGAGCTCACCTACGAGGCCATCGTGAAGTCGATGGTCAAGGGCGAGTTCTACTGCACCGAGGGCCGCGTCGACCCGCCGCGCATCCTCGCGCTCTACGTCGAGAGCGGCGTCGTCCACGTCGAATGCACGCCGTGCGAGCACGCGTGGATCGTCGGCGACGGCCGCCGCTACGCCGACAAGCGCGTCGGCCCGATCACGCACGCCGAGTTCCCGCTCTGGAAGGACGACCGCTGGATCCGCGTCCAGATCCGCGACGCGCGCGGCAACAACGCCAACTCGCACGCCTACGCCGTGACGCCCGAGTTCTACGCCTAGCGCGCTCGGGCGCGGCGCCTACCGCTCCGAGACGCCCTTGCGGACGGCTTCGAGCCGATCCTTCTCGGCGGGCGTGAACAGCGCCTCGCCCGCGGCCGCGGCTTTCGCCTCCGAAGCCGCTCCGGCCGCGTCGCCCGTCGCGAGCAGCGCCTCGGCCAGGTGGAGGCGGAACCGCGGATCGACATCGTCGCCGGAGGCCTGGATCGCCTCCCGGAACGCCGCCGCCGCGTCGCCCGTCCGGCCCTGCGCGTAGAGCGCCTCGCCGAGCGTGTCGTGCACCGCGGGCACCGCGCCGCCGGAGGCCGCCAGCGCGTCGCGCGCCATGCGCTCCGCGAGCGCGGCGTTGCCGAGCGAGGCGAGAAGCGAGGCGTAGTCGTTGAGGACGAACCACGCCGCGCGCTGGGAGAGGCTCGCCTGGTAGCGGCGCTGCGCCTCGGCGGCGTCGCCCGCGCCGGCGGCCATCATCGCCGCGACGTAGTTGCCGAAGTAGTCGAACGGACGAAGCGCGAGCAGCGCCGCCGCGTCCTTCTCCGCGGCGGTCCGGTCGCCGCTCTGCAGGTCGGCCTGGAGCGCGACGCGCATCGCGGGCCAGAAGTTCGTGTCCGCCGAGAAGGCCACGGCAAGAAGATCGCGCGCCGCGGCGGATTCCTTCGGGCCGCCGCCCGCGAGAAGCTTCGCCAGAGCGACCGAGAAGGGCCCGCGCCACGCGGGCGCGATGTCCGCCGGCGCCTCCGCGAGGCGCCCGGCCGCCGCCTTGAGGTCGTCCAGCTCCACGTCCGCGGCGATCTCGGCCGCGAAGAGGCGCGCCGCGTCGCCCGCGCCGCGGACCTGGGAGAGCTCGCGCCGGGCGAGCGCCGCGTCGGCGGCGCGCGCGGCGTAGTCGGCGCGAAGGAGCGCCAGCGAGAACGCGTCCGCGCCGGACAGCTTCGCCGCCTTCCAGAGCAGCCGCTGGGCGGCCGGACGCTCGTTCTGGAGGAAGAGCGCCTCCGCCGCCCTCTCGGCGAGCGGAACGGTCCAGCCGTCCTCGCCCATCTCGGCGAGGACGCCCATCGCGGGCGCCGCGGCCCCGGCCTGAAGCGCATGGCCGGGACGGAGCGCGGCGATCGCGGGCGCTCGCGCCTCCTCGGGAAGGCCGTTCAGGGCCTCGACGAGGGCGTCCCGGCCGGTGAACGGAACGCCGGAGAGCGTCCAGTACCAGCCGGCCTCGAAGAAGTCGGCGGGGCGGAGCACGCGCCCGCCCGTCAGCGCGAGCGTCCAGCCCGCAGCGCCGGACCGAGCCAGCGCCTCGAGCCGGCGAACGATCTCCGCGCGCTCCTCGGGCGTCCCCTCCTCCCGGGCGAGCGAGGCGAGGTTGAGCAGGGCGCTTCCGCCGGCGGGGTTGGCCGTGTCGGCGAGACGGAATGCGCGGATCGCCTCGTCGCGAAGGCCGGCGTCCGCGAGCAGGCAGCCGAGCTCGTCGCCGAGCAGGCCCGCGAGGCGGCGCGCCTCCTCCGCGAAGGTCCCGGCGGGCGACGAGCCCGCGCCGGCGAGCGCCTCGCCGAGGGCGTCGCGGAAGTCCGCGTACCGCGCGGCGAGGGCGCGGAGCTCGTTCGTACCGGACGGCGCCTCGCGCGCGAGTCGGAACACGGCGCCGTCCGGAACCGCCGCGCAGCCCGCGGCGAGGGGCAGGGTCGGCAGGGTCGCGAGGACGACGTTCGACGCGGCGCCGTCCGGATCGGCGGCGAGCCACGAGAGGACGAACGGCGCGGCGCCGAGGTCGAGCGCGGCGCGGACCTTCGCGAGCGGAACGGACTCCGCGGCGGCGCGCTCCAGACTGGCGAGCTTCGTCCGCGTGAGCCCGCGCAGCGGGACGACGGAGATTGCGCCGCCCCGCGCGGCGGCCCGGCGGTCGAGCGCCTCGGAGAACCGGCCGGGCTCCGCGACGACCCAGCGCGCGGGCGCGGCGGCGTCGAGGACGAGGTCCGCGCAGGCGTCCTCGGCCGCGAGAAACGCCGCCGCCTCGGTCGTGGCGGCGGGCTCCTCTGCGAAGACCGCGGAGGAAAGACCGAGAGCAAATACGAAAACGGCGGTCAGACGTGCTTTCATGGACGGCGATTATAGCATACTCTGGGTATGCCTGCAAGAACCGACATTCGCATTTCTCAGAATTGAGAAAATTTTCCTTGCGCGGGGCGGGGCGTCCGTGCTACCATCCCGCCTACGCGCCGCGCCCGGCCCCTCGGAATCGCTTCCGTCCGTCTCCGCGCCGCGCCACTCCCACGCGGGATTCCCCCATGTCCAAGATCCTCATCGTCGACGACGAAGTCCGCATCCTGATGCTGATCCAGACGCTGCTCAAGGGCAACGGCTACGAGACCATCGCCGCCAAGACCGGCGAGGAGGCCCTCGGAATCCTCGCCCAGGGCGGCATCGACGTGATGATCACGGACCTGCGCATGGCCCCGATGGACGGCCTCACGCTCATCAAGGAGGTCAAGAAGACCCACGCGAAGCTGCCGATGATCCTGCTCACGGCCTACGCGTCGGTCGAGACGGCCATCGACGCGATGAAGTGCGGCGCGTTCGACTACCTCACCAAGCCCTTCAAGGTGGACGAGATGCTCGCCACCGTGAAGCGCGCCGAGGCCGCCGCCGCGGAGGGCGGCGGCTCCGCCCAGGAGGCCGCCGCCGGCGGCGCCGCCTCGCGCTACCGCTTCGAGAACATCGTCGCCACCTCCCCCTCGATGCTCAAGGTCTGCGAGATGATCCAGCGCGTCGCCCCCACGGCCGCCACGGTCCTCATCTACGGCGAGAGCGGCACCGGCAAGGAGGTCGTCGCGCGCGCGATCCACTCCCATTCCCCGCGCAAGGAGAAGCCCTGGGTCGCCGTCAACTGCGCCGCCATCCCGGCGGACCTGCTCGAGAGCGAGCTCTTCGGCCACGTGAAGGGCGCCTTCACCGGCGCGGTGGCGGACAAGCCCGGCCTCTTCGAGACGGCGAACGGCGGCACGATCTTCCTCGACGAGGTCTCGTCGATGCCCCTCCCGCTCCAGGGCAAGCTCCTGCGCGTCCTGCAGGAGAAGGAGATCCGCCGCGTCGGCGGCAACGACACGATCCCCGTCGACGTCCGCGTCATCGCCGCCTCCAACGCCAACCTCGAGCAGATGGCCGCCGAGGGCGCGTTCCGCACGGACCTGTACTACCGCTTCGCCGTCATCACGATCGAGATCCCGCCGCTGCGCGACCGCACCGAGGACATCCTCCCGCTCGCCGCCCACTTCCTCCGCGGCGAGGCCCCCGCCGGCGCCGCCGCGCCGACGCTCGGCAAGGAGGCGCAGGACATCCTGATGGCCTACAAGTGGCCGGGCAACGTCCGCGAGCTCGAGAACGCCCTCAAGCACGCCGTCACCTTCCGCCCGGAGGGCGAGATCGGCCCGGCGGACCTCCCCGAGAAGATCGTCGCCCGCGCCCGCGAATCGCTCGCCTCCGCGCCGCCCGCCGCCGCGGCCGCCGCCGCGCCGCAGTCCCTGAAGAGCTTCCTCAAGAACAAGGAGAAGGAGTACCTCAGCCGCATCCTCGCCGACTCCGACGGCGACAAGGAGAAGGCCGCCAAGACGCTCCAGGTCTCCCTCGCGACGCTCTACCGCAAGATCTCCGACGACGCCCCCGCCGCCCAGTAGGCACCCGATGCCCTCCGCCCGCTCCAACGACCCGGCCGCGCTGGCGCACGACCTCAACAACCTCCTCCTGGCGATCGTCAACGCCTCGGAGGCGGCCGAAGCCGGCCTTTCCGGCCCGCTCACGGAGCAGAACGCCGCCCTCGCCCGCTCCGGCCTCCAGACCGTCGTCCTCGCCGCCCAGCAGGCCGCCACGCTCGCCCGCGCGATCATGGACGCCCCCGCCGCCGCCGCGCCCGCCGCCGAGAAGGACGGCGCCGCCGCACAGGAGGCCGCGCCCGCCGCCGAGGCCGCGCCGCCGGCCCTCCAGGCGAAGCCCGTCGACCTACCCGCCTTCCTCGCGACGCACCGCAACCTCTTCGCGGCCCTCGTCGGCAAGCGCGCCCTCTTCGAGCTCGACCCGGTCTCCGACCCGCCCCCGCCCCACGGCCTCGCCGACCCCTCCACGCTCTCCCGCGTCGTCGGCAACTTCATCAAGAACGCCGCCGAGGCCCTCGCCGAGCACGGCGGCACCCGCATCCGCGTCCGCGTCGTCGCGCGCCAGTGGGGCGGGCGCGTCCCGGGCGACCTCGGGCCCGCGCCCGAGGGCTTCGTCGGCACCACCCCGCCCCCGACCGCCGGGCGCGACGGCGTCGCGATCGAGGTGGTCGACGACGGACCCGGCGTCCCGCCCGACGTCGCCCCCACGGTCTTCAGCCGCGCCCGCACCACCAAGGCGACCGGCCACGGCATCGGCCTCTCGGAGGCCCCCGCGATGGCCTACGCGATGGGCGGCTGCGTCTCCTATCGCCCCGCCGAGCCGCACGGCTCCGTCTTCGCCGTCTGGATGCCCGCCGCCAAGGAGGCGCCCGTCGCGGAGAAGCCCGCCGAGCCGCCGAAGCCCGCCGCCCCCGCGCCGAGGCCCGGCGCCCCGCGCGCCGCCGAGCCCGGCGCCGCGATCCTGCTCGTCGACGACGACCCCGGCATCCTGCAGGCCGCCGCGATCCTCTTCCGCGTGATGGGCTTCCAGCCGCTCACCGCCACCTCGCTCGAGGATGCCGTGACCGCCTTCAACGCCAACGCCGCGCGCATCCGCGCCGCGGTGCTCGACGCGAACGTGGGCGACGGCACCTCGGCGCCGCTCCTCGACGCGATCAAGGGCTCGGTCCCGACGCTGCCGTGCATCATCGCCTCGGGCTACTCGGAGCAGAAGACGGCGACCGTCTTCGCGGGCCACCGCTACGACGCCTTCCTCGGCAAGCCCTACACGCGCTCGGAGCTCGCCGGCATCCTCGCCCGCTTCTCCCTCGTCCGTTAGAGCGCCGAATCCGCTTGACTTTCCGCCCGTTTTGTGTTGAAGTTGCCGCATTCCCGCAAGCCCTTTTCCCAACCGTCCCGGACCCCCGCCATGAACCGCACGATCCCCGCCGCGCTCGCCGCCATTCTCCTCTCCGCCCTCCCCGCCTCCGCCGAGTTCTACGGCGGGACCGAACGGGATGCCATCGCCGTCGGCGGCTCCCTGTTCTTCGACACCGGAACCGCCAACGGGCAGGATCTCTCGCTCGAGCTGCACGGCGGCTACTATGTCCTCGACGGGTTCCTGATCGGCGGCTCGCTCGCCACCCGCAACGACGACGTTGCGGACACCTACGAGCTCGCCCTGCTCGGCCAGTACCATGTCCTCAACGCATTCGGACCCGAGTTCGACCGCCCGTGGGGCGTCTCGCCCTACGTCGGCTTCCGCGTCGGCTACGCCCGAGGAAAGGACATTGCGGAGAGCCACGACGCCGCGCTCGCCGGCCTTCGCGTCGGCCTCGACCTCTTCCTCACGGAGAACGTCGTCCTCGACTTCGCCTTCGACCTTTCCGCCTGCTCCGCGAACGTCTATCCCGACGACAACAAGCTCGAGAAGTCCGACTTCGCGCTCCGCGCCGGGCTCGACTTCCACTTCTAGCCCTCCCGGACCGACCACCCCGGCCTTCACGGCCATCCGGACCATCTCGACCATCACGACCATGAAAACCTACAACATCGCAGTCATCCCCGGCGACGGCACCGGCCCCGAAGTCATCGGCGAGGGCCTCAAAGTCCTCAAGGCCGCCGCGAAGAAGTTCAAGTTCGGCCTCAAGACGAAGGTCTTCCCCTTCGGCGGCAAGCACTATCTCGAGACCGGCAGGCTCGTCGACGAGGCCGACGAGGCGGAGCTGCGCAAGTTCGACGCGATCTACCTCGGCGCGATCGGCCTCTCCGGCGCCGGCGCGAAGAACGTCGCCCCCGGCATCCTCGAGAAGAACATCCTCCTCAAGCTCCGCTTCGACTTCGACCAGTACATCAACCTGCGCCCGGTGAAGCTCTACCCTGGCGTCGCCTCGCCGATCGCCGGCGTCTCGCCCGAGACGATGGACTACGTCGTCGTCCGCGAGAACACGGGCGGCGTCTACACCGGCATGGGCGGCATCATGATGAAGGGAACGCCCAACGAGATCGCCTCGCAGGAGTGGGTCTACAACCGCTTCCAGGTCGACCGCTGCCTGCGCTACGCGTTCGAGCTGGCCAAGAAGCGCCACACGAAAAAGGCGCCGTTCCGCGGCCTCTCCGCCGAGGCGAAGGCCGCCGGCAAGACCGCGCGCCTCACGCTCTGCGGCAAGACGAACGTCCTCACGAACGTCTTCGGCCTCTGGGAGCGCGCCGCCAAGGAGATGGCGAAGGAGTATCCCTCGGTCGAGCTCGCCTACCGCCACGTCGACGCCATCTGCCTCCTCATGGTCCAGGACCCGGGCCAGTTCGACGTCATCGTCACGGACAACATGTTCGGCGACATCATCACCGATCTCGGCGCCGCGTGCCAGGGCGGCCTCGGCGTCGCCGCCGGCGGCAACCTCAACCCCGACAAGGGCGGCGTCTCGATGTACGAGCCGATCGGCGGCACCGCGCCGGACTGGACCGGCAAGAACGGCATCAACCCGATCGCCGCGATCGGCGCGGCGGCGCTGATGATCGGCAACCTCGGCGAGACGAAGGCGGCGGCGGCCATCGAGGCGGCCATCGCGAAGACGACCCCGAAGATGAAGACGCAGCTCGCCGGCCAGATGGGCTGGACCACCACCCAGGTCGGCGACCTCGTCGCGAAGTCGCTCTAGCGCGTGGATTCCTGACGCCGGCGCGTCCGAACACGAGGACCGCGATCTCGTTCGCGAAGAATCGAAGGGAATCCCGCCCGCGGATCCGAGCGATCCAATCGGGCTCCCGCGTAAAGAAGCAAGGGCGCACGGCCGGTCGGTCGTGCGCCCTTGCGTTTGTCGAGGCGGGGCCTACTTGAAGACGACCTCGTCGTCCGCCGCAAGCGGGGCGGCCGTGAGGGCGACCCGGAAGAAGCGGACCGCGTCGGCGGTGTCGACGCCGACCCACGTCCAGCCCGACTCGTCGTCGAGCGGAAGCTCGTTCGCCTTCCACGCGAGGCTGGGCTGGGCGGGCGTCCAGACGACGTCCGCGAGGTTGGTCGAGGTCACGAGCGTGCAGTAGATTTCCGTTGCGTCCGGAAGCATCGCCCGCACGGATTCCTCCGAGCCCATGTCGAAGGCCAGCGCCTCCTTCTCGACGTCGAAGAGGACGATCGCGAGGCCGTCCGCCTTGGCGAAGGCGAGCGTGACGGACTGCGGCGCCGTCGACTTGCCGACGTCGGTCTCGATCTTCACCTCGCAGACGTAGGTGCGGTACTCGAGGCCGGTGAGCTCGAACGAGGCGGTCTCGCCGTTCTCGCTCGGGAGGACCGTCGTCCAGGCGCCGCCGTCCAGACGGTAGGAGACGGCGTAGGACGTCGCGGGATGGAAGTCGCTGTCCGTTCCCATCACGACGCCGGAGAGCGTCACGGTCGCCGAAGCCGCCTTCCGCTTGCCGGAGACGGTCTCGATCGACGGGTCCTCCTCCGTCGGAACGGCCGGGCCGAGGTCGCGAAGCTGGATGGCGTTGATGGCCGCAAAGTCGCCGCCCTCGAACTTGACCGTGAACGTGTGGTCCGCCTCGTCGCGAGGCGCCACGAACGTCCCGACCAGCGATCCGCCGTATGTCCAGCCCTCGCCGCCGAACTGGACGTGGTCGACGTCGAAGTCCGCGGCGACGGTCGCTGTCGCGGACGACCCGCTCCGGTGCATGATGATCTGGACCAGGTAGCGCCGGCCCGCCTTGAGCCCGGACAGGTTGCCATTGATCGTGAAGGTGTACTCGCCGGACGCGCCGTTGTAGAACGCGCGGTCCAGGATCTGGGCGTAGCCCGCATCCGAGACGCCTTCCGTTCCCCACCCGTCCACGGCGGAATTGATCGCGGGCGAGACGGAGAAGGGCATATGGATGTCGCCCGCGTTCTGCAGCCGGGTCGCGTCGAGGTTCTCGAAGGTCGTGAACTGCACGCCGTTGGCGACCAGGGTGCCGCTGTCCTCGCCGACGCAGAACGCCCAGCGGCGCACGCCGTTGGTGCGGATCGTGTCGCCGTCCTCGGTCATCGGCTCGACGATCCACGGGGGCGTCTGCTCATTGATCGTGAACGAAACGGTCGCCGAGGCCGACTTGCCCGCGTCGGTCGTGATCGTGACCACGCATTCGTGGGGGCCGTCGGCGAGGTTCTTGATGGGGAACGCGGCGGTCGCTCCGGTGCGGCCCTCGAGCGCGAGAACCGAGGCGCCGCCGTCGAGCTCGTACGAGACGTCGTACGAGGCGGCGGGGCTGCACGCGTCGTCGGTTCCCTTGACGACACCGGAGAGCGTGACGAACGCCGTCTTCGAATCGTCGTCCACCGTCGCCGAGGCGGCGCCGATCGAGGGTTCGACGACAATCGGGACCGCGAGGCCGAGATCGCGGACCTGGAGGGCGTTGAGCGGGTGGCATCCCTCCGCGCCGTCCCATTGGACCGTGAACTCCTGCGTCGTGTCGGACGCCGTGAAGAATCCGACGAGGGACGCGCCGTACCGCCAGGGGAGGGTCGGGCTCTGGTTCTCGACGTGAGACCGGGTCCCGACGGGCTTCGGCTCGGTGCCCTCGGCCGAAACCGTCATGGTGTCCGTATACTGGTTGTGGGAGACGAGCTGGACGAGGTAGTTCTTGCCGGGCGTCAGACCCGTGAGCGTGACCGTCGCCGCGGTATTGGTCGCCGACTTGTCCCAGAACCACGCGTGGGTGAGGAGGAAGCCGTAGGCTTCATTGTTAAAGCCCTCGTTGCCCATGCCGCCCCAGAGCACGTCGGCCGGCGCGGGCGAGACGGTGAAGCTCGCGTCCGAGATCCAAAGCGTGCGCTCGAACCGGACGCCGTTCACGACCGCGAGGTTCGGAGCCTCGGCGTAGAGCAGGTCGCCCTCCGTGCGGATCGTGTCGCCGCTCATGCTCATCGGCTCGACGATCCAGGCGGACGTCGCCGGAGCGGTCGAGTCGACCGTGAAGGAGACGGACTTCGAGGCCACGCCGCCCGCGTCGGTCGCGATCGTCACCTCGACGGTGTGCGCCCCGTCGGCGAGGTTCGTGACGTTGAGCCAGGCCGACCAGCCGGTCTGGTTCCAGAGCTTCTCCACGGGATCGCCGCCGTCGAGGGCGTAGGAGACCGCGTAGGAGGTCGCGGCGACGCCTTCGGCGTCCGTGCCCTTCTCGACGTCCCCGAGGACGATGACCGCCGTCGGGCCGCTCAGCGCGGCCGACAGGGTGCCGATCTCGGGGGCGACGACCGGAACGAAATCCACGCCGAGATCGCGGACCTGGACGGCGTTGATCGGGCGATCGCTCGTCGGATTGGAGACATTGGAGAAGGCGATCTCGACGTCCTGCGTCGCGGCCAGGGCCGTGAAGACGCCGGTGAGCAGCGCGCCGTATCCGTTGATGTGCTCCGGCTCGCATCCGCCGGCGGAGACGAGCATCCCGCTGCCGGTTTTGTGGGAAAGGATCTGGACCAGGTATTTGTGCCCTGGCGTCAGGTCCTTCAGCTTCAGCGTCATCGTCGGCGTATTCGTCCAGCACCAGGCATTGCCCAGCATCAAGCCAAAGGCGGTGTTCGAAACACCCTCGTTCCCGAGGTTTCCGTTGTGGTGGGCGTAGTTTGGTTCGAAGGCGATGCTGTCCGAAACGACGATGGGGTTCGCCTTCGCGAAGACGATGCCGTTGATGACGTCCTGCTGCAGCGCATAGGCGTAGGCGAGGTTCCCCTCCGTGCTGAACGCGGCCCCGGCGTCGTCCATCGCCTGCGCGGTCCAGCCGGCGTCGCCGCCGCCGCCCGCCGCATCGATCGTGAAGGAGACGGTCTTGGAGGCGGTCTTGCCCTTGTCGGTCGTGATCGTGACCGCGCAGGAGTAGGCGCCGTCGGCGAGGTCGGCGATCTGGAACGAGGCCGTGGCCGCGGTCTGGTTCGCGAGCGCCGCCACCGCGGCCCCGCCGTTCAGCGCGTAGGAGACCGCGTAGGACGTCGCGGCCGCGCCCTCGTCGTCCGTGCCGAGCACGATGCCCGAAAGCGAGACCGTCGCGTTCGAGCCGCTGACGCTGCTCCGCCGAGATCTTGTTCCTGTCGGTCGTGATCGACACGAGGCACGTGTAGTCGCCGTCGGCGAGGTTCCCGATTTCGAACGACGCCGTGGCGCCGGACTGGTTCTGGAGCGCCGTCACCGCAGCGGCGCCGTTGAGCGAGTAGGAGACGGCGTAGGACGTCGCGTTCGCCCCCTCGTCGTCGGTGCCCATCACGATCCCGGAGAGGGAGATCGTCGCCGTCGTGCCGTTCACCTCGACGGCCGCGGATCCGATCGACGGATCGACGACCGTCGCCCCGCCCGCGCCGAGCTCGCGGACCTGGATGGCGTTGATGCAGGCGTTCCCGGAATACTCGATCGTGAATTCTTCCGAGGCGCCGCTTGCCGTGAAGACGCCGACGAGCGAACTTCCGTATTCCCAGCCCGTTCCGCCGAACTTGACGGTCGTCGTGCCGTCCGGCGCGGTGGCGGACTGCGTCGTATAAGTCTGGTTGAACGCAATGATCTGGACCAGGTACCGCTTTCCGCTCTCAAGGTTGTTCAACTGGATCTTCCGGCCTTTGGGGTTCGCCCACCAGCAGTGTCCCAGCATATTCTTATAGTCGACATCGTCGATGCCGGACGGAGGAGTCGGGGTGGCGGATTGCGCCCCCGTCGTGGCCTCCCATACGACGCAGTCCGCGTTGTTGATGAGGCCACTACTAGCAATGAACGCGACACCGTTGACCGTGTAGTTCCCAGCCGCGTAGGCATACTTAAGCGTGCCGTCGGTTCGTATCGCGGCGCTCGTCGCGCCCAGCGCCTCGCCGGTCCAGCCCTCCTCGGCGGAACCGCCGCCACCGCCGCCCGACGTGCTGATGGCGAACGAGGCGGTCTTGGACGCCGTCTTGCCCTTGTCGGTCGTGATCGTGACTTCGCAGGTGTAGGAACCGTCGGCGAGATCGGCGATCTGGAACGAGGCCGAGGCGGCGGTCTGGTTCGCGAGCACCGCCACCGCGGCCCCGCCGTTCAGCGCGTAGGAGACCGCGTAGGACGTCGCGGCCGCGCCCTCGTCGTCCGTGCCGAGCACGATGTCGGAGAGCGAGATCGTCGCGTTCGAGCTGACGACGCTGGCTGCCGCCGACCCGATCGACGGCGCGACGACCGGCGGCGGCGGCGTGCCGATCCGGAAGGAGACGGTCTTTTCCGCCGAGGTCTTGTTCTTGTCGGTCGTGATCGAGACCGCGCACGTATACTCGCCGTCGGCGAGGTTCGCGATGTCGAACGAAGCCGTCGCGGCGGCCTGGCCCGTGAGCGCCTGCACCGCGGCCGCGTCGCCCAGGCGATAGGAGACGGCGTAGGACGTCGCGTTCGTCCCCTCGTCGTCGGTGCCCATCACGACGCCGGCGAGCGAGATCGTCGCGGTCGAGCCGTTCGTCGAGACGGAGACGGAGCCGATCTTCGGCAGGACGACGACCGGCACGCCGCTCTCGCCGAGGTCGCGGACCTGGATGCCGTTGATGCCGTAGTTGCCGTCGGACGTGATGGTGAACGTCTTGGTGGTCTCGGTGGCCGTGAAGGTTCCCGTCAGCGTGCCGCCGCAGGACCAGCCGTCGCCATAGACCTTGATGAAGTTCGGATCCCAGTACGACTCCTTGATCCAGACATGAGCCTTGCTGTCGCCGTTGTAGTTGCGGTAGCCGAAGATCTGGACGAGATAGCTGCGTCCGACCGTGAGGTTCTTGAGCGTCACCGCCTTGTCGCCCTGGTTCGCCCACCAGCAGCGGTCCAGGAGTTCATGGTAGGCACCGGAGACGCTGCTCGGGGCCGACGCGCCCGAGGTCTGGCTGTACGGCCAGGCGATATCGCCCGAGATGTTCGCGTTGTTGTTCCCGGCGGCCGCGAACGCAACGCCGTTGACCGTGCACGCCGCGGGCGCATACGCATACTCGAGCGTGCCGTCCGTGCGGATGGCGCTGTCGTCGGTCGGCAGCGGGCTCGCGTACCACGGCTCGGTCATCGTGAAGTCGAGCAGCGTCACGAGCTCCTTGTCGTCGGCCGTCGTGACGGTCACCTTGCAGGTATGGTCGCCGAGGGCGACGTTCGGGATCGCGAACGAAGCCCGGGTGCCCGTCTGGCCGGAAAGCGCGCGCGTCTTCGCCCCGCCGTCGAGCTCGTAGTCGATTGCGTAGGACGTGACGGCGTTCGCGTTCGCGTCCGTTCCGAGGTTGACGCCGAAGACCGTGATCGTCGCCGAGCCCGCGCCGTCCGCGTTCGGGGCGGCCTTGGCGTAGCCGACGGAAGGATCCGCCACGTGCGCCTGGCCGGCGGGAACCGAGAGATACTTGTGCATCGCGTTGGTCAGCGCAGGCTTCCAGAAATCCGAATAGGTGAAGAATTCCGGATGGAGGCAGAGTCCCACGGCGTCGTAGCCGCCGTGGCCGCCCTCGCGGTAGCAGACCTTGTCGGGCATCGAATTCTGCTGGAGGTACTGGCTGCGGAGGTCCACCCAGAA
This sequence comes from uncultured bacterium, assembly GCA_902761575.1. Taxonomy (GTDB): domain Bacteria; phylum Verrucomicrobiota; class Kiritimatiellia; order RFP12; family UBA3636; genus UBA3636. The sequence continues at coordinate 24,768 of CACWKU010000001.1, forward strand.
CACGCGCTTGTTGTCGACGAACTGGAGGATGTAGTCGTTGACTGCCTCGCTCATGGCCGTCACTTCGGCCGCTTCGAAGTACCTGCTGTCGAAGCTGTAGGGGAGGATCGGCATCAGGAGGATCTTCGCGTCCGGATGCTTCGTCGCCATCTCGCAGAGCATGAGCCGGATCGACTCGGCGACATCCTCGGCGCGATCGGCGTGCTCGTTGTGGTCGATGCACTTCTGGTGGCCGTTGTTGATGCCGACCATCAGCGTGAAGTACTTCGTGGTATAGCCGTCGAGCGCGCCGTTCCGGAGGCGCCACAGGAGGTTCTGGACGCGGTCGCTGCCGATGCCCATGTTGAACGCCGCGGCGTAGTTGAGGGGATCCCCGTCGAGGGCCAGGCTGGGATTGTTCCAGAAGTCGGTGATGGAGTCGCCAAACAGGACCACGTCGAAGTCCTTGCCCTGGCTGCCGCTGATGTCGGCGCTGAAGTGGTTCTTGTGGTAGTCGTCCGTGCGCTCCTTCGGCGTGCACGGCTCCGAGCTGGGGTCGGATCCCGGCACCTGGGCGCCGATCACGATCGGATCGGCGGACGCGACAGTCCAGGCCATCGCAAGGATCGCCGCCGACAGGAAGTGGAGGAGCTTGAGTTTCATGGTGAACCTCGTGTTTGGATGAGCTGTTGTTTTCCTTGCGTAGTGCCGGTCCGGGCTCCGAGATGGCGGAGGTGCCGTTCGACAAGGCGGAATTCTAGGCGTTGCCCCGTTTCGAAGATAGGGACACGGAACGCGGAAACAAGTAAATTTCATTCATTCGCCCGAATCCAACCCGCGGCGCGAAGCGAACGGGTTGCCTCGCGTTCGGCCCGGTCTCCGCGTTCCCTATCAAACGCGTGCGAGGTCCTTCTCGCGCAGGAGGCGCCAGGCGGCGTCGCGGACGTCCGTGACGTCGTCGCGCAGCCTGCCGCAGCGGCACGGGCGGAGGCGCACGAGGTGCGTCGCGTGGCCGGGGACGGAGGCCTCGTAGACGCCCATGAAGACGCCCTCGTCCTCCTGCCGCCACACGTCGCGCACGAGCCACTTGCAGAGCAGCCCGGCCTTCTTGAGGTCGAAGGGCACCATCCGCTCGAAGCCGGACTTGTTGTAGAGGCCGGCGGCGATGGAGCCGTCGGCGAGCGGGCGCGCCCAGACCTCCCAGCCGTCGCCCTCGGCGATGCAGCCCGCGGCCTTGCCGAGCTCGTCCTGGTCGATCTCGATCACCTCGTCGTTCGTGAGGAGCGAGCGCGTGAACGGGGAGAGCTTCGTAAGATCGCAACCGATCATGAGCGGCGCCGCGAGGAGCGCCCACATCGAGACGTGCGTGTACTGCTCGTTCGGCGCGAGGCGCGACTCCTTGCCGTCGTTCCAGCAGACCGCGCCGACGCAGAGCATGTCCGGGTCGTTCCACGCGCCGGGGCCGGCGTAGAGGAAGAGGCGCTTCTGCTTCTCGATGGCGGCGGAGACCGAGGACCAGGTGTCGAAGACGTCGCCCGTCGTGCGCCAGCTCTGCCCGCCGACGCATCGCCCCCACGCGCTCACGTTCTCCATGCCGTACTGGCAGAGCGAGAGGACGATGTCCCGCTTCTGGTGGCGCAGCGCGGCGCCCATCACGAGGTAGGGGTACATCGCGCGGAGCACGTCGGAGCCGAACGCGACGTCGTCGTAGAAGCACCAGTCGTGCTTGAGGTAGTCGAAGCCCCACTCGGCGAACGTCTTCGCGTCGAGCTCCTCGTGCTGCCAGCTCCCGGCGGCGCGGCCGCAGGTGAACGGACCGGGGCTCGAGTAGATGCCGGCCTTGAGGCCCTTCGCGTGGATGTGGTCCGCGAGCGCCTTCATGTCGGGGAAGCGCCGGTTCGCGGCGATGCGGCCGTCGGCGTCGCGCAGGGGCCCGTCGAGGTCGGGGTCCTCCTTCGCGCGCTCGGGGATGTTCTGCCAGAAGTCGTCGACGTTCACGTAGGCGTAGCCGTGGTCCGCGAGGCCCGTCGCGACGAGCGCGTCCGCGGCGGTGCGGACCTTCTCGTCCGAGACGCTTCCGGCGAACGCGTTCCAGCTGCTCCAGCCCATCGCGGGCGTGAGGCAGATCGTCTCGCCGACCCGGATCGTGAACGGCTTCTCGTCGCTGCCGAGGCGGTTCGTCGCGCGGATCGCGAGCGCGTAGTCGCCGGGCTCGTCGATGCGGCCGGAGAGGATCCGCGTGGCGGGGTCGTAGGAGAGGCCCGCGAGCTTCGGACTGTCGAGCCCGAGGCCGATCACCTCGACGCGGAGCGGCGCGGCGCCGGTCGCGGGCACGCGGAAGAGGATGGGGCGGCCGGGCCGCACGCCGTAGACGCACGGGCCGTTCACGCGCGGCTCGGGGCGCTCCGGCGGCGTGAGGATCCCGAGCTGGCGCGACGTGCGCCGGACGTCGTTCGGGAGCACCTTGCCGTCGGCGTAGAGCAGCTTCGCCCCGCCCCAGACGGCGCCGACGCCCTTCCCCGCCCCGCCGTCCGCCGGCTCGGCGACGAGCGTGAACGTCTGGGCGCCGCTCACGTCCGCGCGCGCCTTGAGGTCGGCCGTGTCGCCCGCCGCCACGACTCCCGACCAGACTTCGCGGCCGTCGGCGAGGACCTTCAGGGCGACCGTGCCCGGCGCGCCGGCGGCGTCGATGCCGCAGGACGCCTCGAACGCGGCCGCGTCGCCGCCGACCGGGATCTCCACGGCGAACGGCACGGGCGTGCGCAGCCCGAAGAAGTGCTTCTTCGCGGGGGTCGAGAAGCGCTTCTCGATCGCCGCGCAGGCGACCTCGCAGACGCCCTCGCCGCGCACGACCCTCGTGACGTCGAACATCTCGGCGGGGACGTAGTGGACGGCGGCGGGCGCCGTTGTGTGTTTCGTGGAACGTTTCATGGGATCTAGCGCGTCAGGATCGCCCGGTAGAAATGGTGCTGGTCCGTGGCGGGCTGCCACGGGCCGGAAAGCGCGTCGGCGCCGAAGACCGTCACGGTCCCGTTGTAGGTCCCGGCGATGGCCGGAACCGTGCCCGGATCGATTCCCGCGAAGCGGAACGCGGACTTCGCCTCGTCGAGGCCGGCCACGGCGCAGTTCAGAAGGTAGGCCGCCGAAAGCGCGTTGTCGGGGTTCCCGTCCGCGTCGAAGGACATCGCGTTCACGTCCGCGCCGCCGAACGGCACGCCGTTCGCGCGCGCCCACTTCGAGAGCCTGCGCAGCTCCGCCGTCGTGGTGCCGGCCTCCGCGAAGGCGCCGCCCGTGAGGCCGAGGTCCGCCGGCGAGGTGGCGTCCGTGATCGCCGTGTCGGGGTCCTCGGGCCAGTCCTGGAAGCCGCCGCCGCCGGCCTCGCCGAGGTCTCGGACCTGGAGGGCGGCGACGTAGCGCGCGGCGCCCGATCCGCCCATCTTGAACGTGACCACATGCGACGATGATTCCGCCGTGAACGAACCGTACACCGTCGCGCCGGACGAGCCGTTCCCGTTCTGGATGCTGACGGAGGGCAGATCGCCGATCGTGATGTAGGCGTTTCCATACGAGTTGCGGGCCAGGATCTGCAGGAGATACGCATGGCCGGCCGTCAATCCCGAAAGCGTCAGATGGATCTCGCCCATGCCCGTATCCACGCCGAAGTCCCAGACCGTACCGAGGAGCGAGCTGCTCCCGGCGCTCACGTCCGCGCCGACGAAGGTCGGAGCAAAGGAAATGCTCGCCCCGGACAGGTTGGCGCCGGCCTGGAACGTCACGCCGCCCAGGGTCCGGTCCGTCGAGGCCCCGCGATAGGCGTAGAGAAGCGTGCCGTCCGTCCGGAGCATCGTTTCGTCCGACGCGCTCAGCGTCGCGACGGTCCAGCCCTCCACGACGGAACCGCCGCCGCCCGACGTGTTGACGGCGAACGAGACGGACTTCGTGGCCGTCTTGCCCTTGTCGGTCGTGACCGTGACTGCGCAGGCGTAGGAGCCGTCGGCGAGGTTCTCGATGGAGAACGAGGCGGTGTCGTCGGTCTGGTTCGCGAGCGCCGCGACGGCGGTCCCGCCGTTCAGCGCGTAGGAGACGGAGTAGGACGACGCGGCCGCGCCCGCGTCGTCCGTTCCGAGCACGATGCCGGAGAGCGTGACCGTCGCGTTCGAGCCTGCAACATTGGCGGTCGCCGCGGCGATCGACGGCGCGATGACCGGCGGCGGAGGCGTGCCGATCCGGAAGGAGACCGACTTCGCCGCCGAGGTCTTGCCCTTGTCGGTCGCGATCGTGACGACGCAAGTGTAGTCGCCGTCGGCGAGGTTCTCGATGGCGAACGACGCCGTCGCGCCGGTCTGGTTCTGCAGCGCCGTGACGGCGGTCCCGCCGTTCAGCGCGTAGGAGACGGAATAGGAAGTGGCGTCAGTCCCGGCATCGTCCGTCCCCATCACGATGCCGGAGAGAAAAAGCGACGCGGTGCTCCCGTCCGGAGTCGCGGTCACGCTGCCGATCGACGGCTCGACGACCGTCGCCCCGCCGCCGCCGCCACCCCCGCCGCCGCCGTCGAGCTCGCGGACCTGGACGGCGTTGAACGGCATCTTGCCGCTACCGCCCTGATAGGTGATCGTCACGTCCTTCGTCGCGCCGACGGCCGTGAAGACGCCCGTGACGAGCGCGCCGTACTTCCCGCTCGCCTCGTTGTCGCCGTGGATGTGCACGGGGTCGCACCCGTTCGCGGAGACGGTCGTCGTGTTGTTCCAGTAGTTGTGCGCCAGGAACTGGACGAGGTAGATCTTCCCGCCTTCGAGATTCGAGAGCGTCAGCGTGACCGTGTGCGTGCCTGATCCGTCGCTGTCCCAGTACCAGCCGTTGCCGAGGGAGAGGCCGAGGTTGCCGCCGACGCTTTCGTTCATGAAGTCGCCGGTGAAGCCGTCGATGTTGGGTGTGAAGGAGATCTTCGGAGGATTCTCCGAGGACTGGAGGTTCACGGACCGCTCGAACGGGATTCCGTTGATGGTCCCGCCGTTGCAGACATAGCCGTAGACGAACGTGCCCTCCGTGCTGAATGCGGTGCCGCCCGCGTCCATGTATCCGGAGGTCCAGACATCGGAGACGGCGCTCGTGTTGACGTAGAAGACGACGGACTTCGTCTTCGCTCGCCCCTTGTCCGTCGTCATCGTGACCTCGCACGTGTGGTTGCCGTCCGCGAGGCCCTCGAGCGTGAACGAGCAGTCTTCCGACGTCTGGTCGGAGAGCGCCGTCACGGCCGCCGCGCCGTCGAGCTTGTAGGCGACGGAATACTTCGTCGCGGGAACGGAGTTGGCGTCCGTGCCGAGGACGACGCCCGTGAGCGAGATCGTCGCGTTCGAACCGCTCGGCGCCGCGGCGAGCTCCGCGATGCGGGGATACTTCGGCCGGTTGTTCGTCGCGCGGTTCTGCGCGAACATCCAGACGAATCGGTGGTTCGGCGCGCCCGCCGTGACGTCGTCCTCCGTGGCGTAGCACGTCGTCCAGGCGTCGTGGCTGTTGTTCTCGAGCTTCTCGAAGATCACGTCCGATCCGAGCGCCCGGAGCGCCGTGACGATGCCCTCGGTCTGCTCGACGGGAATGGTCGGGTCTCCGCGGTTGTGCACGGCCAGGACCGGGACGTGCGCGATGTCGGCCGCGCAGGCGGGATCGCCGCCGCCGCAGCACGGCATCGCCGCGGCGAAGAAGTCGGGCCGGCGGCAGATCGCGTCCCAGGTCCCGTGCCCGCCCATCGAGAGGCCGGTGACGTAGATGCGGTCGGCGTCGACGTCCGCCATCGCGGCGTAGGCGTCGAGAAGGTCGAACACCGCCTGGAGCGCCGCGGACGGCTTGTCCTGGAACGTGCAGGTGGTCGAGTTCATGGAGAACTCCGCCCACTTGACGTCGTTCGGGCACTGGGGGACGAGAAGCTTGTAGCCGCTTGGGCCGCCCGCGCCGTCGAGGTAGCGCTGAATGTTCGACATCTCGTTGATCGTGAACGAATTGTCGACGCCGCACTGGCCGTATCCGTGAAGGAACACGACGACGGGAACCTTGCCGCCGTTCGGATCGGCCTTCGCCGCGACGCGGTAGGGGAGCTGAAGCTTGTTGGACGCGATGAAGGTCTTCTTGACGAATTCGCCGGTCAGGTCGTCGCCGCCGCCACCACCGCCGCCGCCGCCACCGCCGAGCTCGCGGAGCTGAATGGCCTTGACGAGGCATTTGCTGCCGGAGGTGGCGAACGTGACGGTCACGGTCTCCTGCGCGCCCGTCGCCTCGAACACGCGCGAAATGACGGCGCCGCACTTGTAGTCGTTCTGCTTGGTGGCCTCGAACGGAACGAGATCGCCGGCGGAGAGCGTCGTCGAGGAATTGTTCCAGTGGTTGGCGGCGAGAATCTGGACCAGGTACTTCTTCCCGGCCGTGAGCCCCTGGAGGGTGAAGGCAAGGTCCAGCGAGGAGTCGCTCTTCTCCCACACCCAGCCGCCGTTGAACACCGGGTTGTTCTCCGTCCAGCCCGCGCCGGCGTACGACGAGGGCGAGACCGTCGCCTGGTCCGAGCCCGGGAAGCCCGCGGAGAACGAGACGCCGTTGACAGTGTGCCCGGTGAAGCCGCGCGCGAAGACCTGCGTGCCGTCGCTGCGGAACGCCGAGCCCGTCGCGTCCATCGGCGCGACCTTCCAGCCGACGGCGTCGGCCTGGGAATCGATCTGGAACTTGACGCGCTTCACGGCGGACATCACGACGCCGTCCGACGAAACCCAGACCGCGCAGGTGTGCCAGCCGTCGGCGAGGTCCGCGAGCTCGAACGAGGCCGAGGAGCCCGTCTCCGCCGCGGGAAGCGCCGTCTCGGCGCCCGCGTCGAGCTTGTAGGAGACCGCGAAGGACGCAGCGGCCGCGCCGCTCGCGTCCGTGCCCTTCGTCACGTTCGAAAGCGAGATCGTCGCCGACGTGCCGCTGACCTGCGCGGCGGCGGAGCCGATCGTCGGAAGCACGACGGGCGAGGCGCCGGCCGTCGCCATCGCGCTGGCGATCGCGGGCGCGAGGATCTCCTCGTAGGCCTTCGTGGTCAGGTGCAGGAACTGGTCGGGATAGTCGCCGTTGCCCTGGAGGTACATCTCGCCGCGGTACGTCCCGTCGGCGTTCAGGAACTGGCTGCGGACGTCGACGAGGATCACGCGCTCTCCGTCCGCGAACGTCCGGATGATCTCGTTCGCCGCCTCGTTGTTGGCGTAGTGCGCGGCGCCCTTCGCGCCGTTCTGCGCGTTCGTGTAGCCGTAGGGGATGATCGGCATCAGGAGGACCTTCGACTCGGGATGCTTCGCGAGGATGAGGTCGAGCACGGCGCGCACGCCCGCGGCGATGTCCGCGGGATCCTCGCTCGGATTCTTCCCGATCGTGTTGTTCGTGCCGATCAGCAGGTTGAAGAACTTCGTCGTGTAGCCGTCGATGCAGCCGCTCTCGAGGCGCCACAGCAGGTTCTCCACGAAGTCGCCGGTCCGGCCGAGGTTCAGGACGTTGGCGGCGAGTCCGTTCATGGACGAGGCGCTGTTCCCCTCCATCCACTTCTGAGTGAGGGAGTCGCCGAGGAGGACGAGATCGAAGCTCCGGCCGTTTTCGCCGATGAGCTTCAGGTCGTCCTCGAACTTCCGCCAGAAGGCGTCCTGCAGATCGGCGTTGACCGCCGTCGGGAACGTCGCGATGCGGTCGATCTCGGGACGCGCCGTCGCCACGAGGTCGGCGGGCATCGCGGAGCCGCCCGCCGCGGCGGCGACGTAGGGCGCGACCGCCTGGGCCCAGACCTCGTAGCCGGCCGCGTTCAGCGTGACGCGGTCGGCATTGAAGAGCGAGGTCTTCAGCGTGTGGTGGTCGTTCTCGAGGAAGAGGTCCGACATGTCCACCCAGGCGCATCCCTTCTTCTGCGCGTACGCGCGAACGTCGATGTTCAGGCGGTCGTTGCGCGGACGCACGGGATCGGACTCGTCGAGCCCGCGCGGAAGCACCGCCTGCACGACGACCTTGGACGCGCCAACGCTTGCGACGAGGTCGTCGATGATTTCGCGCACGCCCAGGTACGTCTTCCCCTCCGGCTCCTCCTTCTCGGTGTAGATCGCGGCGTTGTTGCCGCCGACCATCAGGAAGACGACCTTGGGGCTGCCGAGCTCGCCGTTCCGGATGCGCCAGAGGACGTTCTCCGTGCAGTCGCCGGCGAAGCCGAGGTTGAACATTGTCCTGTCGCCGGTGAAGTAGGTCGCGAGCGCGCCCGCGCCCGTCGTCTCCCAGTCCTGCGTCAGCTCGTCGCCGAGGAAGACGATGTCCTTCCTGATGGAACTGTCGGCCACCGCCGCGACCTTCTCGGCGTGGCGCGCCGTCCACCAGGCGTCGAGCCGCGAGGCGGGGGTGTTCGCGCGGATGGACACCGCGGGTGCGTTCACAGCGGCCATCGCGAGGATCGCCGCGGACAGGAACGTGAAGGAGTGGGGTTTCATCGTGAGCCTCGTGCTTTGGTTGCGTGCCCTTTCCGCACGCGTGCCGAATCCGGCCACGCGATGGCGATGGCTCCGTTCGACACCGCGAATCATACCGCCGCGCCCGCCCGTTCGGCTAGGTAGATTCGCGGCGGATATCAGTAAAGAGACGGCTATACGCGCACTCGCCTAGCGCGTCAGGTCGCGGACCTGGATGGCGTTGAGGGCGTAGTTGTTGTCGGCGCAGACGGTGATCGTCTTCGTGGGCGCGGTCGCCGTGAAGGTTCCCGTGAGCACGCCGCCGCGGGCCCAGCCGTCGCCGCAGACCTTGATGTAGTTCGTGTCCCGGAACGACTCCTTGATCCAGACGTGCGACTTCTCGTAGCCGTTGAAGTCGCGGAAGCCGACGATCTGGACGAGGTAGCGGTGGCCGGGCACGAGGTTCCGGAGCGTCACCTCCTTCTCGCCCGCGTTCGCCCACCAGCAGTGGGCCAGCAGGTCGCGGAGCCCGCCGCCCACGACGTCCGCCGGGACCTGCGAGCCGGAGGTCGGCCCGTAGGGCCAGGCGATGTTCGCGTCGTCGATGGCGCCGTTCGCGGCGGCGAAGGGAACGGAATGGGCCGTGTAGGTGCCGCTCCCGACGGCGTACGCGCAGACGAGCGTCCCGTCCGTCCGAATCGCGCCGCCGTCGGCGGAGAGCGCCTCGCCCCGCCAGTCCTCGGTCATCGTGAAGTCGACCGAGGTCGAGAGCTCCCTGCCGTCCGCGGTCGTGACGGTCACCTTGCAGGTGTGCGCGCCGAGCGCGACGTCCGGGATCGTGAACGAGTTGCGCGTCTTCGTCTGGTTCGAGAGGACCGGCTTCCTCGGCCCGCCGTCGAGCTCGTAGGCGACCGAGTAGGACGCGACGGGAACGGCCTTCGCGTCCGTCCCGAGGAAGATGCCGCGGACCGTGATCGTCGCGGTCCCCGGGCCGTCCGCGTTCGGCGCGGCCGACGCGTAGCCGAGCGAGGGGTCCGCCACGTGGGGCCGGCCCGCGGGGATCGCGCGGTACTTCTGCATCGCGGCCGTCAGGGCGGGCTTCCAGATGGCGGGATAGGCGGAGTCGGCCGGATGCAGGCAGTGCCCCTTCGAATCGTAGACGCCGGCCTTGTAGCAGCTCTCCTTGCAGGAGGCGTCGGGGTTGAGGAACGCGCCGCGCAGGTCCACCCAGAACACGCGACTGTTGTCGACGAACCCCAGGATGATGTCGTTGACGTCCTCGTTCACGTTGCGGACGTCGAGCGCCGCGTAGTACCGGCTCTCGAACCCGTAGGGCAGGATCGGCATCAGGAGGATCTTCGACTCGGGGTGCTTCGCCACGATCTCGCGCAGGATGAGCCGGATCGACTCGGCGACGTCCTCCGCGCGGTCGCAGGGGTCGTCGTGGTTGTCGACGTGCTTCTGGTAGCCGTTGTTCACGCCGATCATCAGCGTGAAGTACTCCGCCTGGTAGCCGTCGAGCGCGCCGTTCCGGACGCGCCAGAGCAGGTTCTGCGCGCGGTCGCTGCCGATGCCCATGTTGATCGTCCTGCCGGCATCCCCGTCGAAGCTCAGGTTCGAGTAGACCCAGAAGTCGGTGATGGAGTCGCCGAAGAGGACGGCGTCGAACGACTTGCCCTGGCTCTGGCTGCGGTCGTCTTCGAAGTGGCGAACGCCGTACTCGTCCGTGCGACGCGCCGGCGTGCACGGCTCCGAATCCGGGTTTGAGCCCGGCACGGGGACGTCGAGCGGTCCGCCGAACGCGGCGGTCGCGGCGACCGCGAGGATCGCCGAGGAGAGGAGCGGGAGGGCGTGGAGCTTCATCGTGTGCCTCGTGTTGCTTGGGTTGTCGCCGCCGGGTCCGCCGCGATGGCGGGGACGCCGTCCGACAAGCCGGCATTCTACCCGTACCGGCCTTTCGGCGGAAAGGGAGTCGCCCGGCGATATCGGGTAAATTTCGGCCAGTCCGCCGAAGCGGGCGCGGCGCGACGCCTCGGTTCGGGCGCCCCGGTCAGCGGGTCAGGATCGCCTGGAAGAAGCGGTGCTCGGCCGTGGCGGGCGCCCACGCGCCGCCGAGGTCGTCCGCGCCGAGGACCGTCACGCTGCCGTTGAGGCCGGAGGCGTCGATGGACGGCACCGTCCCGGGCGTGAACTCCGTGAAGCGGAACGCGGCCTTCCTCGCGTCCAGGTCGCCGACGCCGCAGCCGAGCAGGTACGCCGTCGTGAGATCGGTGTCCGGGTTGCCCGATTCGTCGAAGGCCATCGCGTTCACGTCCGCGCCGGCGTAGCGCACGCCGTTCGCGCTCGCCCACTTCGAGAGCCTGCGCAGCTCCGCCGTCGTGGTGGCGGACTCCGCGAAGCCGCCCGCGACGAGGCCCAGGTCGATCGGCCGCATCGCGTCCGTGATCTGCGCGTCGGGATCCTCGGGCCAGTCGAGAAACGGCGGAACGGTCGGACCGCCCTCGTCGGGAAGGCCCGTCAGCGTCAGCGCGCAGAGGCGGGGGACGGTCACCGCCCTAAAGGTCATGCCGTAGACCGTCTTCTCCTTGGTCTCGCCGCCGTCCGAGACGAGGAAGACGGCGCGAGTGCCGTCACCGAGGATCGGTCCGAGCGCGATGCCCTCGTAGACGATGATCTGCTCAAGCCCCCCGCCCCGAAACTCCAGCAGGGCGCTTCCCTTCGAGACCGCCTCGTAAGCGTCCGTCTCCGTCAGCGCGGCAATCTCCGAGACTTCCGTCGCCGCGGCAAGGGCGGCTGTCGTGATCCGGTAGACGCGACAGCGCCCGAAGGTCGTGGTGCTCACCTCGCGCTCGAGGGTCAACAGCGACCCGTCCGGCAGCGCGCACAGTCCGGAGAGGCCGCACTGGGAGAACTGGGCGAGCTGCGAGATGAGGACCGACGAGCACGGGTCGCACAGGTAGGCCCATTCGCCGGCCGACTCCCAGTCAGCCTCCGCCGACTCGCGCGTGAAGCGCGTCAGGCGTACGGCGGTGCTCACGGTGCTGTTGCCGCTCGAGGAATCGCCGTCGCACGTGAGCGCCTGCTCGTTGGCCGTCCACATCGTGAGCCCATCCGGCGAAACCGTGAGCGCCTCGAGCGAAAGGTTGGACCGTTTGTAGTTGCGCTGGACGGCGGGAACCGGGGCGGTCCGCCCCGTGGCGACGCCGTCGAGGCCGTATTCGGCGATCGTCGGGGAGGCTTCGTCGCTGATCCACAGCGCTCCGGTCTGCGGGTCGAGGGCGATCCCCTCCGCGTCGGTGAGCGTCCCGGGCGTGAACTCCGCGCCGATCGACTGGGCGGCGATGGCGCCGGAGGCGGGATTGATCGCGAACGAAACCGGATAGACCTTCGACTTGTTGTCGCCCGCGTGGTCGCGCAGCACGTAGAAGACGCCGGCTCGCCCGGACCAGGCGATGCCGCCGCATCCGTCCTTCTCGAAGGAATACTCGGCGACCTTCTCGATCGAAAGCGAGTAGTCGGAGTCCGGACCGGCGACGATCTCTCGGCTCGCGGCGTGCGCGAGGGAGGCGCCCAGGACGATGGCGAGCGCGACGGCGGGAATGGCATGCATGGCGGGACTTGGGCTGGACATGGCTGTCGATTCGCGGCTTCTCCGGCGCGACCGCCGGGCGGTCGCGTCGAACGGAACCCGATTTTACCCAAGCTCCGGCCGCAAGGCAAACGCGAGCGGCGGCGGCGCTGTTGCCGTGCGCGGGGCGGTCTGCTAGCATCCCCCCGCCATGAGCACGATGAAACCCTTCGATCCCGCCGTCGCGGAGCGCCAGCCGGTCTGGCCCGCCGGAGAGATGCCCGACCGCCAGCCCCACCAGATCGCCGCGATGACCGACGAGGCGGAAGCCCCCGGCTTCGACCCCGCCGCGCACACGGAGCCCTTCCTCGACTGGTATCCGCCGCCCGCGAACCCCATCGGAGCCTGCGCGATCCTCGTCTCCGGCGGCGCCTACCAGAACTGCTGCGACGTGGGCCTGATCAAGGAGTGGCGCGAGCGCTTCGAGGCGCTCGGCTGCCAGTGCGTGAACTTCGTCTACCGCACGCCGTGGGCGCGCGGGATGGCGATCTACAAGACCGCGTGGGAGGACGCCCGCCGCGCCGTCCGCCTCGTGCGCTCGCAGGCCGCCGCGCGCGGCTTCGACCCGGAGCGCATCGTCACGGTCTCGATGTCCGCCGGCTCGCACCTCTCGCTGCTCCTCGCGACGGCGTCGCAGACGAAGGTCTACGAGCCCGTCGACGCGCTCGACGAGATTCCCTGCCACGTGAACGCCGCCGTCGCCTTCGCGCCGGCCGGGATGCTCTCCGACGGCCCGATGTGCCCGAACGAGCGCGACGGCGACGGCCTCGACATCGAGCTCGACCCCGCCTTCGCGTTCGACGCGAAGACGCCGCCGGTCTTCCTCTCGCACGGCGGCGCCGACGCGTACTCGACGTTCAACTCGACGCGCATCTACCGCCGCCTGCGCGCGGCGGGCGTCCCGGCCGAGCTGCACATCCATCCCGACAAGCCGCACGGCATGTTCGGCCTCGAGCGCGGCGTCGAGTTCCTGCGCCAGATCGGCTTCCTCGGCCCGCTCGGGCCCGAGGTGCCGATCCTCGAGCGGTTCGCGTCCGACGACGCGCGCGACGGCGCCGCGGAGGCCGCGCCGATCTGGCCGGAGGGGCGCATGCCCCACCCGCAGGCGGACCAGTGCGAGCCGATCCTCGAGTGGCACCTCCCGAAGAAGCGCACGACCGACGCCATCCAGATCGTCTGGAGCGGCGGCGCCTACCTCGGCAACGACCCGGACGGCTTCGAGGTCGCGCCCGCGCGGCGCTACCTGAACGGGAAGGGCATGGCCGTCGTCACGGTCCGCTACCGCACGCCGCGCCCCTCCCCTCCCCTCGCCAAGCACGTCGCGGCGTGGCAGGACGTCCAGCGCGCGGTCCGGCTCGTCCGCGCCGGCGCCGCGGCGCGCGGCCTCGACCCGGACCGCATCGGCGTGATGGGCAGCTCCGCCGGCGGGCACCTGGCGCTGCTGGCCGCGACCGGCTCGCGCCACCGCACCTACCTTCCGGTCGACGAGACCGACGCCCTACCCTGCACCGTGCAGTGGTGCGTTGCGATCTACCCGGCCTACACGATCGAGGGCACCTACGACAACGGGACACCCGACGGCTCCAACGACCCGGCGCTGCGCCTCGCCCCGGAGCTGCCGTTCGACCCCGACACGCCGCCGATCCTCTTCGTGCACGGCGACGCGGACGAACACCCCGCCACGGCATCCGTCGCGACGTGGGAGCAGCTGCGCCGCATGGGCGTCCAGGGCGCGGTGCACACGCTCGCCAGGCGCGGCCACTGCTTCTACTTCGCCGCCGCCCCCGGCACCGGCTCCTACACCTTCCTCGACCGGGTCTGGGAGTTCCTGACGGACAAAGGCTTCAACAAGTAGCCCGAAGCGGGAACCCGGCCGACTCGCGCAGGAGCGCGGTGATGCGCGCGGAGACGGCGTCCTCCGGCGCGCGGAGGCGCAGGACGCGCGCGTTGCCCGCCGGATCGGGCGCGAAGGGCGTGGAGAGGTCCGGCGCCACGCGGACGCGCCCCGGCTCGCCAAGCCCGTAGCACTCGTTCTCGCCGTGGACCGCGAGGTCGACGGTGACCGGGTCCCAGCTCGGGCGCGTCATCCCGGGGCCGCAGTAGCGCCGGAACGCCTCGGCGAGCGGATGCGCGGCGCAGTCCGGCGGCAGGCCGGAGAGGTCGGTGACCACCTTCTCGCCGCTCTCGAACCCGACGAAGACGATCGGGCCGTCCCACGCGTCGAGGAAGCGGCGCGTGGCCTCCGGGCGTTCGCGGACGTTGGTCTCCGCGTAGCCCGCGCACCGTCCGAAGCCGCCCGCCATCGCCCAGACGGCGCGCACCTTGCGTCGGAAGAGCGCGGGGTCCTCCGCGAGGACCTCGTCGAGCGTGTTGAAGAAGCCGATCGAGATCACGTCGACGGAGCCGTCCGCCGCCTCCGCGAAGACGCGGCGGTAGAGCTCGCGCGCGGCGCACGACGTGGCGGGGTGCGCACCCCGCCACAATGCCGCGAGCGCGGCGAGATACGGGGACTCGTTGCCGCTCGGCGGAGGCGGGTCGTCCGTGACGCCGACGGGGACGTCCTGCAGGCCCCACGCGGCGAGGACCGCCTTCACCGCGGGCGCGGCGAGCGGCGTCTCGACGTTGCACGAGACGCCGCCGATGCGGAACGCGCCGGCGTGGCGGCGCGACTCGGCGCAAAGCAGCGCGAGCGCGGCGACGTCGTCGACGTCGCCGCAGAAGTCCGTCTCGAGAACGACGGTCGCGCCCGTGCGGGCGGCGAGGGGCTCGGGCGTCATCGCAGAACCAGGATGGTCGGGGGGTCGCCGTAGTGTTCGAAGCACCCGACGTCGGGGCCGCCGCCGAAGTCGCGTGGCCGCTTGCCGAGGAAGTCGCGCGCGCCGGCCATCCAGTCGCAGAGAACGCCGGCATCCCTCAGCGGCGACTTCGCGCGGGGAGACCAGTCTCCCTTGTCCGGCTTCGCGAAACGGACGCCCCTTTCGTCGCAGGCCGCCGTGATCCGCGCGGACGCGCCCGACGGATCGCGCGCGAGGACCTCCGCGACGGCGTTGGCGCTTCCGCCCTCGACGACCGTGCTCGCGATCCGGACCACGTTGGTCAGGGACGGGCAGTTGTCGACGGGGGACTCGCACCAGTAGAGGCCGGGCGCGCCCCTGTACTTCCGGCCCCAGGGCCAGCCGTCGGTCTTCGGGAGGTTGTCCCAGAACACGCAGTTGGTGATCGCGGGGACCGACGAGTCGTTCTGGAAGTAGACGAGGCCTCCGACGTTGCGGACGAAGGTGCAGTTCGCGAGGGCGGGGAAGCTGCCCAGCTTGAACGGGCACCGGTTGTCGACGAAGAGCGTGCTGGTGATCTTGGCGACGGACGCGTCCGGCGACCGGAAGAAGGACGGCAGTTGGCTTCCGCTCGACGAGGTGTTGATCGTCGTCGCGGTGTCCGAAACCACGCATCGGTCGAGCCGGGCGCGGCCGTAGAAGAGCCCGGCGTTCGAGGAATCGAGCACGTTGCCGGCGATCGTGCAGGCAACGAGGCGGACGGCTCCGTTCGGGCAGTCGCCGTTGTTGGAGCCGAACGTCATTCCGGCCAGCCCGCCGCCGTCCGAGCGGAGCGTCTGGTTCCGGAAGACGCAGTTCGTAACGGTCGTGTGGCTCGTCGCGGCGACGGATGTCTGCCCCCGGCTGGCGGTCCGCTCGACGTAGCAGGCGTCGAACGCCGAATTCTCGATCCAGAGCGAACCGTAGATCGCGCCGCCTGCGTTCCACATATCGGTCCAGGACGTTCCGCACCGGACGAACTCGCATCCGTCGACGATGCCGTATTCGGACCGCGCGTCGAAGTCCGTGTGCGTTTCGTCGGGGGCGTAGATCGCGCCGCCGAAGCGCGCCGTGCAGTCGACGAAATCGCAGTCGCGGATGGTCGCCGTGTTGACCGCCGCCGAACCGTCGAGCCGGATCGCGCCGCCCTTGTCCGAGCTGCCGTTCTTGAAGGTGACGCCCCGGACGGTGAAGCCGGACGCGGACACCCGGAGCAGGTTGGCGGACGAATCGCCGTCGAGGATCGTCTTGCCCTTGCCCTCGCGCGAGACGACCGTCAGGTTCGCCGCGGTGACGTCGATCGCCGACGTCGCCGTGTAGATGCCGCGGTTCACGACGACCGTCGCGCCGTTGGTCGCGCCCTCGATCTCCGCCTTGAGCCGGGCGAAGTCCCCGACCGTCGCGAAGATCTCGAAGGAAACGCCCGCCGGCAGAGAGGTCTTGCCCTTGTCGCTTTCGATCGTGACCGTGCAGACGTAGTCGCCGTCGGCGAGGTTCGGGATGGCGAACTCGGCCGTCTCGCCGGTCTGGTCGCGGAGGACAGTCACCGGATCGCCGCCGTTCAGGCTGTACGAGACGGAATACTTCGTCGCGGGGTTCCCGTCCACGTCCGTGCCCATCCCGACGTCCGCGAGCGCGATGGTCGCCGTCCGGCGGAGCGTGGAGGCGGACAGGGAGCCGATCGTCGGATGGGAGCCCGAGATGATCTTGCGGACCTGGACCGCGTTGAAGAAGGCGGGTGCGCCCTCGTATTCGAACGTGAACGACTCGGTCCCGTTCTCGGCCGTGAACGTTCCGACGAGGGAGCCTCCGTACTGGAAGAAATAGCCTTGCGGCCGGGCGGAACACGAATGGTCCGGAGCCCAGACTTCGGTGCCGGCGGCGCCGGTGTTGGAGACGTCCGTGCAGTGGAGAATCAACTGCACGGCGTAGGTGGCTCCCGGCGTGAGCTTCTTGAGCTGAAGTTCGTGGTCGCCGACGCTCGACCACCATCCGTGCGACAGCAGGTTGGAGTAGGCGCCCGAAACACCCGGGGGAGGGACGTTCTCGTCCCCGTGCCAATGCCACTCGCCCGAAAAGCCGAAATCGGGGCATCCGGCGACGTCCTGCCGCCCGACGAACGGAACGCCGTTGACCGCGTTGGTGACGGCGGCGCCGCCGTTCGCCTGGCACCAGGCGTACGCAAGCGTTCCGTTCGTGATGATCGAATTGCCGGACTGGCTCATCGTGACCTCCTGCCACGTGACGTACGTCGCGGCGCCGGCGACGGGAACGAACAGAGATCCCGAGAGGATGGCGATCAAAAGTGTCAGAAGGGTCTTGGATTTCATGGTTCGCTCCCGGCTACGGGTTGCCTGGTCGGGCGAACGCGACGACGTCCCCCGCCACGAGTCCGGAATCATAGTGCATCCGGCCTTGCGACGGTAGGGACGGCGCGGCCAAAAATGGGTAAATACGAGGGCGGCCCGGTTGCTCGCCCAGGCGTCATTTCCGACGATGCCTACTTGACGATGATGATCGTGCCAAGGACCGGGCCGAACGTGTATTTCCCGTTGCCCTTCGCGGCGAAGCTCCAAAGCCCCGACCCGGGCGGCACGTCGCCCTCGAACGCCAGCCGGGGCGTGCCGTCCACGCGACTGGCCGTGAACGCCGTGACGGCGGGGTTGTGCGAATACGTCGCCAGGTTCTCCGGATCCGTGATCGTGAACGTCGCGCCGGGCGCGAACGTGAGTCCGGCGGGGAAATCCGCGTACCGGCCCGCGAACAGGTCCGCGCACGAGGCGCGCAGGGAGTTCGTCACCGTGACCGCGATGTTGGTGGCCCCTGCCGGGTCCGTCACGGCGCCCGCGCCCGCGAACGAGGAGAGAACGATCGAGTCGGCGCCCTCCGGGAGCCGCAGCGTCGCGCCGTACTCCACGCGCACGGACGTGTTGCTCGGCACGACGCCGTCCGTCTCGGCATGGAGCGTCCCCGACTCGACCGCTATGCCGTAAAACGTGTTGGTGGCATAGAGGAAGAGATCGTGAGTCCCGCGCTTCACCAGTTCGCCGCCCAGCCCCGCGTTGTCGGAGAGCGTGAGCGCGCATTCGTAGCGCGTAGCGCGGTTGTAGCTCTCCACATACGCCTTCGCGTTGTCGCTGTAGTCGCATCCGCGCGAGGTGACAACGACCCGCGAATGCGTCTTCGTTTCGTAGTCGTATTCGACGTAGGCGCTCGCGCCCCAGCCGGTCTCGTCCTCGAACACGATGCGCGCGGGGCCGAAATATGGCTCCGTCGTGTAGTCCCCCTCGGTCGGCAGAGCGACGGACGCGACGCCCTTTCCCGTCGGCGCGGCAAACGAAAAAGGCATATGACTCACGGGGTTGTTTCCGGTCAATTCCGACGTGTCGATGACGAGGCCTTTCTTCCAGACGACGAAATGGCTGGGATTGCCCTTGTAGAAGTCCGCATGAGTCGGCCCAACCCCCGTCCAGTCGCTCGCCATCGTCGGCATCAGCGTTCCGCCGTCGGCGTTGACGGTAATGAGCGAAGCCGCGCCGGCAGCCCGGTGCTTGAAGAAACGCGCGGCCTTTACCGTCGCGCCGTCCTTCACGTTGAACACGTTTGTGGAAATCGTTCCGTTCCCGCCGCCAAACCGAAGCGTCTCGGTCGTAAGCAGCGTCCCCTCGCCCGACACCGTGACGTCGGAACAGCCACCGTAATCGCTAAGAAGAAAGCGCTGGGTCTGTCCGCCTTGCGTAACGCACGTGTCGTTCGTGCCGCCGGCCAGGTGGAACACGGCCGTTCCGGCGCGACTGGCGTGCACGGCGCTCTTGCTCCCGCCCTCCAGTTTGAAGAGCCCGCCCGTCTGGATAAAGCTGCCAAAACTGCCGGCGGTATGCGCGACATGGACGTTGTTGCTCACGTACGCTTCGCCGCCCGACATGGCCCAGTGCCCTATGTCCGTGGCATTCATGCCGACTGCCGTTTCACCCTTCGCGACAAGGATGCCGCCCGTCTGGTGGAACACGCCATAGCCGTCGTTTCCAACGCGAACCTTGTTGAGAAGCGTGTGCCCGTCGCCCATCAGAGACCGGCTTCCGCCTTTCACGATGAACCAATCGCGGAACACGCGCGATGCCGTGCTGATCATTTGCATAAGACCTTGGTCGATTTGCACACCGCACGCGAGGTCGACATTGCCGTTTAGGTACAGTACGCCCGTCCCCCTCTTGCGGAACAAGATGTCCGACGTGGTGGTCGAGCCGCGGGTCAAGGTTCCGTTGAGACGCAATTCGTTTGATCCGGCGGTTTCGATGTAGAGAGCGCCTTCCTCGATCACCACGTCGCCCGAATACTCCGTCGTCGTCGTCCGCAGCACCACCGTTCCGGCACCCCTCTTCACGACCCGCGAGAAACCGTCAATCGCCGCAACGACCGTATACTCTTCGCCGGCGTCGGCCGTCACGACGTAGTCCGTACCTTCCGCACCCTCGCTGCCGGCCCGCGCCGAGAGCGGGGCGAACAACGTGCACGATGCGATGGTCGCCGCGAGGGTGGCGGCGGCGTTTCTCCTTGCGATGCATTTCATGGGGAGTCTCCTGGCTGGGTCGGGTTTTCTGTCGTCCGCCGCGGACGATGCCCGCGCCGGACGCCCCCGATTCTACGCCCACACGCTCGCGGAAGGATAGGTACAAGATGCGCAAAATCTGGTAAATATGAGACCAGGCCACCGCCCGCGACGAAGTCGCGTGGCGGCATTCTCGGTTCGCGGTCAGGTTCTTTCGACGGTAATCCGCGCGGAGAACGCGAGGCCGGCGCGGAGGGGCGCCGTCAGGTAGGCGTAGAGGAATCCCGCGATCGGGGAAAAGGCGCGGTCGCCGCGGTCGGTCTTCGCAAGTTCGAACGGCAGGTCGGATTCGACCGTGACGACCGCGTCGCCCCGCCGGATTCGGACGCGCCCGTCCGCGAGTTCGACGCGGTCGGCGGCCGTCGCGACGAGCGGAAGCACGAAGCGCGCGTCCGCCTCGCACATGCCGACGATCGAGAACGCGTTCCCGTCCACGCGCGAAACCAGTTCGTAGGCCGCGCCGCGCGTCCCGTCGCGCCCCGTCAGACGGCCGCGCGCGCGGCATTCGACGGCGCCCGCGGCGGATGTTGACTCCATCTCGGCGTCCGCGTCCCGCGCGGAGCTCGAAGAATCGTTCGCCTCGATGCGCGGCATCATCGAAAGCACCGTCCGCTCGTGGCGGAGGTCCTGCAGGTTGCGGGCCTCGACGATCGCGTAGTCCGCCATCGTGCCGACGACGAGCGGCCCGACCGCTTCGTGCCAGACCATCGACGGACCGCCGCCGGAAACCCGGAGCCCGGTCATGCCCTGCGCGAAGGAGTCTCCGCCCGCGAACGTGACGCGCCAGGGACCGACGGCGGCGAGCGCCACGCCGATCGAGGGGAAGGACTTGAGTCCGTAGGCGCGTTCGCGCGGCAGGGGCGCATCGGCGCCCCGCTCGGGGATCGAATCGTCCAGGAGGACGTCGACGACGGACTTCGCGTGCGTGAACGAATGGTGGATGCATGCCGGCTCGCCGGCCGCCTCGTACTGCACGCCGCCCGCCAGAAGGCCGGAGGCGTTCGTGCAGCGCTCGTACAGGGCGAGGTGGAGCCCCATCGCCCTCGCGGCCCAGGGCACGCCCGACTTGGCGAGGGCGCCGAGGATCGGCAGGAGGCCGTCCGACGTGCGGCTGCCGTAGTACGTCCACTTCGCGCTCCGGCTCCCGAAGGAGTCGTCCACGCCGCCGTCGGGTAGGAGGAACTCGGCATGCACGGCCGCCGAGGCGAGGACGGCGTCCTTCATCCGCCCGTCGCCGCAGAGTTCGGCATACGCGAACAGAGACGGCAGCGACTCCTCCAGATTGTAGCCGAGGTCGACGTACGCGTGCCCGCGCGGCGAGCGGTGCGACATCGGCGCGCCTTCGCCCGTGAAAAGTCCGTCCGGAAGGAACGACTTCATCACGCGGTCGGCCATCGACCGGGCCAGAGCCGTCCTGCCGGCGTCGCCCAGTACGCGCCCGGCGAGCGCCATCGCCTCGCAGAAGGACGCCGGATAGTTCACGTTGGTGGACTCCACGAACGACTCGTCGAACCGCTCGACGACGAAGTCCGTGTCCCGCTCGAAGAGCGCGCTCCAGCGCACGCGCAGGTCCCGCGGCAGCCGGTCGCCGAAACGGAGAAGCGTCTTGCCGAGGGCGATCTGCGCGAACACGGTGATGGCCCACCACTGGCTCTGGAAGTCGTTGTAGAGGCCGCCGTCCTCCCGGCGCATCGCGGCCTCCGTCCAGTCGACGGCCCGCTCCGCCGCCGCGAGGTACTTCTCGTCCCCCGTGCGCGTCCAGCGGTAGGCCAGCGGATAGGCGAGGTCGCCGACGCGCCCGTGGAGGACGCCGCACGCGGGGCACGCGATCGCGCCGTCGAGCATTGGGTCGCCCGTTCCCGCGATCTGCCGCGCGAGGAGGGCGTCGCACCACCGGGCGACGAGCCCCTCGGCGGCCTCCCGGCTCCAGGACGAAGACGTTGAAAGCGTGTTGGATTCCATGGTTCCGATTCGTCGGGAGGCTACCGGAGGAACTCCTCCGCGTCGTCGCCGTAGTAGAACAGATGCGTCGAGTGGAGGGCGGCGTCGAACGAGAACACGTCCGTGTCGCGGGCGACGACGCGGCGGCCGACCAGGTCGACGACGGTCGTCCTGCGCGGCAGGCGGACGGTCTTCGCGCCCGCCGTGCGCGCATGCAGCGTGAACAGCGCGTCGTTCGCCTCGATCGGATCGTCCGAGTCGCACCAGACGTGCACGCCGGCCTTCGCGGCGAGCGACCGGATGAAGGGGATGTCGAGCTGCCACGCGCCCGAGAAGTACGACGGCGAGCCGTCGACCGTCGAGACCGTCAGACCCGGCTTGCCGTTCGCGTAGACGCCCAGCACCTCGTCGGCCGCGACCGGGGCGAACGCCTGCGCGACCTGTGCGTCCGGCATGCCCATCCAGCGGCCGTCGCTCTCCATCTTCACGCCGGCCACGGTCGGCTCCGCGATGCGCTCGAACCCGATGCCCGTGAGGGCCTTCATGTCCGCGAGCGAATTCCCCCTGCTCCACCCGGGCGCGTAGAGCCAGAGGATCGTCGCGCCGCGCGCGCGGATCCGCTCCACCGCCTCGCGGACGGAGTCGTCGAAGGTCAGCTGGTTCAGGAAGACGTACAGCCTGTAGTCGCCGGCGTACCGGCCGAGGTCCTCCGCCAGCAGGAAGTCGACGGGCGTTCCGGAGCGCGCGAACTTCGTGTGCAGGGCGCCGAAGATCTCGCCGTTGTAGACCGCGAGCCTCTCCTCGGCGCGCTTCACGGTGCCGTCGGGGGCGTACTCCTGCGTCCAGCGGCCCGTCCGGGCGAACGGGCGCCGGTTGAGCGACGGCGTCGCCACGATCGACCGCTCGCTCGCGACGAGCGCCACCTCGGCATGGCGGCCGACCCGGCGCCCGAGGCAGAAGCGCATCGCGTCGAGCACGTCGCGTCCGACCTTCGCGCATTCGGGGGAATCGCAGTCGACGCCCGTCGCGAGCGCGTAGAAGTACGGCCAGCCGCCGCGGCACATCGTGGCGGCCGCGTCGCGCAGCAGCACCGCGGCGGTCTGCTCGGGGGTCAGGGTCTGCTTGAAGCCGTAGAAGTTCGGCCGGATCCGGTTGTGCGTGCGCGTGTCGTCCTCGTTGACGGCCAGGATGCCGGCGGCGTTCAGCGTGGCGGACGGCTTCATGTCGCCGCAGGCGTCGCCGATCCGGCGCTCGCCGTAGCTCTGGGGCGAAAGCAGGAAGTCGATCCGCCCGTCGTTCCCGTCCAGCAGCGTCTTGAGGGCGAAGTGCCCGCGCCACTGGTCGAACCCGTTCGCGTTCAGGTAGAACGTGTAGCCGTAGTAGGTCCCCACGAGCTTGGTGCGCCCGAGCGACCGCAGCACGTCCTTCGCGTGCCCGCACGCCTCCAGCGCGTCCTTCGCGATGATCCACGAGTTGTAGTCCATGTAGGCGATCGCGTTCCGATGCCGCTCCCCGTCCCAGAGGACGTCCAGGGGCGAATCGAGCGCCTGCCGCTCGGCGAGGTCGGGGACGTGCGGGTCCGCGAGCCCGGGATACCGTTCGGCGGCGAACGCCGCGAAGGCCTTCTTGTTGACGTCCGAGAAGTCGCGCACGTGGCCGGGCTTCGCGTCCCATCCCAGCCATTCCACCGTCACGCCCGAGTTCACGCGGTAGCCGATGATCCGGTTGGCGTAGGGGGACGATTCCAGGCGGCGGATCGCCCGCTCCGTCATCTCCTTGATCTCGTCGAGCCCGAGGCGGGAGGCATAGCTCCAGCTGAAGCGGCTGGCCGGGACGATGTCCCCGGTTTCGTCGGCGGACATCTCTTGCGGGTACTTCTGCGCGAAGTCCGCCGGCGGATAGACCGAGAGGTCCCAGACGAAATACGCGTCGGGATTCGCCCGGCGGTATTTCTCGGCGATGCGGTCGAACGAGGAGAAGTCGTACGTACCGAGCCGCGGATGCCAGTCCACGCAATTGTTGTAGACCGTGACCGCGGTGAGCGGCATGTCGCTGTGGCGCGGCAGGCGGTCCGGGCGCCGCAGGTACTGGACGCCGCCCCACAGGAGCGGGAACGGCTTGTCGTCCAGATGGACCGTGGGGACGCCCGACACCGGCTTCACCTCGGCCCGGACGGGACGGTCGAATCCCGGAATCTCGGACGCCTTGCGCGCGGAGATCCGCAGGCGCCCTCCGGGCCATCCTCCCCCGTCGCAGCAGACGCCGGAGGACGAGAGCCGGATCTCGTATTCGCCCGAATGGCAGTAGAGGGGCGTCTCGAACGGAATCTCCAGCCGCCAGCGGCCGTCCGCGAGGCGGACGACGTTCGAGCTCCCCAGCGACAGCGTCTCGTCCCACCACGTGGCGTCGTTGCGGCGCAGCGCGAGGTCGGCCTCGAAGTCTCCTTCCGGCGGCGTCCCCTCGAACTCGTAGCGGAGCGTCGCCGTCTCGCCCGCCCGGACGCGCGGCGACTCGGGCCCGCCGCCGAGGAAGCGCTGCGGGCGGGCGAAGTCGCGGTAGACGAGGCGCGTGCAGCGCGGCGGCGCCGGCGGCGGGTCGGAGCAGACGACCCCCGTCCAGGCCCTTCCGTCCACGGACGACTCGAACGAGTCGTCGGTGTCGATGCGCTCCGTCGTTCCGTCGGCGTAGGCGACGAAGAGCTCCGCCAGCACGCCGCCGGGGTAGGGCCTGCGCACGCCGTACTCCATCCGGGCGTTGATCGTGTACTCCACGTCCAGCACGTTCTCCCCTTCGCGGAGCAGGGAGCGGACGTTCGCGGACGCCGGCACGCCGTCCGCCGCGCTGCGATCGTAGGCGGAGCGCATGGCGACGCTCCCGTTGAGGCTGAACGTGGCCATCGTGTCGCCGACGCCCTGGAGCCAGGCGTCCGCGGGCGCGGCCTTCAGCGCGAAGCGCCGGCGAAGCCGGTACTTCGGCTCGGGGTCGGCGCCGCCGGCGCGTCCTTCGGCGTCGGCGGCCGCGGAGACGAAGCGGCCCCCGAAGTACGGGCCCCGGACGCTGCACGCCGGGTCGTTCGCGGCGTCGTAGAAGTGCGGCGTCACGTCGGGCCATTCGGGGGCGTCCAGTTTTCCCTCCCACGCCGGCCCGGCCATCGCCGCCGCCGCCGCGAAGACCGCCGCCATCGCCATTCTGTGAACGAACATGACTTGACTTCTCCTTCTCGCCGCCGTTCGGGCGTCGCACGGACGGTCTCGCGGAACGGTCGCCCCCGCCCGCGCGCCACGAACCAGAATGATAGAGGATTCCGGACGGCGGGACAAGGGATGAATCACGCAGATTCAAGTAAAACCGCGAGACATCTCCCTCGCGTGTCGTGGTGGCACCCCGCCACGCGAGGGAGGCGCGCGGCTCGCTTCGTCGGTCGCGCGGCTATTCCGGCATGCGCACCCAGACCCGGAAGAAGCGGCTGTCGGCGTTCGGCGCGGTCCAGACCTCGTTCGTGAGGAAGGGCTTGCCCTCTATGGTGTAGACGCGCTTGGCGCCGAGGTCCGGATGCCAGGAGATCTCCGGCTCGTCGCCGGGCACGAGGATGTCCGCGAGGAAGCGCGAGAGCGCATCGAGCGGGTTCAGGCCCGCGACGAACTCCTCCCAGAGCGTGTCGCCCTTGCCCGACGGCAGCGGCTTCAGCGCCTCGTAGCCGCTGGTCGACCCGATGCCGTGGAAGTCGATCCACGCCTCCCATTCGCCCTTCGTCGCCTCCGGAATCCACTGCACGCAGTCGAGGAAGCCGCGGTCTTCGCCGTCGGCCATTCCGGAGTCCTTCGCGTAGGTCCAGCGCAGCGTGTGCGCCCCCTCCCCCTCGACGGCGAACGACGCCCGCTCCCACTTCGTCCGCCCGTCGAGACGCGCCTTCTCGACGCCGTCGACGAGAAACGCAAGGTGGTCCCAGTCGCGATAGCCGCTGTCGTCGCGCTCGCACGAGGCGCGCCAGCGGAAATCGATCTGTCCCGGTCCTTCGACCGTCGTCTCGATCCAGCTTTCGCCGTTGTCGCCGGGCGACGCGGAGGTCGCGCGGTGGACGCCGTCCGCCGAGTCCTCGGTCGCCTCGGGAACCCACGGATCGTCGTCCCCGGTCGTGAAGGCGAGCTGCGGCATGTTGACCGCCGTCGCGAGCCCGAGCGTCGAGCCGAGCGCCGGAACGCCCGCCCCCGAACGGCCCGCGAGGTTCTCCGAGACAACGAAGTAGTAGTAGGTCTTCCCGGGCTCGACCGTCACGTCGGTCCACGAAAGGCCCTCCGTCGTCCCGAGCTCCTCCGCCGCCGCGAGGTCGGGCGACGTCCCGCGGCAGACGCGGTAGGAGTCCGCCGTCTCCACGGCGTCCCACGAGAGCGCGATGCCCGCGCCTTCCTGCGCCGCCGCGAGGCCGTCCGGCGCCTGCGCCACGTAGACATGGACGATCGTCGCGGTCGCGACCTCGCTCGCCCAATCGCCGCGCACCACGGCGATCGCCTTCACCGTCGTCGTCTCAAGGATCGAAAACTTGACGGAAGTCGCGCTGTTCGTCGCCGGGTCGGAACCGTCCACCGTGTGGTAGATCTTCGCGTCCGGATCGGTGCACGTGAGCATCACCGACTGCGAGTTCTTGTTCGCGAACTGCGTTCCGTCCGGCGGATCGATGACGGGCGTCGCCGGTACGCCGTATTCGTAGCAGCCCATGTCCACCGCCGCGTGCGCGACGCGCGGATTGCCGGCGAGGTCCGTCTTCCCCGCCGCCCACGACGTGTCGCCCGCGTCGACGCACGGCGCCACCGCGCGCACGCGGTAGTCGCCGTTCGCCGCGTCGAAGAAGAGGTCCGCCGCCGACGCGACGATATTGCTAGTCCCGACGGTTTCCGTGTCGAGGCAGGAATAGTCGACGTTGCACGTCGCGGCATGGACTTCGGTTCCGACCGGTACATTCTCGACGAAATTGCCGACAATGACGCAGTTTGTCGCGACGCATTTTCCGATGGCGCATGCCCCCAGACTAATGGCGTTCGTATTCGCGGCAACGGTGCAGTTCGCAAGCGAACATTTGTAGGCGGCACTGGGTGCACAACCGCTGTGATCGTCGTTCCAGACGACATTGCCGGCAATCAGGCAGTTCTCCATGTCGGCTTCGTACGCCGCGCCCCATTTCCGGCTGACATTACCGGTCAAAATGCAGTTCTTCAATGTCGCAGTCAGAACGGCCGACCCCCCACCCGAACAGTATCCATTACGGAACATGAATCCTTCCATTGTCACGAGCCCGCGGAGGGTTTCGTAGTAATAGGCGCTCGGATCCGTCGGCTGATACGCCGCCATCTGGATACAGCGCCGGAGCCCTTGACCGTCGATGATCGTCGTCGCGGGACCGTTTGCGCTTCGAATGCGCAGGTGTGCGCTTTTCCAGTTCACGATGGAACTGGAAGCCTGCGCATCGCCCGTATAGACGCCGTCCGCCACGACGATTTCGTCGCCGTCCGCCGCCCAGTCGATGGCATTCTGGATGGTCGCCTTCGCCGTTTCCCAGGAGAGGCCGTCGTTCGCATCGTCGCCCGTCGCCTGCGCGACGTATTGCGTCGCCGCCGCGTAGTGGGTGGCCCATTCGTAGCAACCCATGTCGGTCCCGACGCCGATCCACCGCGAGTGGCCATCGAGGTCGGTTCCAAGCTTGGCCTCGGTTGTCAGTCCGCCCGCGTCGATGCACGGCGAGCCCGCCGTGAGCCGGTAGTCGCCGTTCGCCGCGTCGACGAAGAGCGGATCGGCGTCGATGTTGCCCGAGCCGGAGACGGCCGAACCGAAGCAGGAATAGGTCGCGGTGGAATTGTAGATATCGTTTGCGGCTCCGCTCGTGTAGGCGTTTCCGTAGACGATGCAGGATTCGAGCGTGCAGAAGTCGCAACCGCCGCCGCCGGGCTTGCTGGAAGAACCGTAGACGGCCCGGTTGTCCACAATCGTGCACCGGACCGCATCGCAGCTGCCAAGTCCGCCGCCCGTCGTGGCGGCGACGATGTTGTTCGCCAGATTGTCCGCAATCAAGCAATCTTCCAGCCGGGAATTCATGGCGCCGCCCCCGCCGGCGGACGAAACGTTGTTGGAAACGATGCATCGAAAGGCAATGCTGCATTGAAGTCCCCCGCCGTAGCCGCGGAACGAAGGGTCGTCGTCTTTCCCGGCGTAGTTCCCCGTCACGATGCACGCTTCCAGAATTCCGCCGCGAACGCCGGCTCCGTGGTCGTTCCGGCCGTTCCGCAACGTAAAGCCGACAAGCGTCGTTTTCACGGCATCGGTCCTTTCGGCACCTAGCGTCGCGCAGCGGTTCGTGCCGCCGCCGTCGACGATGGTCTTCTCCGCGCCTTCGACGCTGCGGATGACGATGTCCTTGTTCCTTGCGACGAACGGTTCGTAGACGCCGTTCGTGACGAGGACCGTGTTGCCCGCGACGGTGCGGTCCGCCGCGTTCTGGATCGTCCGCAGCGCGTCGTCCCACGAACGCCCCGTGTTCTCGTCATCGCCGCGTTCCGCGTCGACGTACCAGACCGTTTCCGCGGGTTCCGGATCTTCGCAGACAAGACGGAAGCCGACGTCGCTGTATTTGGTAGAAGCGCCGTCTTGGATGCGAAAGGCCGAACGGCAACGATTGGCCGCGAACTTCCATCCGCCGCCGCGCCTCGAACGATGCGTTCCGGAACCGGCCCCCGCGGGATTGACCGCGGGTCCGCCGTCCAATTCGGCATACCAGTCGAGGCACCATTCGTAAACGTTGCCGTGCATGTCGAAAAGGCCCCATCGGTTCGGAAGATAGGACCCGACCGCTGCATGGTGGTCGTTCCCCCGGTTGTCGACGTATCGTCCGAGTTCCGCCAGATTGGCGCTGTAGCCCTCCGCTGATTCCAGATTCTTTCCAGAGTTCAAGGAGGATTCTGTCCCCGCGCGGCAGGCATATTCCCACTGCGCTTCGGTCGGGAGGTCGAAGCCGTCCAGGCCCGTCTTCGCGCGGAGGACGCCGAGGAAGCTCGAAGCGTCCACGGCGCTGCTCGCCGGGAAGTTCGTTCCCGCGTCGTCGCCGCGGATCATGTCGTAGGAAACCGTCTCGATCGGGTGGGTTCCTCCGAGATTCTGCGCCACGTTCGTTCCCATCACGAGTTCCCATTGCTTCTGCGTCACCTCGAAAACGCCGGCGTAGAAGCCGCGCGAGAGCGTGACGCGGTGGAGCGTCTCGTTGTCCTGACGGCCTAGCTCGTCCTCCGGGCTGCCCATCCAGAACGAGCCCTCCGGCACATTGCGGAGGACGAGTTTCGTCGTCTTGTATTCCTCGGTCCAGCCGCCCGCGGGAACGTCGGAGAGGTAGGAGACCGGATAGGAGGTCGCGTTCGTTCCACCCGAGAGGTCGACGACGAGGAAGCGGGTCTCGTCGACCGGATCGATGCCGAACGGATAGACGAACGTGCCCTCGTAGTTGTTCTTGCCGGTCACGCGGACGCCCGCCGTGCCGACGTCCACGTTGTCGACGTATTCGACGTCGTAGTTCTCCGCGCCGAGGATGTCCGGCCAGCCGTCGCGGATGTGGACCTCGGGCGTCTTCGGCGTTCCGTCCCACACCTGGTCCGGAACGACGCACATCATCGAGGGGTCGATCCGCTTCTTCCGGACGGTGAGCGTCGCGGCGTTCGTGACGGCGGGATAGCCCGGCGCCGTCGCGACGACCCAGACCGGATGCTCGCCCGCGTCCGTGAACGACGGCGCCTCCGCCGTGAACGGGCCTTCCGCGGAAAGACCGTAGAGAATCGTCGCCTCCGCGCCGGGGAAGTCCGCCGTCACGGAGAGCGCGTTCGGGCCGCCGTTGTAGACGACATCCGTCCCCTCGACCTTGAGCCACGACTCCGGTCCCGCCTCGTAGGCGCCGATGTCCACGTGCGCGCCCTGCACGCGCGCGTTGCCCCAGAGGTCGGAGTCGCTCACCGCGTTCGCGTCGCTTCCCGCGTCGATGCAGGGCGACGAACCGAGCAGGCGGAAGTCGCCGGCAGCCTCGTCCGCGAACTTCGGGAACGCGACGATGTTCCCTTCGCCCTCCTTCAGCGACGTGAGGCAGCAGTGGTCGAGCGTGCACGCCGCCACGTCCGCTGCGATGCCGCCCACCGTGTTCCCCGTCACGATGCAGTTGTAGACCTTGCAGTCGTAGAGCCCTCCGGCGGGAGCCCCGGCAACGGCCTCGTTCCCGATGACCGTGCAGTTATAGAGGTCGCACTGGTAGGCACCTCCCGCGGCGGCGGTTCCGTCGGACGACAAAGACGCGTTTCCGAGAATCAGGCAGTTTACGAGTTTACAGCCGCCCGCGCCGCCGACCGTTTTCTCCGCATTCAGGCATTTCGTGGTCGTGCAATCCTGGATGACGCAGTTTTCCACGATACCGTGCGAAACTCCTCCTAGGTTCGTGAACAAGCCGTTTGTAATCGTAAAACCGACGAGCGTCGCAACGCGATCCGCCGTCCTTCCGTCGAGAGAAGCCGAAAGTTTTGCGCAACGGTATTTGCCTTCTCCGTCGAGAATCGTCTTTTCCGGTCCGTTCACACTTTTGATCAGGAGCTTGCCGCTGGTAGCATGGCAGTCGAGAACCATGTTTCCCGAGACCCTTTTGTATGTTCCGTCGTTCACGAGAACCGTGTCCCCGTCGATCGCCTCGTCCACCGTGGATTGGATGGACTTCTTCGCCGCGCTCCAGGAGAGACCGTCGTTCGAGTCGTTTCCGGAGGCGGCGTCCACGTGCCACGTCACGGGTTCACGGTATTCGTAGCAGCCGGCGTCCACGATTCCGTTCACGATGCGCCGACTTCCGCGAAGATCGTAATTCGTCGGAACCAATTCGTTCGTACCCGCGTCGACGCACGGCGATTCCGGGCGGAGACGGTAGACGCCGGCCGCGGCGTCGACGAACGGCGATTCGGAAAGGACGCCGTTGTTCGAGCCAGGAAGAACAACTTCGGCAAACGAGTTTGTGGCGGAAAAACTGGAGGAAACAAGCGATGCGGATCCTGTTTCGTTGCCGAACACGACGCAGTTGGCCAGGACGGAATCCGAAAACACGGCGCCAGATCCGTCAAAACCGCCATTGTTCGAAAACGTGCAATTGAAAGCGGTCGAATTCCGGACGAGGCATTGCAAAGCCCTGTTTCCGACGACCAGGCAATTGTCCATTCGGACTGTGTGGAGGACGACTTTGGAGTTCAAAGACGTTCCCTTCACAATGCACTTCCTCAGTTTGGTCCAAGCTACTCCTCCGGTGTCTTGATGCAATCCGTTCTGCAACGTGAATCCGTCGAAAAGCAGGCAATGGTCCATCCAGTCATTTTGATGGGCCGTGTTCGTTCCCTTGGCGACGCGGCGCTGACCATCGGCGTCGATGATCGTGACGAGAGGGCCGTCCGTGCTGCGGACCGTAGCAGAACGCCCATTGGAATTATAGACGGCACCAACGGAGTCCGCCGTCTCCTTGTAGGTTCCCGGGCCGACGAGGATCAAGTCGCCGTCGGAGCAGGAAGTCACCGCCTTTTGGATCGTTTTGAAGGGCTTTGCGGAAGTGCCTTCGTTCGAGTCGGAACCCGAAGAGGCGGAAACGTACCAGTTCTTCGCGAACCCGGAGGGCGCGAAACCGGCGAGAAGAAGAAGGAACGAGACTGCGGGGAGGCGCGAGCGGAGCATGGCGGAATCCTTGCCCCGGGGTGTAGAGCCGAAGGCGGGTTCGGGGCGAAAGAGCCTACCTTCGGTGTCTGCCGTCCGTATGAAACGGCAGGTGCCGAGGCGGGGATGTTTGCCCCGTCACGGCGCGACGGGGCGTAGGATACCAGAACCGCCCCATGAATACAAGCGCAGTTTGCGGCAAAGCGGGCGCGCGCGAAGGTCCTGGCGGAGCCCGCTAGTCCGCGAGCCATTCATGGGCCGGGACGACGCGGATGGCTCGGCCGTCCTCGCGGGCGAAGTCGCGCTGCCTCAGCGTGACGATCGTCCCTTCGCGCAGGCCGAACTGCCGCAGGGCGCCGAGAATCCCGGCCAGTTCGCGCTCGCGGTTCTCGGACACAAGCTCGTAGCAGACCTGCTCCGCGGAGAACGCGCCGGAGGCGTCGGCGAAGACGAAGTCGCACTCGGAGGCGTCGTCCGCCCAGTAGAAGCGCCGCGCGCTCCGGCGGCGGATCCGCGCCCAGGCGCAACGGAGACGACCATTATTTTACCACGATTGCAATATTTTTTTTCTATTGTTGAAATATCTGCCGCGCGTCCAGTTGCTTTCCGAATCAAGGGCGAATCGGACGCGAAGGGCGCGAGGGCGCGTCGTGGCGGGGTGCGACACCCCGCCACGGCATCCTCAACGAGGCGCGATCTTGACCCAGACGAAGTCGAGCTTGTCGCGGACGGCGACCGTGAGGACGCCGCCTTCGATCCGCGCTTCGCCGCGACCGCCGATGACGGTCGGCTCCAGGCCGTCCGAGGGCAGGTAGTCGGCGAGGGGCAGGGAGAACTCCTCGCGCGCGTCCAGCTCGCGGAAGAGAAGCGCCGTTCCCGCCGTTCCGTCGCGGGACGCCGACACGAAGCCCGTCCAGGAGAGGCCGTCCGGCGCGCTCCCGACGGGATGGACGTAGCCCTCGTGGATCGCGTCGCGCTCCCGCTTCCATCGGGCGATGAGGGGCTTCCACGCCTCGACCGTCTCCCGCGAGAGGTTCTGGATCTCGAACCATCCGAGCGGCGAGGAGTACATCGCGATCGCGAAGATCGCGTCGCGCGGCCAGCGCAGGGGCGCGAGCGAGTCGCCATCGGGATACAGTTCCGGCTGGCGCTCGGGGTTCAGGACCTCCATCCGCAGACGCACGGGATCGACGGCGTGCGCGAGGCCCCAGAGGTTCCGCAGCGTGCGGTGCGGCCACCAGAGGCGGCCGTCGCCCTCGCGGACGTAGCGGTTTTCCACGAAAACGGGGCCGATGCGCGGGAACGCGAAGTAGCCGGGGCGCCGCCCCGCCGTGACGTCGAGGTCGACGGTGATGCGGCCGCCCGACCCGTCCATCAGCCGGTCCATCAGCATCCCCTGGCGCGCGAATGCGAGAGGGGTCGGCGTGTCCATCGAGTCGAACTTGAAGTAGTCGATGCCGAAAGAGCGGTGGAGGGACAGGAGGAAGTCGGCGTCCCGCCGCCAGTTCGCCGCCTCGTCGGAGGAGTCCGGCCCGAACCACAGCCCGAACTTCAGGCCCTTCGCGCGCGCCTCCGCGATGAGCGGCGCGAGCCCGCCCGGGAACCGGACGGGGTCGACGTCCCAGAACCCCGCCTCCTCCCACCAGGAGCCCCAGCGCCCCTTTTCGCCCCTCGCGACGCGGACGGAATTGGCCGTGTAGCCCTTCTCCCAGCCGTCGTCGATCTGGATCACGTCCACGCCGAGCTCGGCCCCCGCCGCGATCTCGCCCCGCAGGAAGCGCTCGTTGACGCAGGCGTCCTGGTGCCCGTCGCCCCAGGTGTTGGAGAGGAAGAGCCCGTCGCGCCCCGCGACGTACGGGCGGAACGACCGGTGGAAGTCCGTGGCCGCGCGGACGCGCCCCGCCCTCCCGCCGCGATAGCCGACGCGGAAGCACCGGTAGGGACTGGAAAGGATGCGCAGCATCTGCCGCCCGGGATCCACGTGCCAGTCGGGCGAATCGTCCGCCCGCGCGTGCGGCAGCGGCGCCTGGCGGAAGAAGGCGACGCCCTCCCCGCCGAGCGAATCCTCGAGGAAGAGCGCCGGTCCGGCAACGTCGAACGGCCTCTCGCAGCGGGAAAGCAGGCGCTCCTTCTCGAAGTAGAGGTCATCGTGCCGGTCCGTGTCGTCCACCAGCTGGACCTCGACCAGCCGCGGATGCTCCCACGTGTAGCGGAACTCGCCGCCCTCCTCCGCTCCGTACGGAAGCGCACGGACCTCGGGCACGACGGAATCGGGCATGGAAGGAAGGCCCTTACTTGACGGTAATGACCGCCGGCTTCCCCGCCGGTTCGTCCGACGGAAGCTCGCGCACCTGGATGGCGTTGATCAAAGCCTGGCCGCTGTACGAGATCGTGAACTCCTCCGTCGTGGCTTCGGCGGTGAACTGGCAGATCAGCGAACCGCCGTATTCCCATCCGGTTCCGGCGAACTTGGCAACCGTCGTTCGGTCCGGCGCGGTCGCCGACTGCGTCGTGTAGTCGTTGCGGAAGGCGACCATCTGGACCAGATACCGCTTCCCGGATTCCAGATTCTTCAACGCGATCGGCCGGTCCTTGCCGTTTGCCCACCAGCCATTCGACAGCAGATCCTTGTAATCGCCCGACTCGGTGTCGGAGGGAGGCGACGAAACGGCGTTGCCGGCTCCGCCCGAGGCTTCCCAGACGACGCAGTCCGCCGTATTGACGATTTTGTCGCCGACACCGGCGAACGAAACGCCGTTGACCGTGTAGTTTCCGCGGGCGTAGGCGTACTTGAGCGTTCCGTCCGTGCGGATCGACGTGCTGCTCGCCGTCAGTGGCGTAGCAGACCACGTGACGTCCGTTGCCGCCCCGGCGGGGGCGGCGACGAGCGCGGCGGCGGCCGCGAGGGCGAGGGCGGCGGTTTTCCTGACGATGCGATTCATGGGACGTCTCCTTGTCCGGGACGGGGTTGTCGTCGGCCGGTTCTCCCGGCCGCCTCCGACGGAGGCCGTGGCGGTGCCGACGTCCCGTATCATACCCCCGCGCCCCAGCGGGCGAGTAGGTTCAAATCGGGCAAAAACGGGTAAAGCGCCCAGCCCTTCGCGTGGCGGGGTGCGGACCCCGCCACGGCGGCGAACGCCACAAGGGGCGGCTACTTGATCCGGTAGACGTGCCGGCTGAAGCCGTCGAAGGCGTCGGAGAAGACGCCGCCCTTCGCCTGGAGGGTGCGGTTCTCGTAGAGGACCTCGACCGTGGTGTCCTGCGGGACGTCGTCCGGGAGGCGGAACGAGACCCGGGCGTTCGGGTGCGGGTTGACGTTGGCCGTGTAGATGCGGCGCTCGCTCCCGTGCCGGCGCGTGAGGCAGCGGATGTAGTTCTCGGTCTCGCTCGCGATGGCGCCGCCGCAGAGCTCGTCGGAGCAGAGGAAGTCGACGTTGTCCAGCAGCTCGCGGTTGATGTCCACGAGCGCGTCGTAGCAGCAGCGCGAGGTGGGCATGTTGACGAACCAGGAGAGGCCCGTCGCGCCGGCGGCGACACAGCCCCAGCACTGCGCGACCTGCTCCTTGTAGGTCGGGATCCGCGGATGGAGCGAGTTCTCGCTCTCCATGAAGTACCAGCACGGCTTGCCGGGCGCGATGGAGCGCAGGACGTCGACCTTCGAGACGACCATGTCGAGCGTGGTGCCGTCGACGGTCAGGTAGTAGTCGACCATCAGGATGTCGGTCGGGAGCCCCGCGAAGCGCCCGGAGATGCCGAGCCAGCAGTTGTTCATCTGCACGGGGTTGTAGGGGAAGAGGGCCTTCGTCCGCTTCATGAACGCCTTGCAGTCGTCGGCGTTGCGGTACTCGGGCTCGTCGAGGACGAGCCAGTTGATCACGTTCGGGCTGTCGAGCATGCCGTACATCTTCCGGCGCGACCAGTCGGTGACGGAGTTGTCCTCCCAGCGCCGGATCTCGCCCACGTCGTCGAGGGTCTGGCCCTCGCCGGTCCAGATCGTGAACTTCATGCCTTTCTGTGCCGCGTACGCGAGCGTCTTGCGGTTCATCTCGATGTCGCGGACGTTGAGGTTGTTCTGCAGGTTCAGGTACTTGAACCCGGCGTCGGCGAGGATGTCGACCGGACGCGAGGTGCCGTCGTCCATCGGCCCGTTCTCGCGGCCGATGAGGCACGGCGAGCTCATGAACACCTTCTCGCCGTCGTGGACGAGCGTGCGGGACCACTGGTTGATCTGCGTCGCGCCCTTCTTGAAGGGCAGCTTGCGGACCTCGGCCTTCCACTCGCGGCCGAGCGCGCGGACCGTGACGGCGTTGGTGCCGCAGGGCATCCCGGAGATGTCGATCGAGACCTGCTCGAAGCCGCCCTTGCCGTCCCACGCGCGGAAGTCGGCGGTCCTCTCCTCCATGTAGAAGTCGTAGTGGCCGAGGAGGAGCCCCTCGGGCGGGAGCGGATAGCCGCAGAGCGCGTTCTCGGCGGGCGTGAGCGGCGCCGTGCGCTCGGGCTTCGCGTGCGGGGTCGGCTTGCCGAGCGCGAAGTTCTCCGCGTCGCCGGACTTCGGCTTGTACTCCGTCGCGTAGGTCTTCGCGGGGTCGAAGCCGCCGGCCGGCGGGTCGACCATCTCGAGCTGCAGGTCGTCGAGCCAGATCGAGGCCTCGGTCGTGCGGTCGCGAAGGCCGGGGACGTCGAACCAGACGGGGCTGAAGATGCCGGGCGCGGGCAGGTTGGTCGTCGTGACCTCGTAGCGCGTCCATTCGGTCGTGAGGTCCACGATCCGGGCGTTGTCGGAGAGCTTCGCCTTGAACTGGACGCCGGGCTCGGACGCCTTCGCCCAGAAGGAGAGGACCGCGCTGCGGCCCTTCTGCGTGGGCGTGTTCCAGGCGAAGAAGTCGAAGCTGCGGACGAACGGCCCGATGCGCAGCCGGAGCGACTGCTTCCCGGAGTGCCTCTCGGCCGTGTCGACCATGAAGCACTTGAGGTACTTCTCCTTGTAGTCCTCGATCGAGACCTTCGACATCTCGCAGGAATTGCGGTTGCAGTAGTGCAGCGGCACGCCGTCGCCGTCGAACTCGAAGCCGGAGTTCGAGATCAGGTTCGGGCTGTCCTCGCCCTTGAGCGCGTAGATCGTGACGCGGCGCACCTCGAAGGGGCACTTGAAGTTCTCGATGCCGAGCGGGGCCCAGTGCGCGACGCCGTCGAAGCCGACGGTCTTCCTCGGCGTGGGCGCCGTGTAGTAGTTGCCCAGGACGCCGTTGAGGAAGAAGGCGTAGCCCATCATCGTCTCGCCGATCTTGCGACGCTCGAAGCGGACCGTGACCGGCTCGCCCTCCTTGAAGTTGGCGATCCAGGGGTAGGCGCTGCGCGTCGGCTGGTCGGCCACCGGCTGGTAGAGGGTCACCCCGTAGCCGTCGCTGCGGACGCCGAACGTGCCGTAGTCGCCGGTCATGACCGCCCAGTGGTAGTCGCCGTCCTTCGGGTCCTTGATCTCGCTCCACGCGGGGTAGACCGCGATCTCGGCCTCGGCCGCGAACTCGTCCGGCAGCTCGCCCTTCCACTGGATGCCGTCGCCGGTGCCGCCGCTCGGGATGCGCACCGCGCCGTCCTTCACCTCGATGTCCTTCTGCGCGTGCCCGCGGAAGCTCCAGCGCTCGGCGAAGACCTTGGGCTCGGAGAAGTCGTCCTCGAAGATCGGGACCGAGAAGTCGGAGACCGGCCCGCCCGGCGCGCGGGCGGCCCCGGCGGCGTTCGCGGGCTCCTTCTTCTCGTAGCGCGGCCCCGCCTCGAGCGGCACGTCCGTCGCGCTTGCGTAGAACTTCCCCGTGACCTCCTCGTAGAGGCCGGCGACGCCGCCCTTCACGACCGGGACGAAGCGCGCGAGCGGCTTTCCGTCCCGGTAGAACTCCGCCCCGTAGAGCGCGAGGTCGTAGCAGGCGTAGGACTTCACCGACCCGTCGTCGCAGGTCATCCCGAAGAACGAGACCGGGACCTTGCCGGCCGCGGTGCGCTCGCCCTCGAGCTTCATGTCGAAGCTGCCCCAGGTGACGTGCCGGCCGTCGTAGACGATCGACACGCGGGTTCCGATGGCGGAGTCGTTCACCTCCTGGAGGCCGCAGTGGATCCACTTCTCGCGGCTCTTGCGGCCCAGGCTCGCGAACGTCTGGTAGGCCTGCGCCTCGTGCCCGCCGAGCGCGAGCTGGAAGAGGTCGCGGAAGCCCTCCGCGTCCTGCGCGTCCTCCTGGCCGAAGAAGACCGTCGTGTTCTTCGCGTGGTCGAACTTCCCGCCGAAGATCTGGTTGAACGGGCCGTCGAACCGGACGTCCATCCGGAACGTCGTCCCGGGCTGCGGCACGAGGTCGGTCTTCACGCAGCTGCCGTGCGTGGACTTGACGTATTCGACGCGGTAGTCGAAGTCCGCGGCGGCGGCGGACACGGCGGCGGCGGCGAGGCAGGCCGCGACGGCGCGGGCGTTTCGTTCGATGGCGTTCATGGTCGTTTTCCCCTGGATGGTTCCGGTCGGACTTGCGGGCTAGAGCCCGAGCTCCTTCGCCTGCTTGGAGGCGACGCGCTCGGATTCGGCGGCGGCCTTCACGCGGTCGATCTGGAGGCCGAAGTCGCCGCTCTCCGCGTGGTCGCGGTCGGCGATCGGCTCGTCGCCGAAGCTCGTCGCCATGATCGAGAAGATGCGCGCGAAGTTGCCGTCGCAGGAGCTGAAGTGCGTGTCGTTCTCGTTGAGGCGGTTGGTGAGCACCACCTCGACGGCGTCGAGGCCCGGGTCGATCAGGAGGAAGCACCCCGTGGCGCCGGCGTGGCCGACGGCCTCCATCGTGTTCACCTCGCCGAAGTACTGGCCGAAGCCGACGTAGCCGGACTTGATGAAGAACGCCGGCGTGCGGTTGAACTCGGGCCTGAGGCAGCGGCGGAAGAGCGCGTCGGCACCCTGCGGCGTGAGGATGCCGGCCTTGCGCGTGCGGCGGATGTCGAGCAGGTGCCGGCCGAACTTCACGAGGTCCGGCGCGGTGATGTGAAGCCCCGACTGCCCCTGGTGCGCGGCGAAGGCGGAGTGCTCCATGCCGAGCGGGCGGAAGATGCGGTCGCGCGCGAGGTCGGCGACGTCCGCGGCGCCGGTGACCTTCTCGCAGATCTCGGCGAGGATGTCGTAGCCCTGCGACATGTAGCGGAACTTCTCGTTCACCTCGAAGTCCTGGTACATCGTGGCGTAGAACTCGTCGTGGCGCTTCTCATCCACGGCCTTCGCGACGTGCCCGGTGCGGTTGCGCCAGCCCGAGGTGTGCGTCATCAGGTTGATGATCGGCACGTTCTCGCCGGGGAACTCCGGAATGTACTTCCTCACGTAGTCGTTGAGGGAGAGCTTGCCCTCCTCCGAGAGCTGCATCAGCAGCGTCGCGGTGAAGACCTTGGTGATCGAGGCGACGTGGAGGGGCGTGTTCTCGTCGAACCCCTCCCAGCCCTTCTGCGCGACGAACCGGTAGCGCGTCTCGCCGTGCTGCTCGTAGACGCAGCTCATGCACTTGAGGGCGCCGCCCTCGAACTCGCTGGCGAGGAACGCGTCCACGCGGGACTTGGCGTCGGCGCCGTCCGCCGCGAACAGCGATCCGGCGAGCAGGGAGGTCGTTCCGACCGCGATGGCGCGGACGGCGTGGTTCCGAACGATGCGTTTCATGGGAGGGCTCCGGACGATGGGGATGTCGTTCCTTCGGCGCGCCGCCCCCCCCGGGGGACGGCACCCGCGCCGAACGCCGCCGAGTATACCCCACGGACCGCTCGCGAAGAAAGGGCGAAATCGGGCAAAGACGGGTAAATCAATGTCACCCCCGTCTTTTCCCGTTCCTCGCCGGTCGGGCAGTGGAGGCGCGGGCTACTCTTCCGCGAAATCGATCTTCCAGCGGAAGAAGAGCCGGGGCGGGCTGCCGCCGGCGGCGGGCTTCCAGGTGCCGTCGCCGCCGTCGTACGCCATCGGAACCAGATTCTCGTCGGACCAGTCCGCAAGGTCTTCGGTGGCTTGCACCGTCAACGCCGCCCCCTCGGTGTTCACCGGCTCCGGAATCGTGACGGACGGATTGCCGTCCTCATCGAAGCCGATGTCGAGCAGCGGCTCGGTTAGGTCTGCGGGGCCGATCGAGGGGTCGATGTCGAAGACATACCGCACGCCGGCCGGGATTCCGTTCACCATATCTTCCGGTTTCGGCATGTCTTCCGGTTTCGGTTCGTCGGTAATGCCAACGTCATTCAGCCAGAGCTCGTACGCGCTGAAGAACGTCCGCAGGTACGGATACGTCTCTTCGTCGATCTTCCAGACGTCGACGAAGTCGAGGGCTGTGAAGGACTCTTTCCGCTGCATCTCCTCGTCGCCGAGCGGCGTGATGCCGGCGTAGTCGTCGGAGCCGCTACTCGTGCCGGCGGCCTTCAGGCCGTTCTCGGTGTCTTCATAGTAGGAACCCGTGACGAGACCGGAACTGGCCAGGCCGACGAACGCGCCGCGATAGTGCCCACCATCGCTCGAGACGTAGCTGTAGCACCAGGAGGTGTCGATTCGGGCCGCCTTCGACACGCCGCCCGCGAAGCCGCCGACATTGTCGCCACCATTGCCGCCGTAGCCGTCGCTGCTATCCACTGACGATTGGGCGCTGGAGTCCGCGATGAAGCCGCCGCCGTGGTTGCCGACGAAGCCGCCCGTGTACGACTTGCCGGACTCGTTCGCCACATAACTTTCCACGCAGCAGCGGAGAATGACGGGCGCGTCTGCGGTGTAGCCGACGAAACCGCCGGCGTTGACGCTGTTTGTATTCCAGACTTCTCCGACGAACCAGCAGCCGTCCACTAGCGACTTGGAGTCGATCTTGCCCGCGAGACCGCCGACGCCGACGTCCTCCAATCCGGAGTCGGCCGGACCGCCGGTGACATAACCCTCCTCCACTTGCACGCCGCTCACGCGGCCGCCGTTGATCTTGCCGAAGAGTCCCGCATACTTGTCCGTGGTGTCGATGTAGAAGTTGCTGATCTTGTGGTTCTGTCCGTAGAACTCGCCTTTGAACGGGGTTCTGTAGTTGCCGATGGGCTCGATGGTCTCGCCGTCGAAGTCGATGTCCGCCGTCAGCACATAGCTGCCCGAGAGGTTGTTCGTGACGGCGAGCAGTTCCTCGGGAGTCGAAATCGGAATCATCGCGCTGGACTTGGCGCGTTTCGGCGCTTCCGGCCACTTGGCGGAGCGTGCCTTTATGTCCGCCTGCGTGAGCCTGCCGCCCGTGATGGCCGGGTCGTTCCCGCAGAACGGACGCGGCCCGTTGGCGTAGGCCGAAACCGCGCAGTTGACATTCGTTCCTCTCACGTGGTGGCCGATGAACGACCCAATGTCGCCGCCCGTGCCCCACACGGCGCCGGAGCACCAGCAGTCGCTGATCGTCGCATCGTCGTGGGCGAGCCGCCCGACGAAGCCGCCGTAGTAGCTGGCGGCGGAGCGCACGTCGCCGCGCGCCACGCAGTTGGAGATCACGGCTGGCGCATAAACGTAGCCGATGAATCCGCCCGCCATGCCGGAACCGCTGACGAAGCCGTCCGCACGGCAGTCGACGATTCGATTGGTCGCGCTGCCGCCGGCGCAGGCCCCGACCAGACCTCCGGCGTAGGAGTTGGTCGCCGCGATCTCGACCGTCGCGATGCAGTTGCTGATGACCGTTCCGCCCGTGATGCATCCGACGAGACCGCCGACGTACTGCTTGCCCGCGACCGTTCCCGAGACGGAAACACGCTTGATCGTCGCATTGCTCGCGCAGCCGAAGAGCCCGCGATAGTCGCTGCCCGACAGGCTGTTCGTGCAGAAGAGGTTGCGGATGGCGCGGTCGTTGCCGTTGAACGTGCCGGTGAACGGCGCCGAATCGGTGCCGATGGGCGTCCAGTCCGCCCCGCCGAGGTCGATGTCCGAGCCAAGCTCGTAGGAGCCGGCGAGGTTCTCCGCGATCGCCGCGAACCCCTCGCGGGTGGTGACGAGCGTGGGCTCGGCGACCGCGTGCGCTGCCGCGAAGGCGAAGAGCAGGGGAAGAAGGGGACGGTGCTTCATGGCGGGGAACGGCGCCGCATTCTACCAGATTCCCGCGTGCGCGCAAACGCCCCCGCCTCCCGGCGGCACGGGGACCGGAATGGAGCCCGCACGCGGCCGCCGAGGAGGCGATGCCCGGCCCGGCGCGCGCTATGGCGCCGGATGGATGCGGTAGAGGTGGCGGTAGTGCCCGGGATAGAAGTCGGCGAAGGAGCCGTCCGCGAGCGGGAGGGTGCGGTTCTCGTAGAGGACCTCGACGGTGCCGGCGCGCGGGGCGTCGGGCGGGAGCGTGAAGGTCACGGCCTCGAGCGGGTCGGCGTCGATGTTGCACGAGAAGATATACCAGTCGTCGCCGCACTTCGAGGTGCGGTGGCGGAGGAGGTCCGGCCCGACAGAGGCGCGCGCGGGCTCGCAGACCTCCTCGCTCAGGATCTTGTCCTTGAGCTCCTGTGCCTCGCGGTTGAAGTCGACCATCGCGCGCCAGTTCGCCTCGGAGCCGACCATGTTCACGAACCACGTGACGCCGGAGCAGCCGGCGCAGATCGCGCCCCAGCACTGCGCGGTCTGCTCGGCGTAGGAGGGCTGCTTGTAGTGGATCGAGTTCATCCCCGCGAGGAAGAACCAGCACGGGACGCCCTCGCGCGCCTTGAGCATCTCGTCGACGTTGCGCAGGATCTGGTCGACGGTGCCGAACTCGGCGGCGGTGAGATAGGCGTCGAGCATGAAGACGTCGGTCCGCAGGTCGGCGAACCGGCTCGGGAAGCCGAACGTCGTGTTGTTCATCTGCACCGGCGTGTAGGGATAGTGCCTCTTCTCCTCGATCATGAAGTCGCGCACCTCGTCGCTCGGGCGGGAGAGCTCGGGCTCGTCGGTCGCGACGCGGCTCACGATGTTGTCGAAGTCCTTCAGCCGCTCGCGCGTCTCGGCGCGCGTCTCGGTGGCGCCGTCGCGGTCGCCCGTCCAGAGGATGAAGTCCATCCCGATCTTCCGCCCGTACTCGAGCATCGCGATCGTCCGGTCGGTGCCCGCCTTGTCGGAGAAGGTGCAGACGTGCGCGTAGCGGAAGCCGCGCGCCTTCATCGCGTCGAGCATCGCGAAGCGGCCGTCCTCGCGGGGCGGGTTCTCGCGGACGACGAGGCAGTTGGCCGCCATCAGGACCTTCTCCCCTCCCCTCTCGAGGCAGCGCGCGAAGCGGTTGATCTGCGTGGCGCCCCTCCAGTACGGGAGCTTCACGACCTCGACGGGCCAGTCGCGGCCGTGCGCGCGGACCGTGACGGCGTTCGTGCCGCAGGGCATGCCGCGGATGTCGAGCGCGACCTCCTCGAGGCGGCCCTCCTCGTCCCAGATGCGCCAGCGCGCCTCGGGCTCGCGCATGTAGAAGTCGAGGCGGCCGAGGACGACCGGCTCCGGCGCGGCCTTCTTCGCGGCGGCGGCGCGCGCCCACTTCGCGTGGACCTCGGGCGGCAGGTCGAGCGAGGCCCAGAAGGCGTCGTCGCGGAAGTCGCCGTTCTTGGAGTAGGAGGTCCCGGGGCACTGCGGGTTCTCCCCGTGGCGGTCGTTGCGGCCGAGGTTGAAGAGCCAGTGCGCGTCCATGCCGCGCTCCGCGAGGTCCGCGAAGGGGACGGTGACGAGGTACTCGACCGCGCCGCCCGCGTCGCGCGCCTGCACGGTCCAGGAGCCGTCCCAGGTCTTGTCCTCGCCGTAGGCGTCGGCGCGGCAGCCGTTCGGCGCGCAGAAGAGGTGGTAGTTCTTCTTCTCCTCCGTCGGGCGCAGCAGCACCTCCACGGAGTCGCGGATGCAGATCTCGGTCGCGTCCTTGAAGTAGGGCGCGTGGCCGATCTCCGCGGGATCCTCGCCGAAGTTGCGGAAGCCGATGTAGAGGCGGTCGTCGTCGCACGCGAGGAAGGCCTGCGTGCGCTGGACCGGCTCCTCGCGCTTCACGTAGAACCGGCCGGCGTCGGCCGCGTGAGCCTCCCACGAGGAAAGATCGACGGTGGGCCGCACGCCCGCGGGGAGCTTTTTCACCCGAACGGTCGGCGGGCGCTCCGCCTTCTCCTGCCGCCCGAAGCGCGTGGCGTCGAGGTCGCTCGGACGCCACTGCGTCGCCGCGTCGCCGAACTCGAGCTGGAGGTCGTCGAGCCAGATGCAGCCGTCGTAGCGCGACGGATTTCGCACCTCGAACTGGACGGGGCTGAAGAGGCCTGGCGCCGGCATGTTCGTCGTCGCGAGCTCGTAGCGGGCCCACTCGGTCGAGAGCGCGAACGTGCGCCGCTCGGGGCCGAGCGACACGGTGATCTCCATCCCGGGCCTCTCCGCCTTCATCCAGCCCGAGAACACCCCGTGGGCACCCTTGCGCGTCGCCGTGCGCCACGGGTAGAACGACACGTTCGCGCAGTACGGCCGCACCGCGAGGCGGAACGACTGCCTGCCCGAGTGCTTCTCCGCGGTGTCCACCGCGAAGCCCTTCGTCCACTCCTCGTACTCCGCGCCGCCGTAGTGGCGCCAGTCGAACGCGCCGCGGTTGCAGAAATAGGGCGGGACGCCGTCCTCGTCGAACTCGAAGCCGGAGTTCACGATGAGGTTCGGCGAGGCGTCGGCGTCC
Source organism: uncultured bacterium (assembly GCA_902761575.1). Lineage (GTDB taxonomy): Bacteria > Verrucomicrobiota > Kiritimatiellia > RFP12 > UBA3636 > UBA3636. The sequence continues at coordinate 68,531 of CACWKU010000001.1, forward strand.
TCCGGGAGCGAGACCACGACGTCGTCGATCAGGCGCGGGGCCGCGCCCCGCGCCTCGAAGACGACGGCCGGGCTCTTCGCCCGCTCGCGCTCCTCGCGGCGAGGCGCGCGCTCCTCGCCCTCGACCCACTCCAGGACGTATTTCTCGGGCACGGCGCCGCGCCACGTCGCCTTCGCGCCGGGCGAGACGACGAGCCGGCCGCCCTCGCTGCGGATCTCGCCGTCCGCGCGCCAGTGCTCGGCGAGCGTCTGGCTCGTGGCGAAGTCGTCGGAGAAGACGGAGATCCCGGCCGCCGGAGCGGACGGCGCGGCCGCGGCCGCGAGCAGGACGAGGGCCGCCGGGAGGCGGGCGTTCCGGAAAGTCGCTTTCATCGGGTGCGTTCCATCGGTTGTCTGCGGAACATCCTACCACACCGTCCCGAGGGGCGGCTAGGTACGCCGGGGCCTGAAAGCGGTAAAACCCCGCCGGCGTCAGACGACGAACGCCTTCTCCCAGCGGCGCGCGGTGTGGTCGCGGAAGAAGACGCCGTAGGACGCGCCGCCGTACCACTCGACGACCGCCGAGCGGATCGCGTTGCCGCGGCGGTTCTCGAGCGAGGCGACGTCGAACTGCGTGACCGCGGAGCCGTCGATCCCGGAGATCTGGCGCAGGCAGTCCTTGCCGCCCCACTGGAAGTCTCCGACGTGGCAGTGGCCGTAGAAGTGCGCGACGACGTTCTCCGGCAGCGGCAGCAGCGTCCCCATCAGGTCCGAGGCGCGGTTGCCGCCCGGGAAGGCGTAGTGGCTCATCGTGAAGACGGGCTTGCCGAGCGCGGCGATCGCCGCTCGCGCCCGCTCCGCGGCTCCGGGGTCGGGGTAGTCGATCCGGTTCTCGCCGTCGGTCGCGCCGCCGTGGACGCAGAACCACGAGCCGTCCGGCGCGGCGTGGTCGGAGAAGATCGCGAGCGCCAGGTCGCCGAAGTCCGCGACGAGCAGCCAGTCGCGGACGGAGGGCGTCGTGTGCCACTGCGTCTCCCGCAGGACGCGCTCCCGCATCGGGATCGTGACGCGCCCGCTTCCGCGGCCGCCGCCCCACCGGTGGTAGTCGAACTCGTGGTTGCCCATCGCGTACCAGACCGGCGCGTCGACCCGCGCGAGGGCCTCGACCTGCATGTCGGCCATCTCGCGCAGGTGCGCCGGATCGGTCCCCTCGGTCGTGTCGCCGAGGTAGCACACGGCGTCCACGGGAAGGCGCAGCGAGAGGAAGTCCTCCACGCCCGCGTGCATGCAGCGGCGGGCGTTCGCCGGATCGCGCTGCTGCAGGTCGGAGATGACCCAGAGGCGCCGGCGCGCGGGACGGAGCAGGCCCGCGCGGAAGTCCGCGGGCGGCGTGGCGGGGTGCGCGCTCATTTCGACTTCCTCCGGTAGAGCGCGGCCGGACGGTGCCCCGCGCCGCCGCGCACGCCGCCCGCCGGCTCGACGAACGGTCGGATCTTGCGGCGGAAGTTCGCGGGGTCGTCGGCCGAGAGCCCGAACGCCAGGAAGACCTCGCGCAGCTCGGCGAGCGTGAAGGTCCGTGGCACGAACGCGAAGGCCAGGTCGCGCGCGGCGTCCGGCCCGCGCAGCCGCGCGAGCGCGCCGGCGAGGATCTCGTCGTGGTCGAAGGCGAGCCGGCGCCCCGGCTCCGCGAGCTCGCGCCATTCGGCGGCCGCGGCGTCGTCGCCGCCGCGCACGCCCTCGGCGCCCGCCGTGACGATGCACAGATACGGGCAGGAGAGGATCCACCCGCGCGGGTCGCGCCCGGGCTTGCTCCGCGGCGCGAGCGGAACGAGCGCGCTCGCCTCGAGGCCCGTCTCCTCGCGCAGCTCGCGCCGCGCGCACTCCTCCAGCGACTCGCCGGGCTGGAGGAACCCGCCCGGCAGCGCCCAGCGCCCCTTGAAGGGATGCCCGCCGCGCCTCACGAGCAGGATCGCGGCGCGGCGGCGCTCCGGCGCGCGCCAGTTGCCCGTCGGCTCGCAGCGCAGCGTGAGCGCGACGATGTCCGCCGCGACCGACGGCCGCGGGTACTTCTCGAGACTGTAGTGGGCGAGGAAGCTCGCCTCGTCGTCCAACGCGGATGGCTTGTCGTTCTTCTTCATCGGCGCAGGGCCTCCGCTAGACGATGTCGCACTGGATCGAGCCGAGGACCGCCAGCGCGTGGACCTTCAGCTCCGGCGTCACGTCCGCCGTGGCGTCCGCGTGGACGACGATCGTCGCGTCCGGGAACCGCGCGCGCAGGATCGCCGCGTTGGAGAGGACGCAGATCGACGTGCATACGCCGCAGAGGTGCAGCTCCGCCGGCTCGTCGCCGATCCGCGCCGCGAGCGCGTCCGCGAGCGCGAAGCTGCCGAACGTGGGCTTGTCCACGACGATCGCGCCCGGCGCCTCCGCGAAGGACCGCAGCGCCGGCGCGATCTGCCAGCCGTCCGTCCCCTCGAGGCAGTGCGGGACCGGGAGCTTGCGCCCCTCGAGCGTGGAGGTGTAGTTTTCGTGGTGCGTGTCGCGCGTGAACGCGACGGCGTCCCACCCGCCCTGCGCGAGCAGCGCGCGGACGGGCTCCGCCGACGCCGCGCATTCGGCGTTCCCGAGGCTTCCCGTGAGGAAGTCGTTCTGCATGTCGATGACGACGAGGATCTTTTTCATGGGTTGAAGGGGCTGTCCTTTCGTGGTTCGGGGTGGTTTGTGTTCAACGCGTACTGATACTATCAAAAATGAATTATCAGGTCAAGCAAGAAATTGTACCATCCGCTCCGTGCCCTCCCCGTGCCCCTCGCTCGCCCCGCGCCGGGTCGGCGGTGGTCGTAGCTCGCATCGCTCGGTCCCGAAAACCAACAAACTCCCGAGTGTTTATTCAACAAACTCCCGAACGATTCTTCAACAAACTCCCGGACGAAATTTCAACAAACTCCCGAACAACTTGACATTTCCTTAGATTTCTCATAGAATTCGCCACCATGAAACGGTACGCGAAGAGAGTGGCGGATAGTTTGCTCGCCCGAAAGCTCCAAGGGCTAGGCGCCGTTCTCGTCCAAGGGGCCAAATGGTGCGGCAAGACAACGACCTGCGAACAGGTCGCCAAGAGCGTTCTGTACATGGGCGACCCGAAGAAGCGCAAGGAGAATCTGGAGATGGCGTCGATCGACGTCACATCGCTTCTGGAGGGTGCGAAGCCAAGGCTCATCGACGAATGGCAGGTCGCACCCGTGTTTTGGGACGCGATCCGCCACGCGGTGGACCACGCCGACGGTCCGGGGCAGTTCATCCTGACCGGCAGCGTGGTTCCCCCGAAGACCGAGGAGAAGACCCATAGCGGGACGGGGCGGATCGCCCGTCTCACCATGCGCCCGATGACGCTCTGGGAAAGCGGTGAGTCGAGCGGAACGATCTCCCTCGCCGAACTGTTTTCGGGAACGGCCCCGGATAGCGCCCGCGCCATGGGGCGCGAACTGGAGGAGATCGCGTTCCTCGCCTGCCGGGGCGGATGGCCCCAGGCGGTCCTTCGGAAGGGCGACGTCGCCCTCGACCTCGCCTTCGACTACGTGGACTCGGTCGCGGACGAGGACATCTCGCGCGTGGACGATGTGAGGCGCGACCCCGCGCGCGCCCGACGCCTTCTGCGCTCCTACGCGCGGCTCCAGGGCTCTCAGGCGAACCTCAAGGCCATCAAGCTTGACATGGCGGGCGGCGGGATCGACGCCCCGGACGAGGACACCGTCGCCTCCTACCGCGGCGCCCTCGAAAAGCTCTTCGTCGTGGAAGACGTGCCGGCCTGGTGTCCGAACCTTCGGTGCCGGACCCCTATCCGCACGAGCGGCACGCGCTGCTTCGTCGACCCGTCCATCGCTGCGGCGTCCCTCGGTCTCGGCCCGGGCGGCCTGATGTCCGACCTGACGACGTTCGGCTTTTTCTTCGAAACGCTGGCCGTCCGCGACCTTCGCGTCTACGCAGAAGCCCTGTCCGGGAGCGTCGCCCACTACCGTGACGCCTCCGGGCTCGAATGCGACGCCGTCATCCATCTCCGCAATGGCGCCTACGGTCTCGTCGAGGTCAAGCTCGGCGGCGACCGACTCGTTGCCGAAGGCGTGGAAACCCTCCTGGCCTTCTCAGGCAAGATCGACACCGACGCAATGAAGGCGCCGGCGTTCCGTATGGTCCTTACGGCCGTCGGCGACTATGCCTACCGTCGTCCGGCCGATGGCGTCTACGTCTGTCCCCTCTCCGCTCTCTGTCCCTGATCCTAGCTCCGCGCCCGCCCCGTCGCTTCGCGCCGGGGCGGAGACGGTCGGACGCGGCGCGCTAGTTCTTCGCGGGCGTGCCGGCGCCGGCGCCGGCCTTGAACTCCATCCTGCTCAGGCGCTGGAGCTGAAGGACGGTGAAGCCGATCAGCATGGAGCCGAGCACCCAGGCCATCGCCGTGGCGGGACCGAAGCGCAGGTAGCCGAACGCCTCCCAGAAGATGTGCAGCCCGACGACCTCCGTCGCGCCGTACGGCGTGTAGGGGCCGCCGCCCGTCATCGCGAGCACGAACTCGCCGCCGCTCTTCATCGCGCCGATCGCGGCGCCGACGAAGTTGATCAGGATCAGCGACCGGATGCCCGGCAGCGCCACGTGGCGGATCTTGCCGAAGAGGCCCGAGCCCTCGAGCTCGGCCGCCTCGTAGAGGTCGTCCGGGACGGTCTTGAGGGCCGCGAGGTACACGAGGCAGCCCGGCCCCATGCCGGCCCAGATCGTCGGCAGGAGGCACAGCAGGAGCGCCGCCTTCGGCTCGGAGAGCCAGGCCTTCGCGAGGTCCGGATAGGAGGTGCCGAACACGTAGTTCACGGCGTGGACGCAGCCGTTGATCATCTGGTTGAGGGCGCCGTAGGGACCGTAGAAGCCCTTCCAGAGGAAGATCACGACAACGCCCGAGAGCACGGCGGGGAGGTAGTAGATCGTGCGGTAGAGGATCTTGCCGCGCGGCACCTCGGAGAGGAGCAGGGCGAGGACGATCGGCGCGACGAACCCGAGCCCGAGGTAGAGCGCGGCGTATTCCGCGGAGACGAGCATCGCGTGCCAGAACTCGCCGCTGAAGAGGACGTTGGCGAAGTTGTCGAGCCCGACCCACTGCGAGTAGCCGCGGACGTTGTAGTCCTGGAACGCCATCGCCGTGCCGCGCGCGAGCGGCCAGTAGGACCAGACCGCGAGCGAGAGCAGCGCGGGGAGCAGCAGCAGGTAGGCGGCGCCGCGCCCGGAGTCGTTGCGGCGCGAGCCGCCCGCCGGGTCGCGCGGGACCGCGGCGGCGAAGGTGCGCATCACGCGGCGGAAGACGAAGAAGAACGCGAGCGCCATGCCGACGACGACGACCGCCGCGACGCGGCGGCGGAAGCGCATCTTCTCCGGCGGCACGCGCCCGATCATCTTCTCGTCGGCGAGCGCGACGCGCTCGCGCAGGATCGCGCCGATGCGCTCGCGCGCGGCGGGGACGTCGCCGCGGCGGATGGCGTCGCGCACGGCGCCGTCGTTGCGCGCCTGGTCGATGGCGCGGGACATGTAGGTGTAGACGAGCTGGCAGTTGCGGCCGTAGGGCTCGGGGACGCCGTTCTCGCGCGCGACGGCGGCGGCCTCGTCCCAGCCCTCGGGGCAGGCGAAGGCCTCCGGGTCGAAGCCCGCCTCGCGCAGCGCGGAGGGCGGGACGAAGCGGCCGAGGCCGTTCTCGACGTAGGTGCGCGTCCGGATCTTGCGCGCCTCGCGCCCGCCCATGAACCACGCCCACTCCCACGCGAGCTCCGGCACGCGCGGGTCGCGGTCGCCGCTGCCGGCGTAGACGCCGAGCATGCCGCAGTTGTACTCGCTGCCGCGGCGGCCGGACGGGCCGCGGGGCACCGGGCCGAAGCCGATCAGGTTCGGGTCGATCTGCTGGAAGGTGTCCTGGTCGAGGTAGGAGAACCACATCGCGGAGCGCTGGCCGGGCGTGAAGGCCTCGCCCGTGTCGACGCACGTCGGGAGCGTGCCGCAGGCGTTGGTGAAGGGCTCCAGGTAGAGGCGGCAGACGAACGCGTAGGCGTCCGCCGCCTCGGGCGAGTCGAACGCGCAGCGCCAGGCGCCGTCCGCGTCGCGCTTCACGGCTCGGCCGCCCCACGAGTAGAGGAACGAGAGCGTGCTCCAGCCCGTCTCGCCGGTCGGGAGCGAGAGGCCCCAGGTCTTGTCCGCCGGGTTCGTGACGCGGCGCGCCCAGTCGAGGAGCTCGTCCGCCGTCTCCGGCACGCGGTCCGGGAGCCCCGCCTCCGAGAAGACGTCGCGCCGGTAGAAGAGCGCCATCACGAGCTGCTTGTGCGGGACGGCGAAGGTGTGGAAGTGCTCCGCGCACGGCTCGCGGCCCCATTCGCGCAGGTAGGGGCAGTCCTCGCCCCACGGGCACTCGCGGCGGATGACGTCCCACAGCACGGGCGGGAGGCGGTCGCGCAGCTCCTCCTCGAAGCGCGGGCCGGTCCGGAGCAGGTCGAGATACTCCGGGTTGGGGAGCCGGTGCGCCTCGCGCGTCGCCTCCGGCGAGAGGCCGTCCTCCCGCTCGAGCCAGGCGTCGAGCGGCATCAGGAAGCGGTTGCGGACGTAGGTGTCGGACTGGCGGAAGTTCACGTACATCGCGTCCGGCGCGACGTCGCCCGCAATCTGCATGAGCGGGGTCGTGTCCATCGCGCGACCGCCGGGCAGGACGAGCCCGCCGGAGGACTCGAGCCGCGCCTCGGGGTGCAGCGCGCGGAAGGCGTCCGCGACGCGGACGGAGCATTCGCCCTCGACGCCCTGCGGCTCGCCGCTGGGGACGCCCCACGAGCGCACGACGGGCGGGCCGTCCTCCGCCGCCGCGAACGCGGCGCACGCGAGGAGGACGGCGATCGCCGGCAGGCGACGGAAGGGACGGATCGTTGCGTTCATCGAAAGGGGTTCCAAGGGTTGTGTCGCGGTCCCGCGGCCGGCCCGGATCCGATCGCCCCGACCCGCCGAAGACGGAACCGATGCTATCACCTCGCGCGCGTTGCGGGTAGGGACGGACCGCCCAAAAAGCGGTAAATCCGAGCAATGCCCGCCATTCTACCACAACTCCCCCGTCCCGCGCCAACCCGCCCCTGCGGCGGCGTGGCTCAGGCGAAGTGCGAGAGCGGCGCCTTGCCGATGGCGCGGACGTGGAACCCGAGCTCGAAGAGCTCGCGGCGGTCGAGGCAGTTGCGGCCGTCGAAGACGAAGGCCGGCTTGCGCATCCTCGCGAAGATCCGCGCCCAGTCGAGCTCCGGGAACTGGCGCCAGTCCGTGAGGACCGCGACGGCGTCCGCGCCCTCGACGGCCGTGTAGGGATCCTCCTCGAACGAGACGAGGTCGCCGTGGCGCGCGAGCTCCTTCCGCGCGTTCGGGAGCGCGTAGGGGTCGCACACGACGAGCTGCGCGCGCTCCTCGGCGAGCAGGTCCGCGACGACCTTCGCGGGCGTCTCGCGCGTGTCGGACGTGTCCGCCTTGAACGCGTAGCCGAGGATCGCGATGCGCTTGCCCGCGACGGTGTTGAACATCGCGTGGACCATCTCGGCGACGAAGCGCGTCTCCTGGTGCTCGTTCATCTCGACGACGGAGTTCCAGTAGGCCGCGGCCTCCGTCAGGCCCCGCTGCTCGCAGAGGTAGACGAGGTTGAGGATGTCCTTCTTGAAGCACGAGCCGCCGAAGCCCACGCCGGCGCGGAGGAACTTCGGCCCGATGCGCGAGTCGCGGCCGATGGCGCGCGCGACCTCGTCGACGTCGGCGCCCGTCTTCTCGCACAGCTCCGTGAGCGCGTTCACGCTCGAGATGCGCTGGGCGAGGAAGGCGTTGGCGGCGAGCTTCGAGAGCTCGGAGGACCAGACGTTGGTGGTGAGGATGCGGTCGCGCGGCACCCACTCGGCGTAGATGTCGACGACCGCCTCGCGCGCGGCGGCGCCGGTCGGGGTCTCGTCGGAGCCGACGAGCACGCGGTCGGGCTTCTCGAGGTCGGCGATCGCGGTGCCCTCGGCGAGGAACTCGGGGTTGGAGAGCACCTCGAAGCGGTGCGCGCCGCCGGACTCGAGCACGCGCTTCATCGCCGTCGCGGTGCGGACGGGGAGCGTGCTCTTCTCGACCACGATCAGGTCGTGCGTCGCGCACTCGCGGATCTCGTGCGCGGTCTTCTCCCAGTACTGCAGGTCGGCCGCGCGCCCGGCGCCCTGGCCGAAGGTCTTGGTGGGCGTGTTGACCGCGACGAACACGACGTCCGCCTCCGCGATCGCGGCGGGGATGTCGGTCGAGAAGAAGAGGTTGCGCCCGAGCGTCTCCGCGACGACCTCCTTGAGGCCGGGCTCGTAGAACGGGAGCGCGTCGGACTGCCACGCGGCGATGCGCTTCGCGTCGATGTCGACGACCGTGACCTTGCGGTCCGGGCACTTTTTGGCGATCATCGCCATCGTGGGGCCGCCGACGTAGCCGGCGCCGATGCACAGGATGTTCGTGAGCTTTTTCGGGGTCTTGACGGTCTTCATGGTCTGGATGGTCTGGATGGTCGGGATGGTCGGGATGGTCAGAGGGTCAGAGGGTCGGGATGGTCCTGATGGTCGGGAGGTCACCGCTCCACGCGCATCGGGTTCTCGAGGAAGTCCCTGTAGGCGAGCTTGAGGCCGTCCTCGAGGGAGGTCTTCGGCCTCCAGCCGAGGGCGATGGAGCGGGAGAGGTCGAGCAGCTTGCGCGGCGTGCCGTTCGGGCGGGTGCGGTCCCAGCGGATCTCGCCCTCGTAGCCGACGGTGCGCGCGACGAGCTCGGAGAGCGCCTTGATCGTGATCTCGCGCCCGGAGCCGGCGTTGATCGGGTCGTCGCCGTGGTAGCGCTCCATCACGAGGAGGCAGAGGTCGGCCAGGTCGTCCACGTAGAGGAACTCGCGAAGCGGCGAGCCGTCGCCCCAGCAGGTCACGAAGGGCGCCTTCGCCTCCTTCGCCTCGTGGAAGCGGCGGATCAGCGCGGGCAGGACGTGGCTGTGCTCCGGGTGGTAGTTGTCGTTCGGGCCGTAGAGGTTCGTCGGCATCACGGAGACGTAGTCCGCGCCGTGCTGGCGGTTGAGGTAGGCGCAGTACTTGAGGCCCGCGATCTTCGCGAGCGCGTAGCCCTCGTTCGTCGGCTCGAGCGCGCTCGTGAGCAGGCAGGACTCCGGCATCGGCTGCGGCGCGAACTTCGGGTAGATGCACGACGAACCGAGGAAGAGGAGCTTCCGGCAGCCGTTCCTCCACGCGGCGTGGATCGCGTTCATCTCCAGCATCGCGTTGTCGTAGAGGAAGTCCGCCGGCGCGGCGGCGTTCGCCGCGATGCCGCCGACCTTCGACGCGGCGAGGAAGACGTAGTCCGGCCTCTCCTCCGCGAAGAAGGCGTCCGTGGCGCGCTGGTCGCGCAGGTCGAGCTCCGCGTGCGAGCGGACGACGATGTTCTCGAAGCCGCGGCGCTTCAGCGCGCGGATGATGGCGGAGCCGACCATCCCGCGATGGCCTGCGACGTAGATCTTGGCGTTTGGTTCCATGGTCTGGATGGTCCGATGGTCCGGATGGTCCGATGGTCAGAAGTGGCGCGCGGCATCATGAATTCGACATGGCGCGTTGCGATGGGCGCGGAGTCTAGCAGAGGGGTCGGCGGGAACGGAAGGGACGGAGTTGACCGTTTCTAGCACGATTTTGACTTGCTTTCCGGGCGGGCCGATGATAGCATGGACCCATGAAACGTGCGCAGAACGAGGAGTCCGCCCCCCGGCGGCGGCTCTGCACACCGGACGGTTTTGCACGGTCGTCTCTCCTCCACGTGCAGGAGATCGGCGAGCTTGCTCCGTCACGTCCGATGACGAGCCGGCGCGCGGGATTCCCGTCGCTTCTCTTCCTGCTCGCCGAGTGGGGCGAAGGCGTGGTCCGCGAGGGCGCCGAGGAGCGTCCGCTGCGCGCCGGGGAGTGCGCGCTGCTGGACTGCCGCCGCGGGTGCGGACACGCGACGGGCGAGCCGCCGTGGCGGCTCAAGTGGATCCACTTCGACGGACCCGGCGCGGCGGCGTTCGGCGAGAGATGGCGTGAGCGCGCCGGCGGACCGGTCCTGCGCGCGACGTCGCCGGAGCGCTACCGGCGCGCGTGGGAGGAGGTCTGGGCCGCGGTCTCGTCGGAGGACGACCCGATCCGCGACCTCCGCGCGAACGAGGGGCTCGCCTCGCTCTGCACGCTGCTGATGCAGGACGCTCTCGGGACGGAGCCCGACCGGCGCGCGGAGCGCCTCGCGGCGGTGCGCTCCTGGATCGATGCGCACTGCGCGGAGGAGGTCGCGCTCGACCGTCTCGCGGCGGTGGCGCACCTCAACAAGTACACGCTCGTGCGCGAGTTCCGCGCGCGGTACGGCGTGCCGCCGATGCGCGCCCTGGCGCAGGCTCGCGTCTCGAGGGCCAAGCGCCTGCTCCGCTTCACGGACGACACCGTCGAGACGATCGGCGCGGCGGTCGGAGTCCCCGACCCGAACTACTTCGCGCGCCTCTTCCGCCGCGTCGAGGGCCTCTCGCCGCGCGCCTTCCGCGAACGCTGGCGGGAATGACGCCCGCCCTTCCCCTGGTAGAATGACGGACTTAGTTCCCAGACTCTCCTTCTCGACCCTCGGCTGCCCCGGATGGGACGCTTCGCGCATCGTCGAGACCGCCGTCGCCTCCGGCTACGGCGCCATCGACTTCCGAGGCTATCTCGACGACGTCGAGCTTCCCGAAAGCCCTGCCTTCCGCTCCGGCGCGCTCCGGGAGCTCGCCGCGCGCGTCCGCGACGCAGGTCTCGCGGTCTCGTGCCTCGGCAGCGGCGCGAAGATGACTGCCCCCGACGCCGCCGCCCGCGCGCGAGAGCTCGACACGATGCGCCGCTACGCCGACCTGTGCGCACCGCTCGGGTGCCGGCAGGTCCGCATCTTCGGCGGAGCGGCGGAGGAGATCGCGGACCCCGTCCAGAACGCGGCCGAAACGCTCGTCGCGGCATCGGAGATCGCGCGGAACGCGGGGATCGAGTTCGCCGTCGAGACCCACGACTCCTGGACCGATACGGGGAAGCTGCGCGCGGCGTTCGACGCCGCGGGCCGTCCGGACGGCATCACGCTGCTCTGGGACGTCCACCATCCGTGGGCGGCGAAGGGCGAAGCGCCGGAGGTCTCGGCGCGGAATCTCGCGCCGTTCATCGGCAACACGCACTGGAAGGACTCCCGCCCGATGCCCGGCGGAAAGCGTCGGCTCTGCCTGCCGGGCGAGGGAGACGCGCCCCTGGGCTCGATCCTCGAAGCGCTCTCCTCCACCGGATACGACGGCTGGCTCACGTTCGAATGGGAGAAGCGCTGGCACCCCGAGATCGAGGAGCCCGAAGTCGCAATCCCCGCGTTCGCGCGCTTCATGCGAGGCCTCTTCGCAAAGGCACTCGAGCCGTAGGGGCGCGCCGGAGTCCGTCAGCGAACGTCGATCCGCGCGGAGGCGCGGAGGGAGGCGGAGAGCTCGAATTCGCCCGCCTCGAAGCGGCGGGTGCCGTCGGGCTGCATCGCGGCGAGATCCTTGCGCGAGAGCGACAGCTTCACCGTCTTCGTCTCGCCCGGCTTCAGCGAGACCTTCTCGAATCCGACGACGCGCCGCACCGGCTGGGTGCTCGTGCTCTCGAGGTCCGAGAGATACCAGATCACGGTCTCCGCGCCGGCGCGCCTGCCGGCGTTCCTCACCGTCACGGACGCCTCGACGCGCCCGCCGCGGCGCACGGCGGCCTTCGCCTTCCCGTATTCGAACGTCGTGTAGGAGAGGCCGTAGCCGAACGGCAGCCACGGGTCGTTCTCGTGCGGACAGTCGAGGTAGTCGAAGAGGTTCTCGCGGCTGCGCGGCTGGGCGTTGTAGAACACCGGGATCTGCCCGACGGCGCGCGGGAAGGTCATCGCGAGGCGGCCGGAGGGGTTCGCGGCGCCGGTGACGAGCTCCCACGCGGCCTGGGCGGCGCGCGAGCCGCCCTGCCAGAGGTAGAGGATCGCGTCGAGCTTCGCGGCGGTCTCGGAAAACGCGAGCGGACGTCCCGCGGCGACGAGGCCGACGAGCGGCCGGCCGGTCTCCGCGAGGGCGTCGACGAGCGCCTCCTGCGCGGGCGAGAGGCGGATGTCGCGGCGCGACTTGTATTCGCCCGAGAGCCAGCCCGGCTCGCCGAGCGCGACGACGACGACGTCCGCGGCGCGCGCGGCGCGGACCGCCTTCGCGATCGCGGCGCGGTCCGGCGGCAGGCCCGGATCGAGGATCGAGCCCTCGACGAAGTCGACCGTACGCAGCCGCGGCGCGCCCTCGGGCGGCAGCGCGCAGCCCGGCGCGTAGTCGATCCTCGCGTTCGGGAAGAAGCGCGCGGCCTCGTCCCGGAGCGACGGCGTCTCCTCGTGGTTCTTCGCGCACATCGCCGCCCACGTGCCGACGAGCGCGGGGCAGTCGTCCGCCGCCGGGCCGACGAGCGCGAGGCGCTTCACCTTCCTCGGATCGAGCGGGAGCAGCCCCCCCTCGTTCTTGAGCAGGACGGCGCAGCCGCGCGCGCACTCGGCCGCGAGGTCGAGGTCGGCGGGCAGGCGGCAGGTCCTCTCGCGCGGGAGCTCGGGGACGTAGGGATGCTCGAAGAGGCCGCACTCGAACTTGACGCGCAGCACGCGCTCCACGGCGCGGTCGAGCACGTGCATCGGAAGGCGGCCGGCCTTGACGAGGGCCGGGATGTTGCGGAAGACGTCGTCCGACATGTCCATGTCGTTGCCGGCCGTGAGCGCGGCGAGCGTCTGGACGGCCGGGTCGGAGCTGTAATGCTGGATGCGCAGCTGCGAGACGGCGCCCCAGTCGGAGACGACGAAGCCGTCGAAGCCCCATTCGCCGCGGAGGATGTCCGTCAGCGTCTCCCGGTTCGCGACGGCGGGCGTGCCGTCGATGCAGTTGAAGGAGCTCATGAGCGTCCGCGCGCCGGCGCGCACGCCCGCCTCGAACGGCGGCAGATACCACTCGCGCAGCGCCCGCGCCGAGATCTCCGTGTAGGAGTAGTCGCGCCCGCCCTCGCTCGCGCTGTAGCCGACGAAGTGCTTGAGGCAGGCGACGACGCGGCCCGGCTTCCGCAGGTCCGCGCGGCGGCGCCCCTGGTAGCCGCGGACGGCGGCCGCGGCGAAGACGCCGTTCGTGAACGGGTCCTCGCCGTAGCCCTCGACGTTGCGGCCCCAGCGCGGATCGTGCCCGACCTCGACCATCGGGGAGAAGGTCCAGTCGACGCCGCCGTCCGTCCAGCACTCGCGCGCCGCGACTCGGCACGCCCTCTCCGTGAGCGACGGGTCGAACGAGCAGGACTGCGCGAGCGGGACGGGGAAGCCCGTGCGCCAGCCGTGGATGACGTCGTAGCCCCAGAGGATCGGGATGCCGAGGCGCGTCCCCTCGACGGCCATGCGCTGGAACGCGTTGCGCGCGGCGGCGCCGCCGGTGAAGGAGAGGACGGAGCCGATCGTCGGGTCGAACGGATGGTCGGGCCCGACGTTGTTCGGATTGGTGTCGCGGCCGATCGGGTTCTGGATCAGCTGCGCGGCCTTCTCCTCGAGCGTCATGCGGCGGAGCAGGTCGCGCACGCGCGCCTCGGCGGGCTTCTTCGGATCCTTGTACGGGGGGAGTTTCGTTTTCATGGTGTGGTGTACCGGGAACTTGATGAGCGGGAAGCGGAAACATCCGGCGTGGCGCCGTCGGCGCGGAGGCGCAGGGCGAGCCCGCCCTCCGGGGGCTCCTCGACGATCGCCTCGACGCGACCGAGCCCGGCCGCGGCGTGGAAGGCGAGGACGGCCGCGTCGAGAATCCCGGAGACCTCGGGGTCGAGGCGCAGCCCGAACTTCGCCGCAAAGCCCGCGAGCGCGTTCGCCGTGCGGACCTGCGCCGCGAGGCGCGGCATGTCCGCGCGCAGCGCGAGGAGCGCGGCGGGGTGCGCACCCCGCCACGCCGCCACGACCTGGCCGACGGTCTCGCCGCTCCCCTCCCCCGCCCCGCCGGTCAGCGCGTTCCACGCGCCCCGGCCGAGGCCGAGGTCGAGCCGACCCGCGGTAGCGTCCTCGGAGACGAACGCGCAGTCCGCCTCCGGCGTCTGGCCGAGCAGCTCGAACTTCTTCGCGCGGACGAGCCGCGTGGCGGGGTCCGGCGCCGAGTCGCGAAGGCGCAGGTCCACGTCCGCCTTGAGCGCCTCGAACCACGGCGGCCACCACTGCGCGAGCGGCGCCGCGGGATCGGCGGGAAGCGAAAGCGCGAGCGACGGCACCTCGAGGATCGCCAGGTGCGTCGCGTTCGGACGGTCCGCCGCCCACGCGACCGCCGTGCCTTCGCCGAAGGGCGGCAGGCCCGAGTCGGCCGGGATCCACCCCTTCGCGACCGGCGCGGCGACGAGGAGGAACGCCGCGTCCGCCGGCGCACGCGCCGCGGCGCCCGCGAGGGGCGCGGCGGCGCCGAGCGACGGGTCGGGGAGGCTGGACCGTATCCCGGAGCCGACCATGGCGTCGAGCTCGATGCCCGGGCGCCTGAACGACGCGAGGTCGAGCGTGAAGGGATTGCAGTCGAACGCGTAGGGACCGAGGTCGTAGGGCTGCACCCAGATGCGGTGGCGCTTGCGGATCTCGCGCCAGGGCTCCGGTTCGCGGTCGGCCTGGACCGGGCCGCCTGCCTTGAAGCATCCGGCGAGACGCTGCCAGGAGTCCGTCTTCCCCGCGACGCGCGCCGCGAGCTCGGCTACGCGGTCCGGGTCCTGCGCGAGGACGGCGACGAGGACGCCGTCGACGATATCGAGGCCGAGGACGATGCCATTGTCGCGCAGCTCGCGGGCGTGCGGGAACTCCATGTAGCGCGTGCCCTTCGCGGTGGTGCGCAGCGGCCCGAGGCCGGGCACCCACCTGATGCGCCAGAGCAGCTCCAGCGCGCGCGCCTTCCAGCCGACGTAGCTCGCGCCCGCGAGGTAGCCGCCGAGCCCGGCGCATTCGCCCTCCTCCGGGACGACGCCGACGACCGAGTTCTCGCCCGTGAGCCAGAAGAGCGTCCAGAAGACGCCGGCGTTGTCGTCGATCGCGTCCTCCGGATCGCCGCCGAGCGCGCGCAGCGCGTACTGGAACGACGGGTTGCGCAGGAGTGCGCGGTCCTCCATCGCGAGGTTGCGCACGTAGGCCGCGGCGGCGGTCCGCTCCGGCAGCGCATAGAAGAGCTCCGCCCGGTCCATCGGATACCAGAAGAACCAGAGCGCGACGGCGGCGATCGCGCAGCGACGCAGCGCCTTGCGGCGCCGCCGCGCCCAGGCGCGCGGCCCCGTGGCGGGGTCCGCCCCCGCGGCGAGAAATTCGTCGTCGTCCATGTCGCCCATTCTAGCAGAACGGGCGCCGGACTTCCACCCGCTTGCGTTTGCATGCCCTTTTCGCTAGTATTCCGGCCCCGCACGCCACCCCCGCCCCTCCATGCGCCTCGTCCTCGCCTCCCGCAACTCCAACAAGCTCGTCGAGCTCCGCGCCCTCTGCGGCCTGCCGGCGGACTTCCTCGTCTCCGCCGCCGAATGCCCCGGCGCGCCCGACCCCGAGGAGGATGCCGACACGTTCGTCGGCAACGCGCTCATCAAGGCGCGCGCGCTGCGCGACTTCTCGGGCGAGTGGGCGCTCGCCGACGACTCCGGGCTCGAGGTCGACGCCCTCGGCGGCGCGCCCGGCGTCCATTCCGCGCGCTACGCCGGCGTCCACGGCGAGGACGGCGCGAACAACGCGCTCCTCCTGCGCAACCTCGACGCGCTCGGCCCGAAGGCCCCGCGCACATGCCACTTCTCCTGCGCGCTCGCCCTCGTCGCGCCCGACGGCCGCGAGTTCGTCGCGCTCGGCCAGTGCCCCGGCACGCTCCTGCGCGAGGGCCGCGGCACCAACGGCTTCGGCTACGACCCCCTCTTCCTCCCCGACGGCCGGGACAAGACCTTCGCCGAGCTTCCGCGCGAGGTGAAGTGCACCTTCTCCCACCGCGCCCGCGCCGCCGAACGCATGCGCCCCCTCCTCCGCTCCCTCTTCCCGACCCTCCCCCCTCCCCAACCATAGACCATCGGACCATCCCGACCATCGGACCATCCCGACCATGCACATCCTCGTCACCGGCGGCGCCGGCTACATCGGCAGCCACACCTGCGTCGCGGCCTATGCCGCGGGCCATACGATCACGATCCTCGACAACCTGTCGAACAGCTCGCCCGAGTCCCTGAACCGCGTCGAGAAGATCAGCGGGAGGCGCCCGCGCCTCGTCGTGGGCGACATCGGCGACCGCTCCGTCGTCCGCTCCGTCCTCGACTCGGAGAAGTTCGACGCCGTCATCCACTTCGCCGGCTACAAGGCCGTCGGCGAGTCCGTCGCGAAGCCCTGGGAGTACTACCAGAACAACGTCGCGGGGACGCTCGTCCTCCTGGACGAGCTCCGGAGGCACGGGGTGCGCAACTTCATCTTCTCCTCCTCGGCGACGGTCTACGGCAACCCCGACCCGAAGGACCTCCCGCTGAAGGAGACCGCGCCCCTTTCCGCCCTCAACCCCTACGGCGCGACGAAGCTCTGGCTCGAGGAGATCATGCGCGCGATGGCCGCCGCCGATCCGGCGTGGCACTTCCTGCTGCTGCGCTACTTCAATCCCGTCGGCGCGCACGAGAGCGGCCTCATGGGCGAGGATCCCGCCGGCATCCCGAACAACCTGATGCCCTACATCACGCAGGTGGCGGTCGGCCGCCTGAAGGAGCTCACGATCTTCGGGAACGACTACCCGACGCCCGACGGCACCGGCGTCCGCGACTACATCCACGTGTGCGACCTGGCGGAGGGGCACGTCGCCGCGCTCGCAAAGGTCGCGGACCTCCCCGGCTGCACCGCGATCAACCTCGGCTCCGGCTCGGGCGTATCCGTCGCGCAGCTCGTCGCCTCGTTCGAGAAGGCGATCGGCCGCCCGCTCCCGCACCGGTTCGGCCCGCGCCGCCCCGGCGACGCCGCGGCCTGCTACGCGGACGCCTCGAAGGCGCTGCAGCTCCTCGGCTGGAAGACGAAGCGCAACTCCGACGACATGTGCCGCGACGCCTGGAACTGGCAGTCGAAGAACCCCAACGGCTACAAGAATGCGTAGGCCCGCCGCCCGCTCCCGCGCAATCGGCGGCCGCGCTTCGCCCCGCCCTTCCGGAGACCGCCCGTCGGAGTTCCGTTCCGCGGGCGGGCATACTTGCCCGCCGGTCGACTGGCCCGCGCTCGTCGCCGCGGCGCGCGCCGCGGCCGCGCGCTCGTACTCGCCGTACTCGCGCTACGCCGTCGGCGCGGCGCTCCTCGCGGAGGACGGCCGCGTCTTCGCCGGCTGCAACGTCGAGAACGCCTCCTACGGCCTCACGAACTGCGCCGAGCGCACCGCGCTCTTCAAGGCCGTCTCCGAGGGCGCGCGGCGCTTCCGCGCGCTCGCCATCGCGGGCGGGACGGCGCGCTCCCCCGCCCTGCCCTGCGGCGCGTGCCGGCAGGTCCTCGCGGAATTCTGCGCGCCGTCGACGCCGGTCGCCGTCGCGCCGCTGCGCCGCGGCGCGCCCGTCGTCCGCGCCCTCGGCGACTACCTTCCCTTCTCGTTCGGCCTCGACGGGGCGCGCTAGAAGAGCCCGCCCTTCTCGGTGGCGAGGGAGTCGTCCCAGAAGCGGGGCGGCTTGTCGCCGCCCGCGATGGCGGAGATCGGCTTGGTGGTGATCTGCTTGCCGCGCGCGCGCACGCCTTTCACCGCAACCTCCTGCGAGGGGTCGAACTTCTTCTGCAGGATGCGCTGGCCCTTCGCCGGACGGAACTTGATCCAGATCGTCGGCGGCGTCCCCTCCTCCAGGAGCCGGATCGTCCCGGGCTCCGGCAGGAGGCTGTAGTCGCGGTTCTGGATCACGCCGCCGAAGGCGAAGCGCTTGATGCAGCTGAAGGGCACCTCCTTCTCGGTGTAGACGCAGGTGTAGAGCTTCTCGCGGTCGAACACGGTCGCGAGCAGCAGGTCCTTGTCGACGAACACCTTGTCCTTCTCCGGCGCGGGGACGACCTTGTAGCGGCCGTCCCCCCACACGAGCAGGAGCTTGTCGGTGGAGGAGCAGGTGAAGAGCGGCTCGAACCCGCGCATCGACGGGCCGAGGAAGCCCGTCTCCGGGTCGTAGCAGATGTCGAGCTTGGTCGCCGTGACGGCGCGCACGTCGATCGTCTCGAACGCCTCGACCGTGGTGAGGCGCGGGAAGCGCGGGACGGTGACGGTCCTGAACTTGCGCTTCTTCGCCTTCGCGGGCCTGGCGGCGGCGTCCTTTGCGCCCTTCTTCGCGGGCTTCGCCTCGGGCTCGACCTCGACCTCGACGTCGTGGAACTCGTATTTCTTGATGAGGTTCTCGAGGTAGCGCACGGTGTAGCGGCGCAGGCCCTTGAGGTCCTTGCGGACCTGCTCCAGCTCCTTGAGGATGCCCTCGATCTCCTCGCGGTTCTTGTTGATGTCGAAGAGGGAGATGCGGCGGATCGGGACGGCGAGGAGCATGTCGACGTCGTCGTCGGAGATCGGGCGCACGAGGCGGTCGGCGAAGGGCTTGAAGCCCTTGAGGATCTCGGCGCGGACGGCCTCGGCGGTGGTGCACTTCTCGATGCGCTTGTAGATGCGCTCCTCGACGAAGATCTGGACGAGGGTCTTGCGGTGCTGCTCCTCGAGCAGCTCGCCCTCGCGGATCTCGAGCTCGCGCTTGTTGAGGGCGAGGAGCTGGTCGACGTTGGAGCGCAGGACGTGCGAGACGGTGGTCTGGACCGGGCGGTTGTTCTCCAGCACCGTCATGTTGGCGGTGAGGGAGCACTCGCAGTTGGTGGCGGCGTAGAGCTGCTTGATCGCCTTCTGCGGGTCGGTGCCGGGGACGAGCGTGAGGATGACCTCGGCGTGGTCGCTCGTGCCGTCGTGGATCGACTTGACCGGCACCTTCTTCGCGCGGGCGGCGCTCTCGATCGAGGCGATGAGCGTCTCGGTCGTCTGGCCGTAGGGCAGCTCGGTCACGACGACCTGCTTCGCGCCGCGATCCTCGCGCAGCTCGAACTTCGCGCGCACGCGGACGCGCCCGTTGCCGTCCTCGTAGCCGGAGCAGTCGGCGAGGCCGCCGGTGGGGAAGTCCGGGAGGAGCCTCGGCTCGGCCTTCGGGTTTTTGACGAGCTCGATCTCGGCGCGCAGCAGCTCGATGAAGTTGTGCGGGAAGATGTAGGTCGCCATGCCGACGGCGATGCCGTTGGCGCCGAGCATCAGCAGGAGCGGGAGCTTGCTCGGGAGCAGGACCGGCTCCTGGTTGCGGCCGTCGTAGCTCGGGATGTAGGCAGTCGTCTTCCTGTTGAAGATCTCGTCGCGCGCGAGGTCCGTGAGGCGGCACTCGATGTAGCGCGGGGCGGCGGCCTCGTCGCCGGTGAAGATGTTGCCGAAGTTGCCCTGGCCCTCGATGAGGTAGCGCTTGTTGGCCAGGTTCACGAGCGCGCCGTAGATCGAGGCGTCGCCGTGCGGGTGGTAGAACATCGTGCGCCCGACGACGGTGGCGACCTTGACGAAGCGGCCGTCGTCCATCTCGGAGAGCGTGTGCAGGATGCGGCGCTGGACGGGCTTGAGGCCGTCCTCGACGGTCGGGATGGCGCGGTCGCAGATCGCGTAGGAGGCGAACTGGAGGAAGTTGTCGTCCATCACCCGCGCGAGCGGGCCGCCGTTTCGCGGGGAGAAGGGGCCGGGGTCGGAAGGCGGCGGGGCGTCGTCGTCCGAATGCTGAATGCTGAATGCTGAATGCTGAATGTCCGAGTCTCCGGACTCGGGCTCCCCCGCTGGGGGAGCTGGCGAGCGAAGCGAGCCTGAGGGGGTCTCGTCGCCGCGGTCGGTCGGAGGAGGCGGCGCAGACGCGGCGGCGCGCTCGTCGGGCGCGGGCGGCGGCGGTGCGTCGCCCGCGGGGGCGGAGGCGGATCGGAGGATGGAACCGGCGGCGGGCAGGGGGGCGGCGTCCCAGTCGAACTGCTGCTGGAGGACGCGCTGCGGCGGAAGGTCGGCTCCGTCGTTCTTCTTCTTCTTGCTCATGTGGCGGGGTGCGGCGCGCTAGAACGAAAGGTGGGGGACGACCGGGTTCGGATAGGCGGCGCGGAGGCGCGCCTGCTCGTTGGTCGTGAGCGCGGTGCGGTGGAGGAAAAGGTGGGTGAGCTGCGGCATGTGCTCCGCGCTCTCCGGGAGGGTCGCGAGGCGCGGGTTGCCGTCGAGCTGGATGTAGTGCAGCCTCGGCAGCTCGAAGAGCGCGGCGGGGATCTCCGTCAGGTCGTTCTCGCCGAGGTCGATCTGCTCGAGCGACTTCATCCCGAGGATCGCGGCGGGGACCTCCCTGAGGCCGTTGCCGCGCAGGTAGAGGCGGCGGACGTCCTTCCAGTTCGCGGCCGAGGCGGGCAGGTCCGAGAGCCTGTTGCCGTTGAGACGCACCCACTTCAGGCCGGCGAGGCCGCCGATCTCTTCGGGAAGGTTCGTGAGGGCGTTGCGGTCGAGGTTGAGGTAGTCGAGCCCCTTCATCCCGCAGACGGCGGCGGGGAGCTCGGCGAGGGCGTTGTCGGAGAGATAGAGGCGGCGCAGCGCGGGAAGCGAGGCGGCCTCCGGCGGGAGGTCCTTCACGCCGGTCGCGATGAGGTCGAGCTCCACGAGGCCCTTCGCCTCGGCGACCGAGGCGGGGACGGCGGCGGCGCCCTTCTGCCCCTGGACGCTGAGGCGGCGCAGCTTCGGATAGGCGCCGAGCCCCTCGGGGAACGCGGAGAGGTTCGCCTCGTGGAAGTCGAGGAAGGTGACGGCGTCGCGCAGATTCTCGGCTTCCGCGGGCGTGCGCGCGACGACGTCGCGGCCCGCGGGGACGGCGTGGTCGAAGCACCCCCCCGCGAGGAGAGCGGCGGCGGCGAGGGCGGCGGTTCGGGCGTGGAATCGGGTCACGTGAAATTTTCCTTTGAGTTTTTTCCGGGTTTGGGGTAGCATATGCGCTGTTCCGTCCTTCCGGGCGGGACAGGTGGCGCCGATTATACCACCGGAACCGCCGAAATCAATCCCAAAGGAAGAAACCCCAGCATGAGCAAGCCCGTTCTCGCCGTTCTCGCCGCCGCGACCCTCCTCGCCGCGACCCACGCCTCCGCCTCGCCCGCGGTTCCGGACGACGGCCGCCTCGTCAACTACGCCATTCCCGCCGACGTTCTCACCGACTTCCACGGCGGCCTCCAGGGCTTCTTGGGCGACCGCAACGTCAAGGACGACCTCGGCTTCCAGTCCGAGATGGCGACCAAGCGGCTCGACGCCTACCTCGGCTACGACGTCGGGCGCTGGCTCTCGATCTACGTCCTCGGCGGCGTGCTGAGCGTGAAGAACGACGACGTCGGGCTCGAGGAGGACACCGCGTTCCTCTACGGCGCCGGGCTCTGGGCCGCGCTGATCGACGACGCGCAGCTCGACTTCCTCCCCACGATCTCCCGCTACCGCCTCAACTTCGGGATGGAGGTCTCGCACTCCGACCCGAACGAGCTCTCGTGGACGCAGTTCGACGCCTCGCTCACCTTCGGGATCTACAACGACTCGTTCCTCTCCCACGCCATGTTCCCGACCGCGGTCGGCATCTTCGCCGGCCCGATCTACACGACGATCGACATGGACGGCTACGAGCAGATCAAGGACAACAACTGGGGCATCACCGTCGGCGGCGAGTTCCGCTTCGCCAACGGCGTCTACGTCTCCGGCGGCGCCGACATCTTCAACGACGACACCATCGGCTACTTCCAGGCCGGCGTTCGCTTCTAGCGCGCGGCCCTGCCGCGCGCGTTCGCAAGTTCGCAGGTTCGCAGGGCGGCTCCGCCGCCGTTCGCAAGTTCCCCCTTGCACGCGACACCTCCGGGCTTGCGTCCGTTTTTGAACCAACTGCGTCCTTTCCGAACGAACCTTCCGAACAACAACCAACCGGGGGCCGCGCGCGCGGCCGGAACGGCCGCCGCCGCGCGGGCCCCTTGCGAATATGGACAAGCACTACGATCCCAAGGCCGTCGAGGCCAAGTGGTACCCGATCTGGGAGAACACCGGCGCGTTCAAGCCGTCCGGCCGGGGCAAACCCTACTCGGTCGTCATCCCGCCGCCCAACGTGACGGGCATCCTCCACATGGGCCACGCCCTCAACGACACGATCCAGGACGTCCTCGTCCGCTGGCACCGCATGCGCGGCGACGACACGCTCTGGGTCCCCGGCACCGACCACGCCGGCATCGCCACGCAGAACGTCGTCGAGAAGGCGCTCCGCAAGGAGGGCAAGCGCCGCCAGGACCTCGGCCGCGAGGCCTTCGTCGAGCGCGTCTGGGAGTGGAAGAAGCAGTACGGCGGCACGATCGTCCGCCAGCTTCGCGCCCTCGGCTGCTCCTGCGACTGGTCGCACGAGCGCTTCACGATGGACGAGGGCCTCTCGCGCGCCGTCGCCGAGGTCTTCACGGAGATGTACGAGAAGGACCTCGTCTACCGCGGCAACTACATCGTGAACTGGTGCCCGCGCTGCGGCACCGCCCTCGCGGACGACGAGATCGAGCACGAGCCCAACCACGGCCATCTCTGGTACGTGCGCTACCCCGTCGTCGGCTCCGAGCTCGGCGTGAAGGGCGAGGCCTACCAGGACTACATCATGGTCGCCACGACCCGCCCCGAGACGCTCCCGGGCGACACGGCCGTCGCGGTGAACCCCAAGGACGAGCGCTACCTGCACCTCCACGGCAAGACCGTGATCCTCCCGCTCACCGGGCGCGAGATCCCGGTCCTGCCCGACGACTACGTCGAGCGCGAGTTCGGCACGGGCATCGTCAAGATCACCCCCGCCCACGACCCGAACGACTTCCTCGTCGGCAAGCGCCACGGCCTCGAGGAGATCAACATCATGAACGGCGACGGCACGATGAACGAACTTGCCGGCGCCGCCTACGCCGGGCTCGACCGCTTCACCTGCCGCGAGAAGATCGTCGCCGACCTCGACGCCGGCGGCTTCCTCGACCACGTCGAGGACTACGACAACCAGGTCGGCCACTGCTACCGCTGCCACACCGTCGTCGAGTCCCGCCTCTCCAAGCAGTGGTTCGTCCGCATGAAGCCCCTTGCCGAGAAGGCGATGGAGGTCGTGCGCGACGGCCGCATCGTCTTCACCCCCAAGCGCTACGAGAACACCTACTTCAACTGGATGGAGAACATCCGCGACTGGTGCATCTCCCGGCAGATCTGGTGGGGCCACCGCATCCCCGTCTACACCTGCGAGTGCGGCCACGAATGGGCCGCGACCGAGAAGCCGACGGTCTGCCCCAAGTGCGGCGCCGGCGCCGAGAAGATCACGCAGGACCCCGACGTCCTCGACACGTGGTTCTCCTCGTGGCTCTGGCCGTTCTCCACGCTCGGCTGGCCCGACAGGACCGCGGACCTCGCCCGCTACTACCCGACGACCGACCTCTGCACCGCGCCCGACATCATCTTCTTCTGGGTCGCGCGCATGATCATGGCCGGCTGCCGGTTCATGGGCGACGTCCCGTTCCGCAACGTCGTCCTGCACGGCGTCGTCCGCGACGCGCAGGGACGCAAGATGTCCAAGTCGCTCGGCAACTCCCTCGACCCGCTCGAGATCATCGGCAAGTACAGCGCCGACGCCCTGCGCTTCACGCTGATGCAGACGACCTCCCCCGGCATCGACGTCTTCATCTCGATGGACAAGTTCGAGATCGGCCGCAACTTCGGCACCAAGATCTGGAACGCCGCCCGCTTCCTCCAGATGCACGCGAGCAAGGTGGAGGGCTTCTCCTTCGCCGCGTTCCGCGGCGAAGGAGAAGCCG
>CACWKU010000002.1 GCA_902761575.1 uncultured bacterium
GCCGCCGCGAAGCAGGCGAGGATCCCCGCGGCGAACGCGAGCGACATCGCGACGAGCGCGCGCACCGCGAGGCGGCGCCGGCAGCAGACCGCGGCCGCGAGCGCCGCGGCGCCGACCGAGAGCAGCGCCTCCCCGGCGAAGACCTCCAGCCCGGCGACCGTCCAGGACGGGCCGACGCGGAAGACGTCGCCCAGCGCGAAGCGCGCGACGAGGACGAGCACCGCCGCATCGCCCCAGACGATGGCCGCGTAGGTGAGGCAGAGAAACCACGCGCAGAGGAAGCCGTGGTCGATGCCGAAGGCGGCCTTCGCGTAGGCGTAGACGCCGCCGGGGCCGGGGCGGCGGTTGAGGAGGAAGTGGAAGTTCCAGGCGACGAGCGCCATCGCGAGCCCGCCGGCGAGGACGCCGATCGCGGTGCCGAGCGGGCCGGCCGCCGGGAGGAGCGTCGTCCACGGAATGGACAGCGCGTCCCAGCCCAGCGCGCACCCGAAGGCGAGCGCCCAGGCGCCGAGCAGGGAGAAGCGGCCGCGGTCGTTCATGCCCGCCAATTCTACCACCCCGCGCCCCCGCCCGCAATCCTCCCATCGGGAGTGCGCGAGCGCCCTCTTGCGGGTGCTACCGGTAGACGCCGCCGAGGTCCTTGAGGCGGAGGGGCGCCCCGATGGGCTTCGAGAGGTCGAAGCCGAGCGGGGTGAAGAGGTGCCGGTACGAGCCCACGGTGATCGCGCGGACCTTGATCGGGAAGCGGATGCGCTTGTCGCCGCCGCCGCTCGCCCACTGCTCCTTGTACGGGCCCGGCGAGTGCGTCGGCACGAGGTCCGTCGGCCCGAGCGTCTGGTAGACGAAGCTCCACCCGTCGAAGGAGACCGCGAGGTTGCCCGGCCAGTCCATGATGTCGCACGCCCACGAGCGCCCGGTGGAGAGGTTCCGGAAGACCTCGCCGTCCGCGTCCTCGATCTCGAAGCGGATCTGCCCGCCGTTGGAGTTGCCCTTCACCCACACGCCCAGCAGCTCCGGCTCGCCCCCGACCGGCACCGGCTCCCTGAAGCGCAGCGTCGTGTACTCGGTGACGTACTCGGTGTAGCCCTTCTCGTTGGCGGGGTCGAGCGCCACCTCCACGCAGGGGCCCTTCTCCCCGTCCTCGACCGTCGCGATCGCGTACTTCGAGGGCTTGAGGTACGGGAACCACTCGTGGTGGGCCGATTCGAACTGCGGGTCGGGCTCGGGCGGCTCGAAGAGGTCCGCGCTTTCGAGCGCCGAGGCGACCTTGGCGCGGGCCGCGAGCGCCTCGTCCTGGCGGAAGGAGCGACCGACGATCCGGACGCCCCCGAGCGGCGCGTCCGTCGTGAGGTACACCGGCGCGCCGGATGCCGCCACGACGGCCTTGCCGGGCGCCAGCGCCGACTCCCGCCCGTACATCTTCGTGACCGTGCCGCCGCCGGACTCGACCTCCATCTCGCCCTCGCCGCGCTGGAACCAGAGCGCCGTGACCCACTTGCCGTCCGCACGCTTGTACTGGTAGGCGTAGGCCGTGCCGGAGCCGGTCGGGAGCGCCTTCTCGAACGCGACGTCGTCCAGCACCTTCGTGAGCACCGCGTAGGCGACGTAGGCGCGCTTGGGGTAGACGTACGGCGCGCGGCGCAGCAGGCCCGCGCCGCCCCAGAGGCCGTTGTAGTAGCCGTTGCGGCAGTCGAAGAGGATGCCCGGCGAGATCAGCCGGAAGCCGTGCGCGAGGCACACGAGCGTGTCGCGCGCGTGCCACTCGGCCTGCAGCTCCTCGCCGCAGTCGCGGTCGGCGCGGTAGGTGAACTCCCACGCGCCGTTGAGCGGGACCTTGCGCCCGGCGAGGCGCGAGGCGGCGTCCTGCGAGACGAGCATGCCGAGGAGCCCGATCTCCGTGAGGCGCTCGGTCGGGACGACCTGCGCGGGCGACTCCATCCCGAGGCAGTCGAAGCTGTCGGGCGACGCGCCGTTGCGCAGCGGCCACACCGCGGCGCCCATGCCGGCGGAGCAGTTGCCGATCTGGATCCGCAGGTCCGGGAAGTGCTTGCGGATCAGGCGCGCGCTCTCCATCATGTAGTAGCTCTTCGCCCGGTTCTTCGGCGTGTCCTCGGGGACGGGCAGGCCGAGCAGCTCCTCGGGGATGCCGCCCTTGGGGCCCGACTCGTGCCAGATCATCACGTGGTCGACCCAGGTCTTCTTCGCGATCTTCTCCCGCAGGTCGCGCACGAAGCGCTCCTCGCCGGAGAGTTCCTTCGAGACCGTCTGGCCGTCCGGGCCCTTCTCCTTCACGACGCCGGGCGAGAACCCGCTCCCCGGCGCGTCGAAGGCGCCGTTGCCGTTCTGCCCGAGCCCCATCACGTTGCCGCAGCGCGTCACGCCCCAGCGCTCCTGCTCCTCCCGCGTCGGCTCGCGCCAGCTCGCCTTGCGGATGCCGGCCTTGGTGATGATCGGGAAGCCGATTTCAGCCTCCCCGGGCGAGCCGTGGGCGTCGAACCACCAGGTCGCGTACGGCGACTCGAACATCCCCCATCGCCGCCCCTTCGCGGGCAGGATGGCGAACGTCCCGTTGTGGAAGAAGACGAGCCCGTCCCGGGCATCGAACGCCCAGATGCAAAGCGTGTAGATGCCGCGGCCGGTCCTGGCTCCGAAGTCGACGCGGACGTCCTTCGCGTCGCCGCGCCGGGCGAGCTCGAACGGCTCGTGGCCGAAGAGAACCTTCTCGCCGTCCTCGTTCAGCGCCGTCCAGGCGAGACGCCCCTTCGCGCCGTCGACGAGCGCCGTCACGCGGAAGGTCGTCGAGCGGTCCGTCTCGTCCTCGGTGAAGACGTTGCCGGGCTGCGCCTGGCGCTGCTCGAACGAGTACTCCGCCTGCCGGAGCGTCACGCCGAAGAGGTTGAACGCGCTCCGCGAGGCGGGGTCCGGCTTCATGGAGTTGTCCAGCTGCTGGAAGTTCTCCCACGGCTTGCCGGTGACGTCGAAGTCGAGGTAGTCGCACGAGGTCGTGAGGTCGACGATGCCCCCGATGTCGAGCGGCACGTCCGCGAAGTAGAGCGTGTGGAGCCGCCCTCCGGCGCGCACCGCGCCGACCTCGCGGCAATGGTCGGGCACGCCGTCCGTGAAGTCCAGCGTCACGGCGCCGCTCATGTTCCCGCCCGAGCCGTTGGGCATGTAGTGGCCGAGGCGCAGCGTGAGGATCCGGTCCTTCGCCGGGTCGTCGTCCAGCGCGAAGAGCACGCCCGCGCGGCCGTACGGCGCCGCGGGGACGCGGTAGTGGATCGCGCTCGGGAAGCCGTCGAGCGGCGAGCGACCGTGGTACTCCTCCACTTCCAGCGCCCAGTTGCCCATCGCCTGGTGGCAGATCGCGACGTCGGCCGAGTCGATCGGCCGGGCGACCCTCATCGGGTAGCCGCCGATCTCCGCGTCGCCGGGCGCGATGCCGACGAGCTCGCCGCCGGCGAACGACTTCGCGCGCGGATTCGCCGCGAAGTCGAGCTTCGTGAAGACGCCGTCGACGGCGCGGACCGGCGGACGTCGCGCGTAGCGCACGCCCCCGCCGAGCTCGAAGGCGACGGACTTCGCCCGGACCGCGGCCGCCGGCGCCCCGCCCTTGGAGGCCGGCGGGGCCTTCTCGAGGGCCTTGGCGTACGAGCCGTCGATCCACAGCTCCAGCCGGCCGTTCCGGCGCGCGAGGTCGACCGCGAAGACGTGCTCCGACGCCGGCGGGAGCTCGTCCCAGTCGCGGAGGACGTCGATGCCCTGCGGCTCGATGGAGTAGCTCGACTGGAACCGCCGGAGGTTCGGGCGGACGTACTGTTCGGCCCCGCAGATCGAGAGCTTGCAGTCCGGCAGGACGACCTTCTCGCCCTTCTTCCGGCCGAGCATGTCGATGCGGAGGCTCTGGGACTGCGCCGAGACCGCGAGCGGGAAGGAATCCTCGGAGCCGTCCTCCCAGGCGACGACGATCCGGCCGAATTCGTTCGTGCCGCACGGCTGGAACGCGACGCCCTCGCGCGTGCCCTCGGGCACCTCCAGCGCGAGCCGCGCCGGCCCCGCCTGTGCGCCCTCGAGCGGCTGGCGGAGGGACGCGAACGAGGCGAAGTGCGCCGAGGCGGGATGCTCCGGGACGGCCTCCGGCGTCGACGCCCGCAGCCGTGCGAGGTTGAACCCGCAGCCCGCGTGGACGGCGAAGTTGAACTCCGTCGGACGGAACCCGAAGCGGAGTTCGCCGATGCGGGCGAACCGGCGGTCCGTCGCCAGGTAGAGCTCGCCCGTCTCGCCGGACGCCTTGACGAGCAGCCCCTTCCAGACGTGGTTGGGGATCGGCGGGTCCTGCGGGACGTCCCCGACGCGGGCCGCCGTCACGGGGATCGCGAAGGTCCGGGCGCCGTCGCCGAGCACGAGGTCGAACCCGGCCGGGTTGTTCGTGGAGGCGTCGGCGAGGCAGAAGTCGAAGCGGAGGTCGAAGCGGCCGTCCGGCGCCAGCGCGATCGGCCTCTCGTAGAGGGCGAAGCTCTCCTTCGGGCGGACGCACAGGTCCGCCGTGCAGGTCCAGATCGGGTCGTTGTCGACGGAGATCCCGTCCTTCGCCGCCACGCCGGGCGCGGTCTCGCCGTAGTTCGTGAAATCCTCCTCGAAGAGGACGGAGCCGGGCCCCTGCGCGAAGGCGGCGGACGCGCACGCGACGAGGGCGAGGACGGGAAGCGGTCGGGTCGTGGTGTTCATGGGGTCGGCTGGGTTGGAAGCACGATCCCACTCTACCACAGGTCCCGGTCCCCGGACAATGGTACGAAAGTGTAGTTGCCGGCGCGGGCCGGCGCTACCGGACGGAGATGACCGCGCCAGCCGACTGGGGCCTCGTCGCCGCGCCGTAGGCGAAGATGTCCGTCGCGGACACGTTCATCGCCGCGTATTCCGCCGCGACCCACGCGGCGCTCTTCGAGCCAGCCGAGTAGCGGACTTCGTCGATCCAGCCGTTCCACGCGGAGTCGCCGATCAGGCCGGCAGCGACATTGCAGTTGTTGCCGAAGACGAGCGGCGAGTCGTTGTCGATGCAGGGAGTGATTGTCACCCAGCTCAAAGAACCGCCATTCTCATAGAGACGGCATACGTTACCTTCATAGACAAAAGTCAGATAGCCCCACTGGTCAACCAGATTGTTTGGAAGACCTTTGTGCCCACCAGTATTGCTTGAACCTCGTGCATATGGATTGGGCGTGGTTCCAGAACTGGCATTGCATTCAATCGCAAAGGCGTCTTTGTATGAAGACTTGTCGGTCGAATTGTTCGACTTCTCCCGCTTGTAAAAGAGATGGTCCCAGGAATAGTCGAAGTTGCCGTGCTTGAACCAGCCGGAGATGGTGAAGTTCTGGCCGCCGTCGACGGGGCTGCCGTCGCCGGAATCGTTCACCCACACGCCGCCGTAGTTGAAATTCCCGAGCCCCTTGCCCGTCGAGTCGTTGACGCGGAATCCTTTTCCGATGCGACCGGCCTCGTTCGTGACCGTATGTTCGGCGATGTTGCCGTCGATTCCGACGATCGCCGTGGAGTTCGAGTACGTGCCGTGCGAATTCGCCGCCGCAGCCGCCGTCGCCTCCTCGAAGTGCCAGACGCCAACATAGTCGGTCCAGACGTCCTCGGGCTCCTCGGACGAAACCGTTCCGTTGCCGTAGTACATGAAGATTTTCGTGTTCTCGGCGGTCGATGCCAGCTTGACCCAGACGAGCGACTCGCCGTTTTCGTCCCAAGTGTCGACTTCGTGGGGAAGCGGGGCCCCGTTTTCGTCGAAGAACATCAGGTCGCCGCCGTTCGGAAGTGTGAAATCGCCGTAGTCGAATCCGACGATGACCGACTCGTCCAGCCGCACGAGCGCGGGAACGCCGGACGGAATTCCGGCGAGGGCGTCGGTCGCGAGCGTGATTTCGACCGATTTCTTGAACGCGGACGGCTTCGGCACGGGACGCTTGAACGTATAGGTCGCGGAGACGATGCCGCTCGGACCCTTGCCTGTTGCATAGGCGCGCGCCTTGATCGTCGTCGTGGCGTCGAGGACGATCGGGCTGGTGTATTCCGTGCCGGAATCCGTCGGGACGGAGCCGTCGGTCGTGTAGTAGATCGTCGCCCCTTCCGTCGCGCACGAGAGCGTCACGCTCGCCGATGGATAGAACGTGGAGCCCGGCGCCGGATCGAACGCGGGATCCGCAGCGCGCTCGCCGTACTCGTAGCAGCCCACGGCAGGCGGATTGGCGAACGCGACGTTGTCGAGGTCGACGCCGATGCCCGCGTAGGTCGCGCCCTCGCCGATCGCGGGCGAAGTCGCGGTCAGGTGGTAGTCGCCGTTCGCCGCGTCGACGAACCACGCCTCGCCGCTACCGGAGACACTCTGCGATTGGGTTCCAAGAGCGGCGGTCCCGTTCGCGAACAGGTTGTTGGAGAATTGAGCCGCGTAGCCCGACACGATTCGATTGTCACTGGGCAGCGTGAGGTTCGGATCGGCGCCTTCGCTTCCCGAAACATTGTCCGCGAGAAGGCTGTTGACGAACGCGAAGCTGAATTTGTTGGCGGCATAATACTCCGCCGTGTACACGCCTCCGCCAGTGCCGGAAGATTCATTGCCCGCAATCGTCGAATTCCGAACGGTCAATAGATTATGATAGTTTCCGAAGCTCGCATAGATGCCGCCGCCATCCCCCGTCGCGTTGTTCCCGAAAACCATACTCGCGTCAATCGTGATTGCCCCGGACGGATTGTAGATGCCAATGCCGCCGCCATGGCAATACCCGTTCCTCGATCCTCCCTCGTTGGAATCGATGATCGAGTGATCGATTCTGCCTTTCCCTTCATAGAAGCTGACGGCAGCGCCATAGAGGTTGTTCGCAGTCGCGGTCCCTACGCCTGTTGCATTGCCGGAAACGCGGCACCAGGAGATCGTCCCGTTCTTGACATAGGCGCCCGCTCCAGACCCACTTGCCCAGGTGGCCGAGGTTCGTCCACCCGTCAGCGTCACGTGCGAGACCGTCGATCCGTCGTCGATCGTCACAACACGCGTGTTCGCGCCGGGCGTCGCCGTCTGCTTGATGATCGTGCTGTCCCAGCCCTGGCCTTCGAGTGTGACGCCGTTCGTGACCATCAGCTGCGCGTCGATCTCGAACGTTCCCGCGGCGAGGGTGACGGTGCCGCCGGTCGACGCAGCCGCGTCGATCGCGGCCTGGATGGTCTGCCGCGTGTCGGCGGGAGTTGCCCCCGGCTCCGGCTGGATCGGATCGGCGGAAGCGAGGCCGGCTACGCAGGCGAGCGAGACGGCCATCCAATCGAGGATCGTGTGTTTGGGTTTCATAGTCGGCGACTCCATTCACGGGGTGGTTGTCACGGGACCTATCATACCGCACGGCGGCCGTCTTGGAACTTATACGAAAGTACCATCCGCGGACTATACGCGGAAGCGCGTCCGGGCTTCGGGCAGACCTGGAGTCAGTCGATGGAGAACACCGCTCGCGGCCTGGCCGCAGGCTGTCCGCCACTCCCTTCGCCGCCTCCGGGGCCGAGGCCCTCGCCGTCGGACACGCTGCCGTATTCGTAGCAGCCCATCGAGGGCGGATCGACGAAGGCGCTGCCCGCGAGGTCGAGGGCGACGCCGGTCGCCGTGCCGGCGCCTTTCGCGGGGGAATCCTGAGCAATCGTGAAAATGCCCGCCGCGGCGTTCCCGAACTTGGGCTCGCCCGTCGCGCTGTGATCGCCGAGCTTGTCGGCCGGGACGTCGAAGAGGCAGTAGTCCACGCCGCCCGCGTAGCTCATGTCCACCGTCTTCTCCGCGGTGCCGGAGGCGTTGCCTGCGACGATGCAGTCAACCAGCGACGCTTTCTTGCCCGTGTCGTTCGCCGAATGGACTCCGCCGCCCGTTCCGCTCGCCCGGTTGCCGACGATGGTGGTGTTGCGCACCGTGCGGGCGTAGTTCTTGTAGAAGAGGTCCAGACCGATGCCGCCGCCATTGCCGAACGCCCGGTTCCCGCAGACGAGGCACGCGTCGACGACGGCCTCGCCGCGGACCGTCTGGTCGCGGCACCCGATTCCGCCCCCGGCGCAGTAGGTGGCGCCCTTCATGCCCACCTGGTTCTGCACGACGGCACAGCGCTCGACGGTGCCCTTGTCGAGGAAGATCCCGCCGCCGAAGCACGAGTTCCCGGTGGCGCCGGCGAGGTTCTTGAGGACGCGGCACTCGACGAGGGAGCCGTCCGACAGATAGACGCCGCCGCCGTGATTGTATCCGCCGGACGTGACGCCGCCCGTCAGCGTGACGCCGCGGAGGGTCGAGCCGCCGTCGAGGGTCGCGACGCGCTTGGTCGCCCGCTGCCGGATGGCCGTCGTCCGCCAGCCACTGCCGGCGACGGTGACGCCGCCGGTGATCGCCAGTTCCGCGTCGACGAGGTAGGTCCCTCCGGCGAGCGTCACGGTTCCGCCGGCGGCCGCCGCGGCGTCGATCGCCGCCTGCAGGGCCGCCGTGTCGTCGTCTCCGCTGGGCTCGAGCGCGCCGGTCCCGGAGGCGGCGGTAGTGAAGCTGCCCTGCCGCCGGGTGCCGAGGCGGCCCGTCGCATTGTTGACGACGGACGCCGTCCAGTGGTAGGTGGTTCCCGGGGTCAGGCCCTTGATCCAGGCGACGAAGCGGTTGCGCTGCCCGGCGAGGACGATCCGCTCCGGCCCGAGGCTGTCCGCGTCGGTGCCGCAGGCGAAGGCGATGTCGCACGCGCTCGCCCCGGCGCCCGGCGAGGCGATCATGCCGGAGAGCGTGACGACCGTGGACGCGGGCTGGACGAAGAACTCCTCGAGGACGGGCGCGGCGGGGGCCGGCGCCGCGTAGGCGGCGCACTCGCGCACTCCGCGCAGGAGCGCGGACTTGCAGGCGTCGTCGAAGGTGCCGTCGATCCGATCCGCCGCATGCAGGAGCTTGTCGTAGCCCGCGAAGGAGACCGGGACGGAGGCCGCGAGCGCGATGGAGGCGCCAGCCGCCTCGGACTCGTTCGCGGGGTTCGCCGCAAGCGAGTCGATGCCCTGGCGGAAGACCTGCTTCGCGAAGGCGTCGACGGAGAGTCCGCGGGCGGCGGCCGCCGACTCGAACGCCGCGTATTCGGCGGCGGAGAGCTTCACGGCGGCGGAGGGCTCGTCCGAATAGGTCTCCTTGACGATCAGCGTCTCGTCCGCGTTCCAAGCCGCTTCCGCGGCGGACATCTCCGCGGCGTCGAGTCCGAACGCGGCGAGGACGGCGCGCGCCATCTGCCGATCGCCCGTCGGCGCCATGTGGACGCCGTCGACGGTCGCGGCGCGCCCGCCCATGTTGTATCCGGCCTGTTCGCTCAGGCGCGGATTGTCGATGTCGTTGATCCAGCCGCGCACGGCGTGGAAGGTGTCGGCATACGGAACGCCCTCGGCGGCGGCGATCTCCCTGACGCCGGCCGCGTACCGGCGGATTTCGCCGTTTTCCGCCTCGCCGGCCGCCGTGGTCGGCGAAAGAAGGACGGGAACGGCGCCGGCGGCCTTGGTCTTGGCGACCATCTGGAGCTCGTTGGCGTAGAACTTTTCATACGTCGAGTTCGCGTCCTGGTACCAGACGTCGTTGACGCCCGCGCTGATGGTGACGACGTCGGGATCGTGCGCGAGGACGTCGGCGTCGAACCGCGCGAGCATCGCGGCCGACTTGTCGCCCTTCACGCCCGCGCCGTACCAGGTCACGTCGATGCCGTTCGCGGCGAGGCCCCGGACGACGAGATTGACGTATCCGTGGCGATTGGTCACGCCGTACCAGGTGATCGAGTCGCCCATGAAGACGAGCGTGTCGCCGGTCTTGACGACCTTCTCGCCGGCGACGGCGGCGAAGGGGGCGGCGATGGCGGCTGCGCAGGCGAGCGCGGCAAGGAGCGGAGTCCGGGGTCTCATGGGAGGTTCTTTCGATGGTTGTGGCAAGACGGCGCCCAGTCTACGCCAAACGCCGCCCAACGACCATCACCCGGAAGTATACGTCCCGGCGCGCTATTCCGGGGCGCCGGAGCGCAGGAGCATGAAGCCGCGGTCGGCGTTCACGGGGACGGGGACGAGGATCCGCGTGCCGTCCGCGCTGACGCCGAGGTCGGCCTTCTTGAGCGAGACGGGGGCCCAGTCCGCGGCCTTGGCATTGAGGTCGGCGTTGGTGCAGACCGCGATGCCGAGGACCGCGGTGCCGCCCTCGATCGCGAGCGTCGCGATCCCGGGCGCCTCGAGCTCGGTGGTCGAGACGAGCGCCATTCCGTCGGGAACGGCGGAGGAGAAGCCGCCGCGCAGCTCGCCCAGAGACAGGCGCACCGGCACCGCGTCGGGGAGCGACGCGAAGGCGTTCGCGCCGGGGACCACGCCGTCGCCGATCTCGATGGCGGAGACCGCCGCCGGATCCCACGGCGCGTCGGACGCGGCCGCGAAGTCGTCCATCGCCCCGGAGCCCGAGAGGGTCAGGACGCCGTCCGCGTCGAGCGTGGCGACGACCGAGTCGCCGACCTGCCACGATTCCGACGCGGACGAAACCGCCTTGAACACCCAGGTGTTCGGCCCGTCGGACTGGAGCGTCAGCTCGGAGGAGTCGTAGACCTCGCCGGTGTAGAGCTCGCGGACCCGCTCCATGCCGGCCGGCAGGCTGATCCGGATCGTCGCGTTCGACGCCGTGTGGAACATGAGGACGTCGCCGTGGCGGCGGACGCAATGCCCGATCGGCGCGATCGGCGTGGCCCCCATCCCGACGAGGAGGTCACGCCACACCGTCGGGTTGGTGACGTGGTACGGCATGTTGTTGATATCGCGCACCGTCGCCTGCGACGACGGGAGGCTGAACGGGCAGTGGAAGAGCCAGACCGACTTGAAGTCGGAGGCGGAGACGCGCTGCTGCAGCGCGGTCCGCATCTCGCCTTCCGGCGCGAAGACGTTGAGGAAGACGGCCTTGCGGTAGCGGCCCGCGGGCTGGGCGAGGAAGTCGTCGAGCGACATGAAGTCGAACGGCACGCCCGACGCGTAGAGGCCCGGCAGGGAGTGCGTGTAGACGAGGGCGTGCGTGAACGTCTCGACGTTCGAGCACCGCAGGCGCTCGCGCCAGTCGGCGACGACGGCGACCTCGTTGCCGGAGTCCTCCGGCCGCGCGCCGATCTGCCCGAGGACGCGCTGCGTGTCGGCGATGGCCTGCAGGACGGGCGGCGTGTCCATCGAGAACGGCCGCTTGTCGATGTCGTGCTCGGGGTCGAGCATCTGGAGGCCGCATCCGTCGAAGTAGCGGTTGAGCCAGTTGCGGCGCGTGGTCATCGCCGACTCCCGGTCGCTGCGGGTGCAGATGTACTGGAGCTGGACGTAGTCGGAGACATGGTGGTGCCGCATGTCGTCCTCGAGCATGACGAGCTTGCCGTGGCGGTGGAAGGTCGCCGGAATCGTGCGGTGGTAGTAGGCGCCGCCCGCGAGCCGGCACTCCTCCGTGTAGTCGGCGGGATTGGACATGAAGTCGACGTCCGGCGAGGAGAGGACCCGGTCGATCATCACGTTCGCCGCCTCCGGCTGGTGGGTCGTCATGACGTAGCCGTAGTACATGCCGACGAGGCGCCCGGGGAGCTCGGTCTTGACGGTGTGCGCGACGTTCGTCATGAGGTCGGCGATCACGGTGGCCTGGCACTCGTAGAAGTCGATCACCTTCTGCTCGGTCGCATTGCTCGCGCGGTTCAGGAAGAAGCGGTCGTTGTCGTTCCTGCGCTCCGACATCGTCGGCGGGTCCTGGCCCGCGTACTTCCCGTTCTTCCATTGGCGGAACGCCTCGGTCATCCGAAGCCCCGTGTCCGGGCCCTCGTCCATCCCGTACATGTGCCACTCGGTATAGATGCCCCAGCAGGGGCGAACCGCGATGACGCGGTTGCCCCACGACTGCGCCTTGATGTAGGCGGCGAGCTGCGTCAGGAGGCTCTGCACCTCGGCGCAATAGGCGGCCGAGGCCGGCGAGGGCCGCGCGACGCGGTCCGTGCGCTCGTCGCCGTCGCTGACGATGTCGCCCCTGGCGTAGCCGATCCGCTCCTCCGGATGCGCCGCAAGCCACTTCGGCAGCTCCATGCGGATCAGCACCAGGATGCGCGCGTCGGGCGCCGCCTGGAGCAGCGCGGCGGCCTTGTCGCCGAGAGCGGTGAACTGGTACGAGCCGGCCGCCTTCTCGTATTCGGAGGGCCGCAGGTTGAGCTGGTTGATCGTGATTCCGAGATTCGCCATCTTCGCGACCGCCTGCTTGCAGTAGTCGCTGTCGACGCCGCTCTGGTTGAACACGGGCTCGACCAGCGTCCCGTTGAGCGAGATCTTCGGCATGCCGTTGGTGTAGACGATCCGCGCGTCGGGCGTGTCCCCCGCCAGCCGTGCGGCCCGGGCCGCGCGCTCCTCCTCCGTCGTGCAGTTGTTCACGTAGGGCGTGATGTCCCCGGCGATGGGCGTCCACGCGTCGCCGATCTCCGTCGCCGCGCGCCAGGAGGAATCGTCGAAGCTCGGATCGTGCCAGTCGCCCGCCGCGATGCCGTCCGCGACCTTGAAGGTCTGCGCGTCGCTGTTGACGACGACGTGGCGGCCGTCCGTGAGCTCGATGTCCCCGCGGAGGATGATCCCCGCCTTGCTCACGTGGTTCGTCGCGAGCATCGCGAGGACGTTGCGCCCCTGCTGCAGGCCGTTGCCGTCCACGATCGCGTTGCGCGAGAAGGACGTGCCGTTCATCCAGTACAGGGCGCCGTCGTCGACGTACACCTTGATGGACGCCCGACGAACCGGCCCCGGCACGTCGAATGCCGCGCGGAACGAATAGGTCTCGTGCGACTGCGCCTCTGCCGCGCCCCAGATCCAGCGCGAGGCGGAATCGTATTCCGCGCGGGCGGCGGACGCCGCGACGACGAGCAGCGCGGCGGCCGCGAATGCGAGTCCCTTCGGCGGGAGGAAGGGCGCGGAGAGAGGCATGCGACGGAAGGTCATGGGTGGTCCTTTCATGTGTTGGGGAAAGACGCCGGCGAGTCTAGAGGAACCGCGGTCCACGGACAATCACCCGAAGGTATACGCCCGCCGCATGCACCCTAGTCGTCCCAGACGCTGCTCCACGCCACGCGCGACCATTCGGTCTCGCGGGCGGAGAAGAAGTTCGGCAGGCCGGGCGGGGTCATGCGGAGGTAGGACCAGTCCGGCATGTCCGGGAAGACGTGGTACTTGGACGACTTCTTCTTCTTGTACTGGTAGTTGCCGCCGAAGTTGACGTAGGAGTCCAGGTTCTCGCCGTCGTAGTTGAAGCCGCCCTCGGCGGTCGAGGACATCCGCCAGCGGTACTCCGGCTCCTGCACGTCGTACAGGCAGAGGACCGTCCCGTTGAAGTGGAGCTTGACCTGCTTCCAGTCCTCGATCCACCGGAAGACGTTCTCGAACCCGCCCGAGTAGTTGTTGTCCTGGTGGAAGTCCTGCGACTCCTCCACGGGGATGGAGGGGATGATCCCGAGCATGCAGACGGCGTTGACCGTCGTCTCGCTGGCCCGCCCGCGGAAGTAGTGGATCCCGCCGGCCTTGTCGGTGAAGGACGCCTCGCCGGGGGCCTGCTCCTCCTCCTCCATGTGGGACTGGATGATGCGCGTGATACCCCCTCCGACGCGATCGGAGAGCTGCGCGCCGTCCGTCTGGTCGATCTCCAGCTTCGCGGCGGCGGCGTTCCAGACGTAGTCGCCGCTGACGCCGAGGCAGACCGAGAAGTTGGGGTCGTAGTGGTGCTGCTGCCAGAAGTTGGAGAGCGTGGTGACCGTGTCGCCGGCGAGCATCGCGCTGGGGACGTCCTCGGTGGAGGCCGCGTCCCGGGCTCCCTTCCCGTTCGTGTTGAAGTTGCCCTCGACGTAGAGGTGGCGGGCCGTGACGATGCTGACGTCGCTGCCCTGCAGGTCGGCTCCGTTCCGGATGCGGACGCAGGGGATGGGCCTGATCCGGCCCGTGCCCCCGTCGGCGCGGTCCGTGCCCGTCTCCGCGTCGTAGCGGCCGACCGGAACGAAGGCCGGCTCGTCCACGTCGACGTAGATGATCTTGTCCGGCCCCTCGTCCCCGCCGGGCGCCGCGTCGAGGATGCGCCGGAGCGGGGAGTTCCTCCGCAGGATCTCGTCCAGGTAGAGGTCGACGGGCTTCATCACCCACTGGATGCGCCGGTCCACGAAGTAGTTGTCCGTCTGGATCGCCCCGCCGTTCTGGCCCTCCGAGCCACGGTTCGCGAGGTTGTAGGCGCCGGTCGTCACCGTGTCCTTGTCGTAGACGGTGCAGACGTGCGCCGTGGTCCTCCTCTTGGACCGGGTCCAGTTGTCCTCGAAGTTCAGCCCCGGATTCACGACGTCGCCGTAGGACTGCGAGCTGACGTTCGTCGAGGCGATGGCCGGGACGGCCCTCTTGAGCAGGTGGGTGATGTCCTCGCCGCGGGCGCCGTCGGAGCCGACCCCGCGGTAGAGACTGTAGTTGCCGTCGGCGTCGACGTGCAGGTAGAGCGCCGCCTTCCGCGCCAGCTTCTGGCTTTCGGCCTCGGCGTTGTAGTCGGAGTCCCAGCGGGTCTTCGGCGGCTCGATCAGGTAGTGGTTGTCCTTCTCGGCGCCGATCGGCGGGGTGAGCTTGGTGACGCCGTTGTCGCCCGTCTGCACGGCGTTGCCGTAGTAGAGGGACGACTGGGCGACCCATTCCGCGTCGCCGAGGCTGGAGTCGACGTAGCGGGTCCCGTCCCAGATCTTCTTCGCCTTCTTCTGCCGGTCCTTCTCCTCCGTCCCGAGCTCGGCGTCGTCCCCGAAGCGGACCGTCGCCATGCGGTAGGCCCCGCGCGACTGGCCGTTGAGCACGACGTCGTAGTTCATGGACCAGTCCCCGGTCGACTTGTCCACGTTGATCGAGAGGCCCCCGTCGTTGAAGTCGTCGAGCCCGGTGTTCTTGCGCTGGTGGAGGAAGCGCCCGACGCAGGTGAGGTTCCGGTTGAAGTTGGCGATCTTCGTGACGTACATGGAGCCGTTGGAGTGGACCTTCCCGGTGAACGTCTGGCCCGGGTTGCCGGGGTTGGCCTCGAAGTCCCCCTCGTAGAACGCGCCGTACTCCCCCAGGGAGGTCCCCTGCGCGAGGATTGTCTGCTTGAGCGCGCAGGACACGCCGGAGAGGCGGTTGCGCGCGCCGGCGTAGACGGTCACGTACTGCGACGCGGAGCTGACGGTGCTGGCGGGGCCGCCGGAGTCGGTGCCGTCGCCCAGGACGACCTTCACGCGGAGCTCGTACTCGCCCGCGTCGACCGGCGTCGCGGGGGCGGCGATCGTGGCGTACTTCTCCCGGATCCCGGCGATCTTCTCGTTGTTGATGATGGCCTGGACCCGCTTGACGCCGTAGGCGAGCCCCGACTCCGCCACGACGAACGCGCGCTGCACGTCGAGGGTCCGGCGCGCGAGGCGCATCGAGCGGACGGAGAACCGCGTGACCAGCGCCACGACGAGGCAGGTCGTGAACACCAGCACGAGGACCGCGGGGAGGACCACGCCCGCGCTGCGGAGCGATCGGGTTCCGGGATGGCGGCGGGCGGTCATGGCTAGAGCTTCCTCTTGAGGTTGCGGCAGGCGCCGATGACGACGACGTCCATGCCCTGGCGCCCGGGGCCGGTCGTGTCGCGCTCGGCCGATCCGATCGCCGGATCGCCGACGTGGGCGGCGAGGGCGACGGAAACGCCCGTCACGAGGCGGAACATCGGGATGCCGCTGTCCGCCGGCCCGACCCATTCGCAGAGCGTGCGGGCCGGATCGTTCCCCTTTCCGTTCCTGCGATGGACGATCCTCGACTCGCGGACGGTCGGGCCCTCCTCGTAGCCGATCCATTCGGCGGTGTCCTCCTCGTCGCCGCTCGCCGCGGCCTCGAGCGCGGATTCGTCCGAGTAGAGGCGGACGCCGCGGTTGTCCGCGTCGACGAGCAGGCAGAAGTTGGCCTCGACGAGGTCGACGAAGGCGGCCTGCAGGACGCGGGCCTGGTTGTTGAACTCGACCTGCGAGCGGAGCGCGCGGCCCGCGTTCGAGAGGAAGAGGTAGAGCGAAAGGACGGCCGCGACGATGATCGAGCCCGCCGCAGACGCGATCAGCACCTCGGCGAGCGTGAAGCCGGCGCGCCGGCGCGTCGCGGCGCGGAGGGAGGCCGTCGGTTCCATTTCCGCCCCCTCCTCACATGTACGAGAACGAGACGGCCTCGCTGTACAGCGAGATCCTGTAGTCCGTGCCGTTCGTCTCGGGGTTCGTCGTCCGGGCGAAGTTCACCATGATCGGCGTCCCGGGGTCGCGGGCGATGTAGGAGACGATCTTGTCGTTGGACACGTGCTTGTGCTCCTCGCCGAGCGAGATCTCCTGCGCCTGCTTCCCGCCCGGCTTCATGACGATCGTCACCGCCTCGAAGGAGGCGGGCATGCTCGCGAGCGTGGACTGCGTGTAGACGGAGCCGTCCGTCGCGAGGGCGTAGAACATGACGGGGCGCTCGAAGTTGGGGTTGAGCTCCAGGT
The DNA here is from genome assembly GCA_902761575.1 of uncultured bacterium. Classification (GTDB taxonomy): domain Bacteria; phylum Verrucomicrobiota; class Kiritimatiellia; order RFP12; family UBA3636; genus UBA3636. The sequence goes on from CACWKU010000002.1 coordinate 16,544, forward strand.
CCCCGGTGCTCAGGCTGCCCGACTCCGCGTAGGTCGAGTACTGGTTCGCGATCAGCCCGTGCAGCTCCTCGGAGCGCGTCCGGCCCCGGAACGTCCAGGTGCACTTGATGTCGACCATCGCGAACTCGGCGCCGTCCTCGACGACGTTGGTGATGGCCGTCCGGACCGTCCCCATGACGAGCCCCCGGGACGGATCCTTCGACATTGAGGCCAGCACGACCTGCCGGGCCGGATAGAACTCCTCGGAGATGTTCTCGAAGGCGACGGCCTTGAGCTCCTCGTACCGGTTCAGGCACGCGCCCTGCGCGGCGATGCGCTGGGCCGTCGCCCGGGAGCTCTGCTCCACGACGGCGATCCCGCGGAAGGCGCAGGCGGACAGCAGCGCCACGAGCGCGCCGGCGACGGCGACCTCGATGAGGGTGAAGCCAGACGTATTCTTCGCTTTCATTCGGTTCCTCGATTTCGGTGGTGGATTCTCTGCGCGAGCCCCTCGTTCCGCCCCGCGGAACCGGTTGGGTTCGACGAGGCGGAATTCTTGCACGCCGCGAAGCGCCGCGGCAATTATACGAACGGTTCGCGAACGCTTCCGGAGGATGATACGAAAGTATCAGAGCGCCGGTCGCCGACACCCTGGCCCCAGGATGCCGCTACGGCGGTTCGCCCGAAAAGCCGAGGCAGCAATCGAGATACGGCAGCAGCGCGGCGGTCCAGATTTCGTAGCCCTTCTCGGTCAGATGGACGAAGTCGTGCGCGGTCTCCTTCGCGAGGGTGCCGTCGGGCTCGAGCAGCTTCGGCCCGAAGTCGCACCACAGGACGTTCCGGCCGTCCGCGAGCAGACGGATCCGCTCGTTGACGCGGGCGTCGCGGAGGCGCTTGGCGTCGTCGGGCCTCTCGCCGCTCGGCAGGATGGCGTGAAGGACCACCCGGGCGCGCGGGCAGCGCTCGCGGATGGTGCGCACGACTTCGGCGACGGCGCGCGCGGTGTCGTCCGGCGGCTCCTCGCTCTCGCTGCGCAGGAAGGAGTTGTTCGTGCCGACGAGCAGCACGACCGCCGCCGGGTCGAGCCCGTCGAGCTGTCCGTTCCGGAGGCGCCAGAGGACGTTCTCCGTGCGGTCGCCGCCGAAGCCGAGGTTGATCGCCCGGTACTTCGGCCCGGCGAAGACGCGGTCCCAGACGTTCTTTCCGGCGGCCTCCCAGTGCTCGGTGATGGAGTCGCCGACGAAGGCCACCTTGAACGACGGCCCCTCCTCGGCGGCCAGCGCGCGGAGCCGCTCGAAGCGCCCGAACCACCATTCGGCGTACTGGAAGTCGCGGCGGTCCGTCGGCACGATCGCCGGAATGTCGGGAAGGCTCTCCATGGCTACAGGGACGGGGCGACGTCCGATTCGACGACGCGGTAGAACGCCGCGGGCTCGTTCTCGTCGAGGGCGATCGAAAGCTCGCCCGTTCCGGCGAGGAGGTCCGAGCCCTTCGTCCACGTCGCGACGTCGACGGCAAAATCGACCGCGAGGTCGGTCGTCTTCTCGAGCGCGTACCAGCGGTCCGCCTTCGCCCCGGAGACGCCGACCCGGACCGTCGAGGCGCCGACCGAGATCGACGCGGGCTCCGGCGTCGCGGCGTCGCCGGCCACCGTCATGGTGACCGTGCCGTCGCCGTTGTCCGTCACCCGGTAGGCGAGGCTGCCTCCGACGACGAGGGCGTGCCCGTTCGTCGCGAAGACGTAGTCGCCCGCGGCCGCCGGGCTCCAGCTCGCGTCCCAGAGGAGCTCGACCGGATCCGCGCCCGATGCGAGCGCGTCGGCGACCGTCGCGTATTCGGTCCCGCCTGCCCGCGCGAGGTTCGCGTCGAGCCCGTCGAAGCGGTACGCGCCGTCGAGGGAGACGACGTCGGTCGGACCGACGTAGCGGACGGTCGAGACGCCGGTCTGCCGCTCGGCCAGCGCGTACGTGCCGAGCGAGGTGCCGCCGACCGAGTAGGAGACCGTGTGCGCGGCGTCGTCGAGCGTCACCGTCACGGTCACGGCGGCGCTCACGTCCGCGACGACGGCGAGGTTCGTCGCCACCCCGGCCGCCGTCAGGACCGCGTAGCGGTTGGCGCCGTCCGCCCGGACGACCGTGATGCCCGCGCGCGAGCCCGTGTCGAACGGCTCGTCCGAGGGGTCGCCGAAGCGGAAGGTCGACGAGATCGTGACGACCGACGCCCGGGGCGCGGTCGTCGCCGCCGTGAAGGTCGCGTTGGAGACGGCGATCGCGCCGTCCGCGACCACGGCCTTGTCGCCCGACCACGCGCCCGTCTCTCCGAACGCCGACGCCGTCTCATGGATCCAGGCCGCGTTCACGTCGACCTTGATCGTGCCCTGCGCGAGCGTGACGCCCTTTGTGTAGGCGACGCCGTCGACCGTGAGCGAAACCGTCCCCTCGTAGGCGTTCCCCGCCGTCACGACGCCGGCGGGAACCGCGAACGACAGGGTCCCGTTCGCCGCGTCGATCGTGCCGGCGTAGCCGACGCCGCTGATCGTGAGCGCGGCCGACGCGACCGCGCCCGCGGGGATCTCGCCCGTGAAGGCGACCGTGACGGCGCTGCCGTTGTAGTCCGTCCCCGGGCGCGCCGCGGGCTCGCCGAGCGCGATCGAGGGCGGAGGCGGCGTGGTGCCGAACTCGTAGCAGCCCATGGACGGCGGATTCGCGAAATCGCCCCCCATGAGGTCCTTCCCGATGCCGGAGTACGTCGCGCCCGCGCCCTTCGCCGGGGAGTCCGAGGCGAGCGTATAGTCGTCCGCGGCGGCGTCCGCGAACTTCGGGTCGCCGACAAGGCAGTGCGCGCCGACCTGCTCGCCCGACGTTTCGATCGTCACGCAGTCCGCGGCGTCGAAGAGGCAGTAGTCCACGTTCGTCGCGTGGTGCAGCTTCACATCGGGATTGCCGCCCACCGTGGTGTTGCCAGCGACAATGCAGTTGACCATCGTGAGCTTGCTGCTGTAGTCGCTGCCGACGCTCAGCGCGCCGCCTTCGGAAGACCGACCCTCGACGCCCGACACGTTCCCCACGATCGTGGTGTTGCGGATCGTCACGGGGCTGCCGTAGTTCTTCAGCTCCATGCCGATGCCGCCGCCCTTGCTCGCGCCCCAGGCGTAGGCCGCCCGGTTCCCGAGGACCAGGCAGGCGTCGATCGTGACCGGGCCGGAGTAGTCGCCGTTCACGCCGATGCCGGCGCCCTTGCCGCCGTTGCCGTCGTTCGTGTTGAAGGCGACGATCGAGTGGTCGATCGTGCCCTGCTTGATGAAGACGCCGCCGCCGTAGCCGCCCTTGCCCGAAACCGTGTTGTTGCTGATGCAGCACCAGGAGACCGTGCCGTTCTCGACGTACACGCCGGCTCCGTGCACGTACTGGTCGGCCAGCGTTCCGCCCGTCGCCGTCAGGTCCTTGAGCGTCGCCTCCCCGGCGAGCGTCGCGACGCGCCCGGTGCCGACCTGCCGGATGATCGTTCGCTCCGGGCCCTGGCCCTCGAGCGTGACGCCGTTCGTGACCATGAGCTGCGCGTCGATGCGGAAGACGCCGCTGCCGAGCGTGACGGTCCCGTGCGTCGGCACGGCCGCGTCGATCGCCGCCTGGATGGCGTTGCGGTCGGCGGCGCCGGTCGCGTCGCCGCTCGGCGCGATCGCGCCGGTCGGATCGATGTGCGTTCCGCCGCCGCCACCGCCGCCGCCCGTCTTGGGGATGACCACGTCCTTCGTCTGCGTCGCGAACGGCGCGTCGAAGGCCGCCGTGTAGCGGCCCGTGCCGTCCCCGTCCGCGGTCGGCGCCTGGACGACCGCGTAGGCCGTCGTCGCGGTCTGCGTCTTCCGGTGGGCGGAATTCCCCGTGCAGACCGCGGTCGCCGTGCAGGTCGCGTTGTCCGCGGACCAGACGTAGGACGGCGCGCCCCACGTGTGGGTATGCGGCGTTCCCGAGACGTCCGTCGCCTCGCCGGCGGTAAGGAACGAGGCCGAGGACTGGTCGTACTCGGCCTTCACCCAGTCGGCGGAAGAGACCGCGTCGCGGAGGCGGAACTCGTCGAAGAGCCCGGTGAAGTGCCCCTGCACGACGTCCTTGTCCTTCGCGCCGAAGATCAGCTTGTTGTCGGAGTCCTGCACGGCCGAGATGGACGCGTCCGCGAGCTTCACGCCGTTGGCGTAGGTCGTGAGCGTCGTGCCGTTGAAGACGGCGGCGAGATGGACCCAGCTGTTTTCCGCAGAAGGCACCGTGCTGGAAACGGCCGTAAGCGAACCTGCGTATCCGTTGAGGGTCGTGTAGTTGGGAAGCGCGAGCTCCCAGTCCGGCGCATAGCCGCCGCCGCGGTTGCGGCTTGCGAAGCGCGCGAGGCCGTCCACCGTCGTGAGCGCCGTCATCTTGACCCAGGCGGACATCGTGAAGTCGCCGCCGACGTCGAGGAGCGTCGAGTCGGCGACCTTCAGCATGGACTGGCCGTTGTACGACGCGGCGTTCGCGGAATTGACGCGCGCCTTGCCGAAGACGCCGTCGGCCGCGACCTGCTGCGTCGCCGCGGCGGCGCCGATGGGCTCGGCGTCGAGGCCGTTGACGGAATCCGCGACCGTGCCGTTCGCCTCGGCCATGTGCCAGACGCCGACGTAGTCCGCCTTCCAGGTCCAGCGCGGCTCGACCGCGTCCGCGGGCTCGCCGCCGTAGTACATCGTGAACGAGGCGCCCTGCGAGAGCGCGGGGACCTTGACCCACACGAGCGAGGCGCCGTCCGGGTTCCACTGCTCGATCTCGTAGGAGAGGGAATCGCCGGAGCCGTCCGCGAAGCGGAGCTCGCTTCCGCTCGCGGAGTCCGCCATGTCGGCGTAGCTGAAGCCCGAGGGCGAGCCGGCGGCGAGCCGCACCGCGACCGGGAAGTCGGCGAGCGTCGACGACCCCGCGTAGCCCGAGACCGTGAACTCGACCTGCTTCGAGAAGACGGACGTATCGACGGCCTCCACCGGCTCCGTCGGCAGGTCGGCCGCGGTCGCGGCGGGCAGCTCGTGCACCGCCGCGAGCATGGCGTAGTTCGCGATGGCGGGCACGCTGTCGTGCGTGGACATCGCCCGCCCGCAGTCGATCATCTGGTCGTACGTGACGAGGGAGGCGAGCGGCGTCGCCGAGAGCTTCACCGTCGCGCCGCTCGTGGCCGCGACCCGGACGGGGTTCTGCTTCATCAGCTCCGCGCCCCGGTAGAAGAGATCCCGGTGGTACTCGCCGAGCGACTTGCCGGCCCGGCCCGCCGCCGCCTTGACGGCCATGTATTCGGCCTCGGTGATCTGCACGCTCGGATGGAACTCGATGAACGGGGCGTTCGCGTTCCACGCCGCCTCGGCGTTGGCCAGCTCGGTCGCGTCGAACCCGAACGCCTTCAGCACCTCGCGGGCGAGGATGCGGTTGCCGACCACGTCCATGTGGGTGCCGTCCTTGGTCGCCTTGTACCCGAACTGGTTGATGACCGGATTGGCGGGGTCGTCGACGCATTCCCGGAAGGCCTCGTAGGTCTGGGCGTAGGGGATGTTCCGCGCCTGTGCGATGCCCTTGACGGCCGCCGCGTAGTCGCAGACGTTCTGCTTGAATCCCTCGCCGTTGACGCCCGTCGGCGAGAGCAGCACCGGCTTGATCCCATTGGCGATCGCCATGTCCGCCATCGCGGCGACGTCGTTCGGCGTGCTGTTCGTGTTGACGGGCCAGTTGCTTCCGCAGTCGTTCACGCCCGCGAAGATGGTGCAGACGTCCGGGTCCTTGGCGACGACGTCGTTCTGGAAGCGGTTCTTCATCTGGACGGCGGTCTGGCCGCTGATGCCGACGCCGTACCACGTCACGTCGATGCCGTTCGCGGCAAGGCCCTGGACGACCAGGCGCAGGTAGCCGTCGACCGTATCCTTGCCGAACTGGGTGATCGAGTCGCCCATGAAGACGAGGGTGTCGCCGTTCTTGATCACCTTCTCGCCGCCGTGGGCGGCGAGGGCGAACGCGGCCAGGAAAAGCGGGAGGACGTGTCTTGCTTTCATCGTTCGTTGCTTCTTTCGGAAGACGGTTCGTGACGATCAATCGACGAGAAACGCGACGCGGGGGCGCCTGGCGCCGCCCGTGACGTCGGTCGCGGGCCCGGCGGAGAGGAACGACGCCGAGGCCTGGTCGTACTCGGCCTTCACCCAGTCGGCGGAAGAGACCGCGTCCCGGAGGCGGAACTCGTCGAAGAGCCCGATGAAGTGCCCCTGCCAGCAGTCCTTGTCGTAGGCGCCGAAGACGAGCTTGTCGTTGGTGTCCTGCACCGCGGCGATCGTCTGCTCGAAGACCTTCGCGCCGTTGGCGTACGCCGTCAGCGTCGTTCCGTCGAACACGCCGGCGACGTGCACCCACGCGTCCTGCGCGCCCGGAATCGCGCCCGAGACCGCGGTCTTCGAGCCGGAATAGCCGTTCAGCGTGTCGTACCCCGTGATCGCGAGCTGCCAGTCCGGCGTGTCGTAGACCGCCGCCACGTAGCGGTTGCGGCTCGCGATGCGCGCGATGCCGTCGCCCGGGGTCGCGCCGGTCATCTTGACCCAGCCGGAGAAGGTGAAGTCATCGCCGAGGTCGAGGATCGTCGAATCGCCGACCTCCAGCATCGACTGTCCGGTATATGCATTGAGGCCCGGCACCCCGTTGATCCGCGCGTTGCCGAAGACGCCCTCCGCCGCGGCCTGCCGGGAGGCGGAGTTGCCCTTCGGAACGGCGGTCATCCCGTTCGCGGAATCCGCGACCGCGCCGCCGTCCTCGGCCATGTGCCAGACGCCGACGTAGTCCGCCTTCCAGGTCCAGCGCGGCTCGACCGCGTCCGCGGGCGCGCCGCCGTAGTACATCGTGAACGTCGTCCCCTGCGAAAGCGCGGGGAGCTTGACCCAGACGAGCGAGGCTCCGTTCGGGTCCCACTGCTCGACCTCGTACGAGAGCGAGCGCCCGGCGGCGTCGGCGAAGCGGAGCTCGCCGCCGCTCGACGGGTCGGCCATGTCGGCGTAGCGGAAGCCCGAGGGCGAATCGGCGGCGAGCCGCACCGCGACCGGGAAGTCGGCGAGCGCCGACGACCCCGCGTAACCCGAGACCGTGAAGACGACCTGCTTGGCGAACGCGGACCTGTCGACGGTCCGGACCGGCTCCTTCGGCAGATCGGCCTCCGACGCGGCGGGAAGCTCGTGCACCGCGGCGAGCACGGCGGCATCGAGGACGCCCGGCAGGCTGCCGAGCTCGGAACGGATGTCCGTCTCGTTCGCACGGAGCGCGCGGCCGCAGTCGAGCGCCGCGTCGTAGGTGGGGAACCCGATGCGCGCCGACAGGGAGAACTCCACGTCCGCCCCGTCCGTCTCGGACACCTCCGCAGGCTGCTGCGACAACCGCTCGATGCCGCGGAAGAACAGGTCCCGGTGGAAGTCGGCCAGGGACCTTCCGGCCCGGGCCGCGGCCGCCTTCACGGCCCGGTACTCGGCGGCGGTGATCCGCACGCTCGGGCGGGCCTGGTAGAACGGCTCGATCTCGTTCCACGCCGCCGCCGCCTTCGCCAGCTCCTCGGCCGAGTCGAAGCCGAGCGCCTTCAGCATCTCGATCGCGATGATGCGGTTCCCGACGACGTCCATGTGCAGGCTGTCGACGGTGGCGCGGATGGGGAACCCCTTGTCCGTCTTCCCGATGACGGGATTCACGGGATCCTCCACGTACGCCCGGAACGCCTCGTGGGTCGTTCCGTACGGGACGTTCCGCGCCTGCGCGATGGCCTTGACCGCCGCCGCGTAGTCGAGGATGCTCTGCGGGAAGGACTCGAGCGAGCTGCCCGTCGGGGAGCACAGCACCGGCGTGATCCCCGCCGCGATCGCCATGTCCGCCATCGCGGCGACGTCGTCCGGCGAGCTGGCCGCGTTGTTCGGCCACCCCTGCGCGCAGTCGTTCACGCCGGCGAGGATCGTGACGACATCCGGGTTCTTGGCGATGACGTCGTTCTGGAAGCGGGCCCGCATCTGCGCGGCGGTGTTGCCCGCGATGCCGACGCCGTGCCAGGTCACGCGGACGCCGTTCGTCGCGAGGCCGCGCGCGACGAGCGGCAGGTAGCCGGCGGCGCTGTCCTTGCCGTACTGCGTGATCGAGTCGCCCATGAAGACGAGCGTGTCGCCGTCGTGGATCGCCTTCTCGCCGCCGCTCGCGGAGAGCGCGGCGAAAGCCAGGGGGAGCAGGAATGCGCGTGTCGTTCTCATCGCTTGCTTGTCGCCTCCGGCCTCAGTCGATGCAGAACACCACGCGGGGCCGCGGCGCGGTGATCGTCAGCGTCCGACGAAGGACGTAGATCGTGTTCTGGTGGTCCACCTCCACCCGGGCCTCGTAGGTCCCGGCCTGCACCGGCGGGCCGGAGAGCTTCGTCGAGCCCCGGTAGTACTCGAGCATGCCGAGCGACGAGGACGTGAGCGCGGCGAAGTCGGTCCCGACGAGCGTCGCCGCGAGCGGCGTTCCGTCGTAGGCCTTGGTCGTCTCGCCGCCGATGGAGAACGTCGGCGTGCCGGCCGTGCAGTTCGCGTTCGTGCAGGTCGCGGTCAGCGTGTCGCCGGACGCCGTCAGTTTCCAGCCGTGCTCGTGCGGATCCTCCGACTGCGACTGCAGCTTGAAGCTGTCGGTCCGGAACGCGCCCGCCGCGTTGCCCTCGGCGTCGAAGAAGTTCACCGGATCCGTGTTCGCGAAGCCGTACCGGACGGCGAGCGGCTCGGGGAAGGTCGGGCAGGAGACGGCGAGCGTGTCCGCGTCGACGATGCGGACCGTCCCGTCGAAGAACTTGGTCGTCCCGTAGTAGTCCCCGCCGACCTGGAACCCCCGCAGCGCCTGGCCGTCGCCGCTCGTGATCGCCGTGTGCGTGTCGAAATGGACGAGGATCTCGCTCGCGTTGCCGGGGTTCACCTCCGAGCGGAGATAGACCGGGCCCTCCGGGTAGAGGCCCGGCTCGCCGTAGACGTACTTGCGCGCGAATTCGCTCAGGCGCCTGCCGAGCTCCGGCTTCTTCGGCGGGTGGATGTCCGTGAGGTCGCCGATGTCGAGCGTCGGGACAACGTGGACGCCCTGCTCCTGCCGGCCCACCCAGTTCTGCGAGTCGCGCACGTCGCACCACTGCCCGTAGGCGCCGTAGAACGGAAGCTGCGCGACGAGGAACGGCATGTCCGCGTCGTTCCAGAGCGCGCGCCAGTTCCGGACCAGGGCCTGCAGCTTGAAGCGGTAGTTGTAGCCGAACCCGAACATGCCGTCCGACTCGCCCTGGTACCAGAGCACGCCCTTGACCGGAAGCGGCGGGATGGGCTCGAGGTTGTTCAGGATCATCTTCGAGTAATGGTCCTTCGCGCTCGTGCAGTCGGGAAGCCACTCGTCGATCAGCGAGCCGTCGACCGCCGCCGTGACGATGCCGACGGGGACGCCCAGCTTCCCCTGCAGCTCCTTGGCGAAGAAGAATCCCATCGCCGAGCACTTCCCCGCCGTCGCGGACGACGCGACCTGCCAGGCGTTCTGGTTGAGCTGCCACTCGAAGTGGTTCTCGGTCGCCTCGATGAAGCGGATCGTCGGATAGTCGGCGTCCTGGAGCCACGCGGCCGCGTCGGCGAAGCGCTCGATCGGATAGTAGGCGTTGGACTGCCCGCTCGCGAGCCACACCTCGCCGACCAGGATGTTCGTGGCCGTGAGCGTCGTCGTGCCGTCCGTCGCCGTGAGCGTGTACGGGCCGCCCGCCTCCATCGCGGGGAACTCGACGCGCCAGCGGGCCTCGCCGTCCGAGGCGTAGGGGCTTTCGAGATCCGCGGTCGCCGAAAGCGTCCGCCCGGCGAACGTGACCGTGACGGTCCTGCCCTGGATCGCGGCGCCGGAGATCGGCAGCGTGACGCCGCGCTGGAGCACGGCGTTGCTGTCGTAGTACTGGTTGACGCGGAACTTGGGGATCGTGTAGGCGGCCTGCGCGGCCGGCGCCAGTCCCGCGGCGATTGCGGCGATTGCGGCGAAGCGTTCGATGGCGTTCATGGTGGGCAAGGGGCGGTTGCGTGGGGGAAAGGGGCTTTCCTTGACGTGCAGACTACCACCGGATCCGATTCCCGGTCAATGCCTTGCATTGCACTTTCCGATAATAATTTATTGACTTTTTCGATACACTTGCGGTAGGATTCCCCCCATGAAGAAAGTCCTCGTCGTCTCCTCGATCAACGGCATCGCCGGCCGCAACGGCCTCACCGGCATCTTCGACTTCGTCAACGAGGGCCACGACTGGAGCATCCGCTTCCTGCAGAATCCCGGCGATTCCGCCGACGGGATGCTGCCCGCGGCGCTCCGGGGCGGCGTGGACGGCGTTATCGTGAGCCCCCGCGCGATGACGCCGGGGATCCGCCGGCTGCTGGACCGGCCGGTCCCGGTCGTGATGGTCCACAACCCGGGCGGCGGCGTCCCGCGGCACGGCCCCCGCTTCTCCCTCCTGAAGAACGACGACCGATCCGTGGGCCGGCTCGCCGCCGAATACCTGCTCTCGAAGTCCCGGTTCCGCTCCTACGCCTTCATTCCGACGCCCTCGCCGACGACCTGGTCGGACGAGCGGCTCGCCGGATTCGCCGAGGCCCTGTCCGCGAAGGGCATGGCGCCCGTCGTGTGGAGCGCCGAGCGGCAGCCGCTCGGGGACTTCCTCAAGTCGCTGCGCAAGCCCGCCGCCGTCCTGGGGGCGACGGACCTCGAAGCCATCGACGCGCTCGCCGCGTGCCGCCGGCTGCGCATCGACGTCCCCTCGCGCGTCGCCGTGATGGGCGTCGACAACGACGAGATGATGTGCGAGGCGACGAAGCCGACGCTCTCGAGCGTCCGGACGGACGACGTCGCGCTCGGCCGCCGCGCCGCGGAGGAGCTGGCCTTCCTGATGTCGGCGAAGGGCCCCCTCCCGCCGCGCGAGGCGATCCTCGTCCCGCCCGCCGGGGTCTCGGAACGGAACTCGACGCGCACCGTCCCCCCGGCGGGGTATCTCATCCAGGAGGCGCTCTCGTTCGTCCGGCGCCACGTGAACGAGGGCATCGGCGTCGACGACGTCGTGCGGCACCTGCACGTCTCGCACTCGCTCGTCCGCGCCCGGTTCCGCGAGGTCTACGGCAAGTCCCTCCGCGACGTGATCCTGGACCTGCGGATCCGGACGGCGGCGTCGATGCTGCTCCGGACGAAGGCGTCCGTCCACGCGATCGCGCGGAAAACCGGATTCGCCTCCGACGCCCATTTCGTCCGCCTCTTCCGGAAGAAGACGGGCTCGACCCCGTCCGACTACCGCGCCGCGGGACGCCGGTCCTCGCGCCGCCCCGCCGCGAGGGCCGGCTCCGGGAACCGCACGGAAGCGTAGTTGCAAACGCGACCGGAACTGCTAGAATCGCGCGCAGTCGTCCGCACGCGCGGAGAAAGACGAGCCGAATCCCACCATGAAGACCAACGAGCTGTCCGTCTTCCACCACCACGTCCTCGAGTTCGCCAAGGCGCGCGGAATCCCGCTCGCGGAGGCCCTCGCCGCGACGCGGGCCATGGGGTTCGACGGACTCGTGACCGAACGGGCGCTCCTCTCGGACGGCGACGCCCTGAAGCGCCTCCTCGGCGCGAACGGCCTGCGCATCGTTTCGGTCTACGACTGGATCGACTTCGTCCACGACGACCCCGCGGCCTGCGCGCGCCGGACCGAGGAGCTCCTGCGGACCGCAAAGGAGTTCGGCGCTGCCAACGTCCTCGTCCTTCCTGGATGCTTCCGCGAGGGCGACGACGAGGCCGCCGGACTCGACCGGATCTGCGGCGGCCTCTCGGACGCCTGCCGCCTGGCGACGTCCCTCGGGATCGACGTCACGATCGAGGACTTCGGCCTTCCCGGCTCGCCCAACGGCACCATCGCCGGCTGCGCGGCGATCCTCGAGCGCGTGCCGGGGCTCGGCTTCGCCTTCGACACGGGCAACTTCGCCTGCTACGGCGAGGACCCGCACGACGCCTGGCCACTCCTCCGCGACCGCGTCGTCTTCGTCCACCTGAAGGACCGCGCGTCCGGGCCGCACGGACTCGACGTCTCCGCCGAGGTGCCGGTCGGCGACGGCGCCCTCGACCTCGGCCGCCTCGTCCGCCGCATGCGCGCCGACGGCTACGCCGGCGGCTTCGTCGCGGAGCACTTCGGCCATCCCGACCAGGAGGCGGCCATGCGCCGCTCGGCGGACTTCTTCCGCGGGATTGTCAGTCGATGCTGAACACCACGCGCGGGGGCTTGGACGGCGTCGGCATCGGGACGAAGAGGAGCTGGTTGATGACCGCGCGCTCGGACCCGTCGTCGAGGTAGTTCATCGTGTAGTAGTCGGTGGAGCTCGACGAGGTCTTCTGCGTGTCGCAGACGTCGGAGGCCGTCATCAGGTCCTTGCGGATCGCCATCGTCGTCGACCCGCCGCCGTCGCAGCAGACGCCCCCGACGCAGCCCAGCGCCAGCTGGAGCGCGGCCACCTCGTGGTAGGCGAGGCCGTCGGAGACGCCCTCGCGCCGCCCGTCCACCGCGCCGGCCCACAGGACGCCGTCCGCGGTCGTGCCGAAGAACGTGTAGTTGGCCCGGCTGAAATAGGTCGCGTTGGCTCCCCACGTCGCGACGCCGTCGTGGATCGTGTAGGCCTCGTGCGTGACGACGTTGTCCCAGGCGTCGGCCTTCGTCTTTCCGGTTTCGGGATCGACGGCGGGCCAATCCTTGTCGAACTTGTAGCTTTTGTTGTCGTTGAACGCGAACCCGGCCTTCGTGCCCGTCGCTTCCGCGCCGTTCGGAATCACCGCGCCGTCCGCCTTCGCGTAGCCCTGGGGCTTGGGGCTGAAGTAGACCAGGGTCCCTTCGCGGTATTCCATCGTCATGTTGATGGCGAAGAGCGCGTTATGCTGCGCGGCGGTCCAGGACGTCGTCCGGCGCTTCGTCGACTCCTGCGTGTGGTCGACGAACTTCATCCGGACGGGGGCGTTGGCGTAGTCGATGCGAAGCAGGTGCAGGTCGTTCTTCGAGGCGGTGAAGCCGTCCACGGTCCCGAGCAGGTTCGTGAAGCGCCCGTAGTAGTACTCGACGCCGTTCGTGAGCTGCATCCACTTCGCGGTGTGGAGCCCCATCTCCCGCAGCTCCGCGGGGAACTTCGCGGCGGCCGCCTCGCCCGTCAGGAGTTCGCCCGCGGACGCGTGCGCGGCGAGGCAGAGGAGCGCGATCGATCGGAGGATGGTTTTCATGGTCGTGTCTATTGGTTCTGATCGGAACGGTACCCTGCGGGAGGGGTTCCTGTCAATCGATGGAGAAGACGGCGCGGGATCGTCCGGCCTGCCCGCCGCCGGAGATGTCCGTCGCCGGGGAGGCCGAGAGGAAGGAGGCGGAGGCCTGGTCGTATTCGGCCTTCACCCAATCGGCGGAGCAGACGGCGTCGCGAAGGCGGAACTCGTCAAAGAGGCCCGTGAAGTGCCCGTTGTAGAGGCCGCCCTTCGTGCCGAAGCAGAGCTTGTTGTTGCTGTCCTTCGCCGCCGTGATCGCGCCGTTCAGGGCGACCGCGCCGTCGACGTAGACCGTCAGCGCCGTGCCGTCGTAGACGGCGGCGACGTGCCGCCAGCCGTCCATGGCGGACGGGATCGTTTCCGAGAGCGTGGCGCCGCCGTTGCCGCAGGCCTGCAGCGTCGTGGCGTCCGCGAGCGCGATCTCCCATTCCGGCGTGGTGCCGTCGGCGCTGCGGACTGCTATGCGCGCAAGGCCGCCGCCGTCGATCGTGTCGGTCATCTTCACCCAGCCCGACAACGTGAAATCGCTGCCGAGGTCGAGAAGATAGGAGTCGCTCACGCAGAGCATCGAGCGCCCGGTGCCCTTGTTCCGGACGGAAGTGTTGAACCGCCCCTTGCCGAAGACGCCCTCGCCCGCGACGGAATACGCCTCTCCGCTTCCGTTCGGCGAGGCCGCCAGCCCGTTGCCCGCGGCGTCGTAGACGTCGCCCTCCGCCTCGGCCATGTGCCAGACGCCGACGTAGTCGGCCGACCACGCACGGAACGCCCGGACCTCGTCGGTTGGCGTGCCGCCGTAGTACATCGTGAACGTCGTCCCTCGCGCGAGCGAGGGGACCTTGACCCAGACGAGGGAGACGCCGTTCGTGTTCCATTCCTCGACGTCGCAGTCCAGCGACCTGCCCGCGGCGTCGGCGAAGCGCAGCTCGCTCCCGTTCGTCGGGTCTGCGAGGTCCGCGTAGCGGAACCCTTCGGGCGAATCCTCGGCGAGGCGGACGGCGATCGGGAAATCCGCGAGAGCCGTCTGTCCCGCGTAGCCCGAGACCGTGAACGCGACCGCGCGCGTGAAGCGATCGGTCTGGACGTCCTGCGGCTCGATGACGACGGGATCGCCGGGCTCGCACTCGCGGATGCCGCGCAGCATCGCCATGCCGATGGTCGCGTCGACGTGCCCCTTCCTGCTGTCGGCCGGAACGTAGGCGGACGCGAGCGAGGTGGAAAGGAGCTTGTCGTAGTCGGCCATGTTGATCGAGAAGCCCGCGGAGAAGGTCTCCGCGCCGGACCCGGAGGCCTCCTGCTCGACCGACGGATTCGCGGCGAGCGAGGCGAGCCCGCGCCGGAAGACGACCTTGGAGAATTCGCCGCCGCCCATCCCGGCGTTGGCCGCGGCCTGCTTGAACGTCGCGAGCTGTGCGCCGGTGATCTTGACCGCGGGGTGGATCGACCAGATTTTCTCGTTCGCGTTCCAGGCCGCCTCGGCGTTCGCCATCTGCCCGTCGTCCATCCCCAGCGCGCGAAGGAGCGTCCGCGCCATCACGCGGTCGCCCGCCGGCGCCATGTGGACGCCGTCGATCGTCGCCTTGTAGTGGAGCTGGTATTCGAGGTAGGGCGTCTCGGAGCTCGCCTTCCAGTCGGTGATCGCCTGCCAGGTGTCGCAGAGCGGAACGGCGTAGGTCGCCGCGTAGCCGCGCACCGTTGCCGCGTAGGCGCTCGTCGAGTCGCCGTCCTCGGTGTTGAACACCGCGAACGTCGGCGTCATCACGACGGGGATGACGCCCGCCGCCTTCGCCATCTGGATCATTGCCTCGACGTCCTCGGGGCCGCTCGCCGGCTCCTGGTCGGAGAGGGCGACGTCGTTCACGCCGGCGCTGATCGTCACGATGGCCGGATGGTTGTCGACGACGTCTCGCTGGAAGCGCGCGCGCATTTGCGAGGCCTTCTCGCCGGGGACGCCGCGTCCGATCCAACGAACGTCGATCCCGTTCGCCGCGAGCCCCTGGACCGCCAGGTTCACGTAGCCGTGCGAACGCTCGGCGCCGTAGTGGGTGATCGAATCGCCCAGGAAGACGACCGTGTCGCCGCTTCGCACCAGCGGCTCGCCGCGTGCGGCAAGGGCGGCCGCCAGCGCGATCGAGGCGGCGACGGGAAGGATTCTTGTCGTGTGCATGGCCGCTGTCTCCGGATGGCGTCGCGAAGCGATTGCGTTCCCGATTCCCATCGGAGGAAGGATCTCCCTACGGGTTCGGAGCCTTGTCCGACTCGCGGATCTGGTAGAACGCGCACGTCTCGTTCTCGCCGATGGCGATCTCGAGCTCGCCCGTTCCGACGAGAAGATCGGTGGCCGAGGTCCAGGTCGTCTCGTCGAGGACGAAGCCCTGCGAGAGGTCCGTCGTCTTCTCGAGCGCGTACCAGCGGCCGGCCTTGATCCCGTCGACGCCGACGAGGACCGTCGTCTCGCCGACCGTGATCGACTTGGCGCGGACGTGGACGGTGCCGTCGGTCACGGTCACCGTGATCGTGCCGTCGCCGTTGTCCGTGACGGCGTGGTCGAGGTCGCCGCCGATCTCGAGGTCGTACCCGTTCGTCGTGATGGTGTGCACGCCCGGCGTCGTCGGGTTCCAGGACGCGTTCCAGAGCAGCTGGATCGGCTTCTTGCCCGACTGGACGGCCTCCTCGACGGTCGGGTACTCCGTGTCGCCGGCCTTCGCGACGTTCGTATCGAGCCGTTCGAGCAGATACGTGCCGTCGAGCGCGGTGACGGCGGTCGCGCCGGAGTAGCGCATGGTCGAGACGCCGTCCGCCTTCTCCGCCATCGGATAGGTGCCGAGCGCCATGCCGTCGACCGAATAGGAGACCTTCTTCGCCCAGCAGTCCATCACGACCATGACGGTCACCGGGGAGGCGGTCTCCGCGACGACGGAGAGGTTCGTCGCCACGCCGTTCGCCGTCGCGACCGCGTAGCGAGCGACGCCGTCGACCTGGATGACGGTGATGGCCGCGCGGTCGGAGGTCTCGAAGGCGTCGTCCGACGGCTCGCCAAACACGAAGGTCGACGTGATCGTGACGACGGCGTCGCCGGGCGCGGCCGTCGCCGCCGTGAAGGTCGCGTTGGAGACGACGATCGCGCCGTCGGCGACAACCGCCTTCTCGCCGGACCACGCGCCCGTCGATTCGAACGTGGACGCCGTCTCGTGGATCCAGCCCGACTCCTCCGCGATGACCGGCCGGCCCTGTTCGAGGACGGTGGTCTTGGTGTATTCGTCGTCGCCCACGACGAGCGTGATCGTGGCCTCGTAGGTGTTGCCGACCGTGACGGCGGTCGCGGGGACCTCGATCGTGATCGTCCCGTTCTCCGCGTCGACCGTGCCGGGGTAGTCCACGCCGCCGATCGTGATCTTGGCCGTCGGCTCCGTCCCCTCGGGGATGTCGCCGGTGAAGTCGACCGTGACGGTGCTGCCGTTGAAGTCCCGGCCGGGGCGCGACACGGGCTCGCCGAGCTCGATTGGCTCGAGCGGGATCGTCCCGTCGGAGAAGAGCGCGGTGGAGACGGCGCTAGGGCCGAGGTCCGGCGCGTAGGCGCGGGCCTTGATCGTGGTCCGCTCGGTGAGCGTGATCGGGCCGCTGTAGACCGCGCTCGACGCGGTGGGACGGGAGCCGTCGGTCGTGTAGTAGATCGTGGCGCCGGCCGTCGCGCAGGCGATCGTCACCTCGATCGAGCCGACGAATTCCGTGCCCGCCCCGGGATCGAAGGTCGGCTTCGCGGCCCGGTCGGCGTACTCGTAGGCGCCCATCGACGGCGGATCGGAGAACTCGAGGCCGGCCAGGTCGAGGCCGAGGCCCTCGTAGGAGTCGCCGCCCTCGACCGCGGGGCACTCCAGGACGATGCCGTAGTCCTCGTTCTCGGGGTCGACGAACCACGCCGCGCCGCTGCCGGCGACGCTCTGCGATCCCTCGCCCAGCGCCTCCGTCCCGTTGGCGAAGAGGTTGTAGCTCGACTGCGCCGCGTAGCCGGCGCGGTTGTTCTCCTCCTGGAACACGAGGTTCGGGTCGCCGAGCCCCGCGACGTTGTCGGCCAGGATGCTGTTCACGAGCGCGAAGTCGTACGTCGAGCGGACGCCGTTCTGCGTGATGTAGATGCCGCCGCCGGTGGCCGAGGCCTCGTTGGCCACGATCGTCGTGTTGCGGACCGTGAGCACGTAGGGGTTGATGCCGTTCCAGAAGTACCCGACGATCGCGCCTCCGTGGCCCTGCGGCGCGCGGTTTCCGTAGAAGAGGCACGCGTCGACGAGGACGTCGCCCGTCGGGCAGTAGACGCCGAGGCCGCCGCCGTGGCTCGCGCCGGCGCTCGCCAGCGCCTCGTTGTACGCGAAGATCGTGTGGTCGACGGAGCCCTGCTTGATGCTGACGCCCGCGCCGTAGACGTTGTTGACGTGGTCGATGGCCGGGTCGAATCTGTCGACGCCCGCGACGTTGTTGGAGATGCAGCACCAGGAGATCGTCCCGTCCTCGACCAGGGCGCCGGCGCCGGAGACCCACTTGCCCGCGACGAAGCCGCCCGTCAGCGTCACGCTCTCGAGCCGCGCGCCCTCGCGCAGCGTCGCGCAACGCGACTGCTTGCCCGTCGTCGTCTGCCGGATGACCGTGTTCGTCCATCCCTGGCCGACGAGCGTGACGCCGTTCGTGATCATCAGCTGCTCGTCGATCTCGAAGAGGCCCTCGGCGAGGACGACGGTCCCGGACGTCGGCGCCGCGGCGTCGATTGCGGCCTGGATCGTCCACCACGTCGCGGCGGGATCGCCGTCGACCGGATGGATGCCCGGCGTCTGTTCCACGTAAGTGTAGGTCGCGGAGACGACGGCGCTCGGATCCAGATCCTGCTTGTAGGCGCGCGCCTTGATCGTCGTCGTGGCGGAGATTTCGATCGGCGCCGTGTATTCCTCGCTGGAATCCGTCGGATCCGTTCCATCGGTCGTGTAGTAGATCGACGCGCCGGCCGTCGCGCAGGAGAGCGACACGCTCAACGGCGCGGAGAACGTGGCGCCCGACGCGGGATCGAACACGGGGTTCCGGACCATGGTCTCCGGCCCGACCTCCTGGGCCTCACCGTAGGAGAAGACGTCCGTCCCGGACATGTTCATCGCCTTGTATTCCGCGATCGCGTAGTCGGCGGAACGCGCGTCCGCCGAAAGGCGGAGCTCGTCCATGAAGCCGACCCAGTTCGACTCGCTGCCGGCCGCGTTGTTGCCGAAGGCCAGCGGAAGGTCGTTGTCCGCGGCGGACTTGCCGCTCATCTCGATGGGCGTCTGCGCGACGCCGTTCACGTAGAAGGTGACTGTCGTGCCGCTGTACACGAGCGCAAGGTGCAGCCAGTTCGCGCGCACGTCGGGCACGGTCACCCAATGGTCGCCCGAGCCGGAACCGCGGGCGGAGACCTGCGTGGCGGAATTGTCCACCGAGGTGCTGTACCTCGCCTCGGCCTCCCATCCGTCCGCGTCCGTGTAGGCGTTCTTGCGTGAAACGTAGCGCATCGAGTAGTTGGCGAACGTCCCGGTGGCCTTGAACCAGCCGGAGAACGTCAGCGAATCCCCGCAGTCGAGCAGGGGGTCGTTCGCGACGGCGAGATAGGACTTGTTTCCTTGCGCCGTCGCCATCTGGCGGCCGTTGCCGACCTGGCCCGCGACGCCGACCGAGTCCGCCGCCGCGTTCGCGCCGGTCGGAACCGCCGCGAGGCCGTGGCCGGTGGCGTCCTGCGCGTTGCCGTTCGCCTCGTTGAGGTGCCAGACGCCGACGTAGCCGCTCCAGACGTCCTCCGGTTCCGCCGAGGAGACGGCGCCGTTGCCGTAGTACATCGTAATCGTCGTGCCCGCCGCGGTCGAGGGGAGCTTCACCCAGACGAGCGACTCGCCGGACTCGTCCCAGGTGTCGACTTCGTGCGGCAGCGGATTGCCGTCCTCGTCGACGAACATCATGTCGCCGCCGTTCGCGAGGGAGAAGTCGCCGTAGTCGAATCCGTCGATGGCCGACTCGCTCAGCCGCACGAGGGCGGGGAGCCCCGTCGTGATCTCGGTTTCCGAAAGGGCGCTGGCGAGGGTGATGTCGACGCATTTCAGGAATCCGTCCGGCTTCGGCGCAGGCGCCTTGTACACATAGGTCGCGGAAACGACGGCGCTCGGGGCCATGTCCGTCTTGTACGCGCGGGCCTTGACCGTCGTCGTCGCGGAGATTGCGATCGGGCCGGTGTAGGGCGTGCTCGCATCCGTCGGGTCGGAGCCGTCGAGCGTGTAGTAGATCGCCGCGCCCGCCGTTTCGCACGAGAGCGTCGCGTTCGTCGTCGGATAGAACCTCGTGCCCGACGCCGGGAAGAACACGGGGGCCTTGACCTTCGCGACGCCGCCCGCCTCGTAGCAGCCCATCGACGGCGGACTGCCGAAATCGACGCCATCGAGATCGACGCCGATGCCGCTGTACGTCGCGCCCGCCTCGCGAGCCGGCGACGTGGAAGAGAGACGATAGTTGCCATCCGCCGAGTCGACGAACTGAGGATCGCCGGTCAGGCTGTTCGCGCCCAGCTTGTCGTCAGCGATGTCGAAGAAGCAGTAGTCCACGCCGCCATCGTAGTTCAGGGCCATGGTCGTCGCGGCGCCCGCCGTCGTGTTGCCGGCGACGATGCAGTCGATCATCGTGAGCTTCTTGCCGCTGTCGTTGTTCGTGAAAACGGCGCCGCCCTTCGATGTGGTCTCGCCTTCGCCGGCCGCGTTGCCGACGATCGTGGTGTTGCGAACGACCACGGGGTTCTGCTGATATATGAACTCGATGCCGATGCCGCCGCCCCGCCCGTAGCCGGTGGTCCTGATCGCACGGTTCCCGCTGATGAGGCACGAGTCGATCGTGATCGGTCCGAGGGGACGGTAGGCGCCGATTCCGCCGCCGCCCAGCTCGTCCGAGGTCGAGGTGCTGACGGAGTTGTCCGCGATGATGCAGTGATCCACCTGACCGCCCGCGCCCTGGGAGAACCCGACGCCGCCGCCATACTTGATGTTGGCCTCGCTCACCGAGTTGTTGGTGATGCAGCACCAGGAGACCGTGCCACCGCTGACATACGCGCCGCCGCCGGACTTGTCATTGGTTCCGGTGACCCGGCCGCCCGTCAGCGTGACGCGCTCGACCTTCGCGCCACCGGAGACCGTCACGACACGCGTGTTTTCCGACGGCGTCGCGGCGGTCTGCTTGATGACCGTGCTGTCCCAGCCCTGGCCGACGAGCGTGACGCCGCCGGTGACCATGAGCTGCGAGTCGATCTCGAAGAGACCGGCGCCGAGGGTGACGGTTCCCTGCGAGGGTACCGCGGCGTCGATCGCGGCCTGGATGGCCGCCGTGGTCGCGGTGGCGTCCGCGCCCGGAAGAATCAGGTCGGCGGATGCGATGCCGGCTGCCAGGGCGAGCGCGGCGAGGAGCGTGTGCTGGGGTCTCATGGTCGAGTCCTTTCCTTGGGTTGTCGAACGACGCCGACCAGTCTAGAAAATCCGCCCTCCCCGGACAATCACTCCGAAGTATACCCTCCGATGTATACGAAGGTATAACGCCCGGGTCTGCGCCCCTCGCTCGCACCGCGGCGCGCGGGTCAGCCTTCGGCCGGATCTCGGGCGGCCTCCGACGCGAAGAACTGCGTCCAGCGGCCGTAGTAGTAGCCCATCAGGCCCGAGAGCTGGCGGTGGGCGTAGTCGTCGAGCGTGCGGCGCACGCCGGACGGTTCGACCCAGGTGGTGTACATGCGCTTCACGGCCTCGGGGCCGTGGTCCGGGTCCAGCTCGGCGGCGAGGCGCTCATAGCGGTCCAGCCGGAAGTACGGCGACGCGGCGAGGACGCGGTCCATCTCGAGCATGCCGGCGAGGAACGCCGCGCGCGCCGCGGCGTCCGTGCGCAGCGACGGCAGCAGGTCGCGCGCGCGGTCGGAGAGGACCTGCCGGCGCAGGTCCGTGAGATCGTAGACGAAGGTCTCGACGCCGAGCAGCTCCGGCCGCTCTTTCGCGACGGCCTCCAGCAGGTCGCGCGCCCGCACGACGTCGGCGCGGTCGTAGTAGAAGCCGGTCTTCGGGCCCCAGGTCGACGCGCTCGCGACCTCCCACGCCGGGAACGCGCAGTACACGCACTCGAGCGTGCCCTCCTGCCGCTGCGGGACGGAGTAGACGCTCCGCCGGAGCAGCCCGAGCGCCTCCACGAGGCGCGGGTCGTCCGTGCCCCAGCGGCGGCGCGCGTAGGCGGCGTCGGGCTCGGCGCGCCCGCCCGTGATGCGGCGCGTGAACGCCTCGTAGAACCACGGGTTCGTCTCCAGCCCCTCGGAGAGCAGCCCCCAGCCGTGGCCGTCCGGCGACCGCTCGACGACGCCGAGCCCGCCGTAGAGCCCGTGGTTGCCGCCGAAGTTCAGCAGCTCGCACCAGATCGCGGGGAGTTCGCCCCACGACCGCGCGCCCTCCTCGCCTCGGGCCATGTCGTAGACGAGGTTCTCGACGAGACTCAGCGCCGGATCGAGCCCGGCGACCATTTCGTCGGTCGGGTTCTTGCCCCACGCCTGCACCATCCATGTGGCGCCGGGCGAGGCCTTCTGCTGGGCCGCCTGGACGGCGCGGAACGCGGCCGTGACGTCGACGCCCTCGCTGTTGCCGCCCTCGTGGAAGAGGTCGCCCGCGAAGGCCGCGGCGCGGTCGGTGCCGTAGACGCGGAAGAGGTTGCGGTACCAGATTTCGGCGAGGCGCGCGAAGGCCGGGTCGGTCGGGTCCATCACGACCGGGCGCTGCAGCCCGCCCCAGGTCCCCTGCTCGAAGAACCGGACGCCCCCGAGCCCGTACCGCGCGGGGTCGCGCCCCATCGCGCTGGGGAGGAGACCCGTGAAGCCCTGCAGGACGGGCTCGATGCCCAGCGCCCGCATCTCGCGCACCAGGAAGCGCCCGAGCGCGGCATCGCGCTCGACGACCTCCTTCGGGACGGGGCCGCCCGTCCCCTCGAGGTTGCCCATCGCCCACCAGGCCGTGGCGGCGAGGTCGGGGATGAACGCGCGGATCCCCGCCTCGTCCATGCCAAGTTCGCGCAGCACGAGCTGCCAGACCTTCGGGAGGCCCGCGATCACGAGCGCGCGGTTGAACCCGTACAGCGCCAGGCGGTCGATCTCCTCGCGCCACCACGATTCGCCGCGGTAGCCCGCCGTGTAGCAGAGCGTGCAGTAGTTGTACGCGAGCGCGACCCGCACCAGCTCCAGTGCCCCTCCGCGACGTCACGCAGGTACGCGCCGAGCGCGAGCGCCTTGTCGCCCTCCGTCGGTCCGGCGACGACGATCCGCCCGCCGTCCGCGCGGTATGAGGCCGCCGGCGCGTCCTCGAACCGCAGCGCCGCGGCCCTCTTCTCCCCGAGCACGCGCCGAGCCAGCGCCTCCGCCGGCGCGGGCCCGTCTCCATTCGGTCTTTCCATGGCATTCATCGTCCTAAAAAGGTGTGCCAGCACGTCGCCGAGTCTACCACGCGGGCCGACGGCCGAACAACGGTACGAAAGGACACCGGGCCGGCTCCTACTGGACGCCTACTCGTCGATCGTGCCGATGCCGACGGCGAAGAGATGCGGGTAGGGCTGGTCCAGGACGGCCGTGAGGATGCCGAGGGTGTCGAGCGATCCGTTGGTCAGGGTCGCGGGGAGGCGGAAGGCCGTGGCGTCGTCCAGGTTCTCCTTGCAGAGGAGCGCGACGACGACCTCGCCGCGGGCGTCGACCTTGCCGGCCCGGAAGCCGACCGTGAGCGTGTCGCCCGAAAGATCGATCGACGTGAACTCGACGTAGGTGTGGCCCTCGTAGTCGTCCAGCGCCTGGATGCCGCCGCCGTTCGGGCCCGGGATGTCCCAGGGGCGGGGCTGCGCGTCGGGGTCGAACTCGTAGCAGCCGATCGACGGCGTGTCCCAGACGAAGTACTTGTCGTCGAGGTCCTTGCCGATGTACGCGTAGGTCGAGCCCGCCTCCTTCGCCGGAGAGCCCTCCAGTAGATGGTAGTCGCCGCTGGCGGCGTCGACGAACAGGGGGTCGCCGTAGAGGGAGTCCGGCGCCTGGTCCGCCTCCGACGCGAGCCCGAAGAAGCAGTTCCGGGAATTGACCGCGTCCTTCAGGACGTCCGTGATCGAGTAGTTCGACTCGTTCGAGTTCATTTTGTTCCCGACCGCGATGGTGTTGATGATCGTGGCCTTCCCCGGGGTGAAGCCGGCCATGTGCTCGAAGCGGATTCCGCCCGCGTACAGGGTGCCCGTGTTGCCCGAGACCGTGCAGTTCCGGACGACGCACTCGTGGTTCGCCCCGCGGACGCCGATGCCGCCGCCGGACCCGTTGCCCACGATGCGGTTGTCGACGACGAGGCACGCGTCGACGAGCACGGGGCCCTCCGTGTCGACGGCCCCGATGCCGGCGCCGTAGACGTTCTGGACCTGGGCCGAACGGTTCTCCGCGACGAGGCAGTGGTCGATCGTGCCCTGTCCGCCGGAGAAGGAGACGCCGCAGCCGTACATGTAGTGCGTGCTGCCGACGTTGTTGCTGATGCAGCACCACGAGATCGTACCGTTCCGAACCCACGCGCCGGCGCCGCCGAAGGTCTGCGTGCTGCCGCCGTTGATCCACACGCCGGTGTCGCCGGACTGCGCGTTCGCGTTGCCGCCCGTCAGGGTGAGTTTCGCGACCGTCGCGCCCTCGTCGACCATCGCCAGGCGGATGGCGGAGCCTGCGGCCGCACGGATGACCGTGTTCTCCCAGCCCTGGCCGACGAGCGTGACGCCGCCCGTCACATTGAGCTGCGCGTCGATGTAGAAGACGCCGTCGCCGAGCGTGACGGTGCCGGCGGGCGACTTGGCGGTACCGGCGGCCGCGGCGTCGATGAGGGCCTGGATCGTCCGCCGGTCCGTTTCTCCGGTCGCGTCCCCGCTGGGCGCGACCGGCTCAGTAGGGTCCGATCCCGTCTTGGGGAGCCTCACGGTCTTCGTCGCCGTCCCGGCGAACGGCGCGTTCGCGAACGTCGCGGTGTAGAGCCCCTCGCCGGCTTCGGTCTCGGTCGGCTCCCGGACGACCTCGTAGGCGGCCGTCACGGTCTCGTTCGTCACGTGCGAGGAGTCCGCCGTGCAGACGGCGGTCGCCGTGCAGTCGTAGCCGGACGCCGTCATCGTCCACGCGTACGCCGGCGCGCCCCAGGTGTGGGCGTGGGGCGGGGGCGGCTCTCCGCCGCCGGCCTCGTAGCAGCCGATGGACGGCGGCACGGCGAAGGCCCTGCCGTCGAGGTCGACGCCCGCGCCGGAGCCGGCCGCGCCCGCCCCCTTCGCCGGGGAGTCTTCCTTCAGGCGGTAGTCGCCGTTCGCGGCGTCGGCGAATCCGGGGTCCCCGGAGAGGAAGCCCGCGAGATCGTGGTTCACGCCGCCGATGTTCACCGTCGTCTCGCTCGCGAGCCCGACGAAGCAGTTCTTCGAGCCCGTCGCGTCGAAGAACGAGTTGTTGGACCGCAGGTTGGATTCCGATTCGCCCAGCTTGTTCCCGACAAGGATGGTGTTGACGAGCACGAGCTTCCCGGGGCCGGTCGCCGACGCGAGGTCGAGGCCACCGGAGTTGGAGACCGCCTCGTTGCCGACGATCGTGCAGTTGCGGACGGTGCAGTCGCCTTCGAGGTTCTTCACGCACAGGCCGCCGCCCGATCCGCCGCCGGTCGTGATGGCGTTGCCCGCGACGAGGCACGCGTCGATCGTCACGGCGCCCTTCGTGTCGTTGACGGCGATGCCCGCGCCGAAGCCGCCCTGGAGGCCGCTCGCCGATGCGTTGTTGGCGACGATGGAGTGGTCGATCGAGCCCTGTCCGCCGGCGAAGGAGACGCCGTAGCCAGAGTTGGCGTGGTTCTTGCTGACGTTGTTGGTGACGCAGCACCAGGAGACGGTGCCGTCCTTGACCAGTACGCCGGCGCCGTTCTCGGACTGGGCCTTGATGGCGCCGCCCGTCAGGGCCACGCCCTCGATCTTCGCTCCGCCGTCCAGCATCGCGCAGCGCTGGGCGGTCCAGGAAGACTCGTTCACCACGCGCTTGACGACGGTGTTCGTCCAGCCCTGGCCGGCGAGCGTGACGCCGTTCGTGACATTGAGCTGCGCGTTGACGTAGAACGTGCCGGCGGAGAGCGTGACGGTGCCCGCGGGGCTCTTGGCGGCCGCGGCGTCGATCAGGTCCTGGATCATCTTCGCGTCGGTGATGCCGGACTGGTCGCCGCTGGGCTGCCCGTTGACGATCTCGGGACCGACCGCGGCGGCGGCGAAATCGTCCACGTAGTCCCAGACGATGTCGTTGTAGTTGTAGCTGCCCGTTCCCGGCGACGCGTTCTGCTGGAAGGTGTGGCCGCGCGTGGCGAGCGTATGGAGCTCGCTCTCGAGCCCCATCGCGTGCAGCTTCTCCCAGCACTTGACCGAGTTCATGGCCGCATAGCTGTCGGCATCGCCGTGCAGGAAGAACATCTTGCAGGTCTTCGCATCGAACGCGAAGTCGTCGACCAGGACGTCCGTGTCGAGATTGCCGCCGTTCGCGTTCGTGCCATCGGCTCCGTCGGTGAGCGCGTAGGCGGGATAGAACGCGATCGCCCACTTGACGTTGCAGGGCTGGTCGTCGATGTCGTCGATCCGCGCGTACGCCGGCGTGAGCGAGGTCGTCGCGCCCATCAGCGTCAGGTGGCCGGCCGCCGAACCGCCCATGATGCCGATGCTGTCCGGATCGAGCCCGCGGCTCGGCGCCTCCGCGCGGACGAGGCGGATGGCGCGCTGGAGGTCCTGCCACGCCGACATGTGCTTGGCGAGGTTCGCGGGGCGGGGCGTGCGGTACTTGAGCGCGACGACAGCCATGCCCTTCTCGTTGAGGTAGCGACGCGTGGGGACGACCTCGAAGCCGTCGTGGTTGTTGAAGCCGTAGGCGCCGCCCGCGTAGATGATCTGGATCGCCCGCGTCTTGAGCTCCTTCGGGAGGTGCCATTCGATAAAGGGAACGACCTGGTCCGCGCTGAAGTCGGGCGTCTGGCCGTCGGGCCAGATGTTCTCCTTGATGTAGGTCGCGCGGTCCTCGTCGGACGCCCAGCGGTCGAACGCGGCCACCTCCGCACCGAGCGCGCCGAGAAATCCCATCTGGCACATGAACTCGATGGCGCGCCCGAACTCGGAAGCGGTCGCAGGGGCGTGTCCGCGTCCGGGGACGAGGTGGATTTCGGAGGGAACCTTCGCCCCGTTCGAAACCGTCATCGTACGGAGCTTCCGGTAGATGCGCGTCATCGCGATGGGAGACGTTACATCGTCGTCCTGGCCGTGGAAGAGGCACATGGTGCAGGTCTTGTTGTCGAACGCGAAGACCGTGTCGATCGCCGTGTCGCTCGTGAGCACGCGCGTCGGGGACATCGGGATCGCGAAGTTGACGTTGCAGGCGAGGTCGTCGACGTCGTCGACCTTCGCGTACGCGGCGGTCTGCGAGCTGGTCGCGAGGAGGAGCGCGAGGTGCGCGCCGTCCGCGAAGCCCATGACGCCGATCTTGTCCGCGCTGTAGCCGCGCTCCGCGGCGGCCTGGCGCACGAGGCGCACGGCGCGCTGGGCGTCCTCCAGGGCCGGCTTGTAGACGGGAAGACCGGCCGCGCTCGGACGATGGCGGAGCCACACGCACGCGACGCCGTTCGCGAGGAGCTTCGCCTCGAGCGGTTGCAGCGCGGCGCCGTCGCCGACGCTGGCGTAGTCGGAACCGGGGAGGATGATCACGCACGCGCCCGTGGGGGCGGCGGGCGCGTCGGACCATTCGAGGTACGGCGCCGCGACGCCGGCCTGCGCGTCGGGCATCCCGCCCTCCGGCCAGAGGGTCTGCGTGGTGCTTGCGGCGCCGGCGAGCGGCAGCAGGGCCGCGAGGGCGGCGATGAATCCGGCGAGGATGATTTTCCTCCGATGGATGGTGTTCGACATGGCGTTTTTCTCCTGGTGCGTCGCCGTCGGGCGCATTCCCTCGGCGACGGCGACCATACTAGCACGCGCCGTCTTCCGTCCGAAACTACACAACCGTGTAGCACCCGTTTTCCGGCCCGCGAAGCGCCCCCGGAAGCGAGGCTCCGCCGCCCCTCGCGGCATCCGTGCGCGTGGCGGGGTGAGACACTCCTCCACGAAAAATGTCGCCTGCCAGGCGACATTTTCCCCGGGGCGTTGTGGCAGTCTATCCCCCGTTCCGCGGGAACATCCCGCGATACATCCCCAAACCACCCCCCAAGCAGAAAGGATTCCCCAATGCCAGAGCCCAATGGTTGTGAACCGGAAGAAGTCTCGCCGCCGCAAAAGAACGAGATCGTCGTCTACCAGCCGGACGAAACGCTCCGGCTTGACGTTCGTCTCGAAAACGAGACGGTCTGGCTGACGCAGAGCCAGATGGGAACGTTGTTCGGATGCACCACGAGAAACGTGCGCCTCCACCTGGAAAACATCTACGCATGCGGCGAGTTGACGCCCGAGGCAACTAGGAAGGATTTCTTCCTGGTTCGCCAGGAAGGCGTCCGGCAAGTCCGAAGGATGGTGACGTGCTACAACCTCGACGCCATCATTTCCGTCGGCTACCGCGTGAATTCCGTGCTTGGAGTCCGGTTCCGCCAGTGGGCGACGACCGTTCTGAAGGAATACCTGATCGGCGCCTCCCTCAAGGACCTCGGCAAGAAGTGCTTCGGCTTCACAAAAATGGATCCCGCGGAAATCCCGGGCCTGAAGGCGCGGCTCTGACGCCCCTCGCCGGGCATTCGCCGTTTTGCATCTTCCGATCCCGGCCGCCGGGCGACTTGCCGACTTGCCGACCCGTCGACTTGGTCCAAGTCGTCAAGTTGACTGGTTGCCAAGTCGCCACCGGCCGCGGCGCCACGCGCCGCGGCCGCTCCAATCCGGCCCGCGCCGGCCGAAAGTCAAGCGCGAATTTGTTGCACAAATGTTGCATTCGCCCACCCCGGGGTTGTGGTAGATTCTTCCCCGTTCGCGCGCAACGCGCGGAACGCCCTGCAATGCACCGCCCCAGCCCCCGCCCCCTTCCCGATTCCGGACGGACGCGCCGCCCAGCCCCCCCGCGCCCTTCCGGACGAATTCGCCCCTTCGCGCAATTATCGCGTGACTTCCGTGGCGGGGTCTGGTATCATCCGCCACATCCGCGCGGCACAATGTTGCGCACCAGGGCCCCCGGAAAAATACCGACACACACCACTTGACAAACCCACAAACGAACCCTTTGCAGTAGCTGCATCCGAAGTCGCTCGAAACCGGCAAATTTCAAGACTTCACCAACATTTCGATACAGCGAAGCGTGCCTCGCGCGCTTCGCGTGTCCATGTTGGTAGGCGCTTGCCGGTGCCTGAGCGACGGGCATCGACGAAGCGCGTCTTTCTATTTTTGCCCCGTCCCTGTCCCGCGCGAGCGGCGAAACGACCGGTTCGAAAAGAACGACACGATGGACGGACAAATGCTCAAACTGCGCTCGCTGGCCTTCTTTATCCTGAAGAAGCGCCGGGCAGACCCGTCCCTTGACAAGGCCACCTTTCTTGCGCCCGCCGACTACCACGACTATCTTCGCGATGCCGAACCCGCCGTCCAGGGATCGGCCGACGGCTTCGAGGACGCCGTCGGCGCGCGGCCACTTTCCCTGGACGAAATCGACCTGTCGCAAATCCAATACGGCGACGTGGTCGCCCAGATGTTCGATCAGGGCATCTCGTACACGGCGGTTTCCCTCGTGGCGCCGGCACCCGCCGCCGCAGACTCCGCGGTATCGGTGAACTACTTCGAGAACTATGTCGCTTCGCTCGGCGGCGGCGCGGACCAGACGCGCCGCGACGTGGAGGCGACGATGGAGCGGATGAACGAAATCCTCTCCCGTCCGGAGAACGTCGCCCACCGCGTGAACGGACTCGTCGTGGGGCGGGTCCAGTCCGGCAAGACGCGCAACTACGTGGGCCTGATGCTCAAGGCGGCCGCCGAGGGATGGAATGTGATGATCGTCCTCACGAGCGCCAACACGCAGCTCGCCGACCAGACCGAAAGCCGGATCAAGGCCGACTTCGAGCGCGCCCGGGCGGACGCCCACATCCGCCTCGAGCTGCGTTCCGGTTCCCCCGACCGTCCCGCGCAGGTCCGCGCCGGCGCCGGGTCCTTCTACTGGGGCGTCGCGATGAAGGAGACGACGAACCTCCGCCGGATTCTCGACTGGCTCCACGACAACAAGGACCTCGTGCCGTTCATACACCTTCTCGTCGTCGACGACGAGGCGGACAACGCCACGCCCGACTCAGGCATGAACCGCCCGGGTTCGGCCCGGCGCCTCGCCGAAGGCGAACTCGAGGAACTCGGCGACGCGGCCGCGGACTCTCCCGACTTCCAGTCCGCCTCGCTGTGGATGCGGGAGGTCCAGGCGAAGTTCCAGAGCGTCCAGGACGACGTCGCGGCCGGCCGCGACACGCCCGACACCCGCAAGACGGCCGATCTCGTTTCCCTGCTCGAAATCTCGACGACGTCGGTGGGCGACGTGCTCGGAAGGTACCGGTCGTTCCTCGGGCTCGATTCCGCCGACGTCGAGCAGAACGTCAAGAACTTCTTCATCGGCCCGGACGCCGCCGCGATGCACCGGAACGACTGCTTCGTCCGATTCCTCAACACGGTTCTGCAGATCGCCCAGGCGAGAAGCGCCACCAACCGCCGCATCTGCGAACTCGTCGGCCTCGCGTCCTCCGGCGAATCGATCTACGACTTCGCCCGTTGCGCCTACCTGGCCTATACCGCGACGCCCTACGCCAACATCCTCAACGAGCGCCCCGGACAGTCGCCGCTCTACGCCGACTTCATCCAGTCGCTCGCCGTCTCCCCGCGCTATTTCGGCCTGGACCGCATCTTCGGGACCGACCGGAACCGCCCCGAGCCCGCGATGCGGATCGTCCGGGAAATCCCGCAGGAGGACAAGCGCTACGTCCTCCAGCCCGTCCAGGGAATCAAGGACGACGGGCGCAGCCCGCGCGCCGTCCTCAAGGTCGGCATCGGCAACGACCTCAAGGTCGAGTGCAAATCCCCGCCCTACACCGGCTGGTGGAACTCGATGCGGGAGGCGGTGGCCTGGGCCTTCTGCGCGGCGGCCGCCCGTCGGCTCCACCGTCTTTCGGATTCCGCGGGAGGAAGCGGCCCGTCCCTGACGCTCGAGGACCGCTGGACGACGATGCTCGTCAACGTCTCCCAGCTCCGCAGGGCGCACAGGTTCCTCCGCGAGAAGATCGCCGCCTACGTCTCGTTCCGTTGTTCCGGGGCTTCCGCCGCGGACGACTTCGTCGCCGAGTGCCGGCGCGTCTGGGACGCCTTCCGCGCCGAGTTCCCGAAAGCGGACTTCGACCGCCTTTTCAATTCCGGCGCTCCCGGCGACTCCGGGGGCTACGGCTCCGTCGCGGACTATCCCGCATGGGACGAGCTCGCCCCCCACGTCCGCTTCTTCGTCGAGCGCCGCCGCGACACGGAGAACGTCCACGTCATCGAACTCAACGCGTCGGGCCGCGCCGCGAAGGAGGCGCAGGACCGCTACAACCAGGTCGCCGGCTTCGCGGGGACGCTCCTCGAAGACCACCTCTGGATCGTCTGCGGCGGCAACGCCATCTCCCGTGGGCTCACGCTCCACGGCCTCTGCGCCAGCTATTTCGACCGCGTCCGCAAGACCGTCGCCGTGGACACGATGACGCAGATGGGGCGCTGGTTCGGCTACCGCGCCGGCTACGAGCTCCTGCCCCGCATCTGGATGCTCCCGGCGACGGTCGGGGAGATGAAGAACACCGCCGTCGTCGAAAGCCACATGCACGAGAGCATCGCGCAGAACTTCGCCGAGGGCAATTCCCCGTCCGACCCCGACCACTACCAGGCGATCTACAGCTGGGGCCGCCGGCTTTCCGGACGCGACGCCGCCCAGGTGAACGTCACCCGCAGCCTCGGCACGTTCGCCACCACGACCGACCTCCCCGCCGGCCGCGACGACATCGCGGGCGTCGCGAGCGCCACGGAGGCCTTCATCGCCAGTCTTGGCGCCCAGGCCCCCCGTCCCGAGTCCGAGTTCCCCCTGTTCCGCCAGTTCCCGCTCTGGAGCGGCATCGAAAGCCGGTTCGTCTCCGAGCTGCTGGCCCGCATCCGCGCATTCTACCCCGAGCGCTCTCGAAGGACCCTGGACACGCTCTTCCGGAAAATCCAGGAGGCGGGCGCCTCGAGGACCTGGTACTTCGTCCTCGGCCAGCGCTTCGTGGGAGCGGGGCGGCAATACCGCTTCCGCACCTACAACGGGGAAACGCTGGAAATCAAGGCCGGCTATTCCGAGAAGCCCCACGTGGTCGACGGCGCCGTCCGCGGCGTCAACGTCCGCAACTACCTTTCGTTCTTCGCGATGGTCCCCTCGCGCCACCTTGTGCTGACGGACGCCGACTGCCTCCGTGAACACGCGCCCGCCATCGCCCGCTACCTCGATTCCCGCCGGGACCCCGCCACGGGCGCCTACCCGCCCGCCGTCGACGCCGTCCTGCGGGACTATCCGCAGCCCGGCACGGACCGGAAGCTGCTCGCGCTCGCGGACCGGCTCGCCGCGGACGGCGGCCGCACGCAGATGCCGCCAGCCATCCACGACTGCCTTCCCGAGGGCCTCCGCAACCGCTCCGCGTCCGACTACCGCGAGCGCGTCTACGACCGCTTCCGCGCCGAGACCGGCCACCCGGCGGACCCCGTGCTGCAGGCCTATCTGCTCACCCCGCCCGCCGGCCTCGAGACGGACGGCAGGCCGCTCGTCTCCTGGTCGTTCTACTGGCCCGACCTCCAGCCCGACGACTTCCACCTCGTCTCCATCGGATTCTAGAACGGAAAGGACCCCGCCGTGACGCAAGACGACGAAGCGCACCGCCTCTTCGAGACCCGGAAATCGGTCAAGTACCGCCTCGCCACCATCCGGCCGGGCGAACTCTTCCAGTTCGACGACTTCTTCCTCTTCCGCCACGGAGGCACGGTCGGCGCCGCCATCCCCGCCGGCGACGAGCTCCCGGGCATCCACAACGTCCATCCCGGGCGCAGCTATTCGCTCGACGGCGACAACGCCCTGCCCGGAGCGCCCGGCAACTTCCTCGTCCTTTCCGTGGACGCGGACGAAACGGACCTCGCGGACGAAGTGAAGCGCGAGGACTTCGCCGACCGCATCCTCTCGTTCGCGAGCCGGGAGAACGGCGCCCGCGAGGCGCTCCTGCGCGACCCCTGGGGCTGGGCCGAACGCATCATCGAGATGACGGGCAACGCCGCCTCCGAGCTCCGTCCCTACCCCTACCTCGCCGAGGTTCTCCTGCTGAACCGCCTCCGCGCCGCCGGGCTCGTCCGCGACCCCGCCGCCGAATACCGCGGTCCCGACGCGGCCCTCCACGACTTCGAGCTTTCCTCCTGCTCGATCGAATGCAAGTCGCACCTCCACGCCAAGGACGGCTTCGACGGCGAGATCACCGTCACGAACCAGCACCAGCTCGCCCCCACCGGCGGCAAGCCCCTCTATCTCTGCTACTTCGCGATGGAGGACGCCGGCGACCTCACCGTCGAGGCCGCCGCGCGCGACTTCGGCGAACCGCGCGCCGTCCTGCTCGAAAAGCTCCGCAAGTGCCGCATCGTGGAGGGCGACTTCGCCTGGCGCCGCCCCTACCACCTCGTCTGCGAACCGCTCGTCTACGAAATTGACGGCGCCTTTCCGCGCATCACCCCCGCGCTCTTCCCCGGCGGCCGCTTTCCCGCCGGCATCGTCTCGCTCCAATACCGCGTGAGTCTCCAGAACCTTCCGCGCTGCACGCTCTCCTCCTTCATCGACGCCCTCGCCGCCGGGCGTAATCCCAAGTTCGCACAATGATCAAGGCCCCCAAGAAACTCATCGAGGTTGCGCTGCCGCTCAAGGCAATCAACGAAGCAGCTTCTTACGAGAAGAAGCCCGGCATCGGCGCACATCCGCGAGGACTCCATCTCTGGTGGGCGCGACGCCCTCTCACAGCCGCGCGCGCCGTCCTTTTTGCTCAGCTCGTGAACGACCCGGGCGGTCAGCGCGGCTGGGACTCCCGCAAGGGAATCACGAAAGAGAAGGCGCAAGCGGAGCGCCAACGCCTCTTTGATATCCTTAAAGACCTCGTGAAATGGGAGAACACGGACAACGAGGCGGTCCTCGCCGCCGCCCGCCGCGAAATCGAGCGCTCGTGGCGCGAGACGTGCGAGATGAACCGCGGCGAGCCCGGCTTCGACCCGGACAAGCTTCCCGCCTTCCACGACCCCTTCGCCGGCGGCGGCGCGATTCCCCTCGAAGCGCAGCGCCTCGGCCTCGAAGCTTGGGCGAGCGACCTCAACCCCGTCGCGGTCGCCATCAACAAGGCGATGATCGAAATCCCGCCCCGTTTCGCCGGTCGTGCGCCCATCGGCCCCGAACCGGAAGGGTCGCGCTCCCGCGCGAACGCGACGGAAGACTCCCGACAGCAGACCCTCGGCCTGTCCGAGGACGCGCAGGAGCGCGTCCCTCCCCACGACTGGCCCGGCGCCACCGGCCTCGCCGAGGATGTCCGCCGCTACGGCGCGTGGATGCGCGAGGAGGCGAAGAATCGCATCGGCCATCTCTACCCGACCGTGAGAATCACGAAGGAGATGGTTAAGAAACGACCCGACCTGAAGGACTACGTCAATCGCGATCTAACCGTCATCGCCTGGCTCTGGGCGCGCACGGTCAAGAGTCCCCATCCTGCATTCTCCGACTGTGAGGTTCCCCTCATCTCTTCCTTCGTTCTTTCGACCAAAGAAGGAAAAGAAGTTTGGCTCGAACCTGTCATTGACGGGAGAAACTGGCGCTTTGTAGTCCACACTGGAACCCCTTCGAAAGACGCGGAAAACGGAACGAAACTCGGCAACGGCGCCAACTTCAAGTGCATTCTCTCCGGCGCTCAAATGGATTCCGACTATCTCCGGGCCGAAGGATGCGCAAAACGAATGGGACAACGGTTGTTCGCCGTTGTCCTCGATGGCGGCAGAGGGCGCGTATTCATCGAACCGCAATCCGGCATGGACGAGCTTGCAAAATCGGCAAAGCCAACTTGGAAACCAACCGCGAAACTTCCGAACGATCCCCGCAACTTCTGGACGCCTAACTACGGTCTTACGACATACGGAGACCTCTTCACCAATCGCCAACTTGTGGCTCTCAACACCTTTCTAGACCTTGTGCAGGAAGCACGCGGAAAAGTGCTTACGGACGCCAAGGCCGCTTTTTGGTCCGATGACGGCGTTCGACTCACCGATGGCGGTTCTGGTCCGACCGCTTACGCCGACGCGGTGGCTACGTATTTGATGTTCACCATAAACCGTTGCGTTGATTTCAACAGCCAGTTGAATCGCTGGTCGGCAAGCAACCAGAAGACGATGAATACCTTTGCACGGCAGTCACTGCCGATGACATGGGACTTTGGTGAAACGAACATTCTAAACGATGGAGTGGGAGGGTTCTTCACCTGTGCCGACTATATTTCCAACTGTATTCTAAAGTTGCCCGCAACGAGTTTCGGAACTGTCGCTCAAGCGGATGCTCAGACACAATCACTTTCGCAGAACAAAATCATTTCGACCGACCCACCTTACTACGACAACATCGCATATGCGGATCTCTCGGATTTCTTCTACGTCTGGATGCGGCGCGGGCTTCGTCGTATTTCTCCCGGTCTGTTCTCATCCATCGAGACACCGAAGGAAGAGGAGCTCGTTGCATCGCCCTATCGCCACGACGGCCCCAAGCAAGCAGAAGCGTTCTTCATGGACGGGATGACGGCAACGATGAAAAATCTGGCCGAACGAGCGCACCCGGCTTTTCCCGTCACGATTTACTACGCCTACAAACAGTCGAAGGCCAACGAGAAAGGTACGGGAAACGCCGGATGGGAATCCTTTTTGGAAGCCGTCATCCGTGCCGGATTCCAGATTACGGGTACTTGGCCGATGCGAACAGAGCAGGAAACCAGAATGATTGGGATGGGCACGAACGCGCTGGCTTCCTCCGTCGTGCTGGTCTGCCGGAAGCGGCAAGAGGACGCGAAAGTGGGGGACCGGCGCGAGTTCCTGAAGCGCCTTCGCGAAAGGATGCCTGAAGCGCTGGAAGAGATGGAGGGCGGCGAAGGACGGGCCGCGCAGGTTTCTCCCGTGGACCGACCTCAGGCCGTCATCGGTCCGGGGATGGAGGTCTTCTCGTCCTTCGCCGAAGTCCTCAACGCGGACGGGACGCGGATGAGCGTCGGCGACGCCATCGTCGAAATCAACCGCTGGCTCGACCCCGACGGCGGCTTCGACCCCGAGACGCAGTTCTGCCGCGACTGGTTCCGCGCGCGCGGATGGGGCGAAGGTCCGAGCGGCGACGCCATCACGATGGCGCAGGGACAGGGACTCGCCGTGAACGCGGTTGTCGACGCGGGCGTCCTACGCTCGCGCGGCGGCAAGACCGCGCTCATCCACTGGCGCGACTATCCCGAGGACTACGACCCGACGAACGACCGGCACCGCCCGGCGTGGGAGGTCTGCCACCATCTCGTGCGCATCCACCAGAAGCGCGGGTCCGGCGCGGCGGGCGCCTTCCTCGCGCTCGTGCAGGAGCAAGGCGAAGCGGCGCGGCGGCTGGCTTACCAGCTGCACACGCTCTGCGAACGCAAGGGGCTCGCGGAGGACGCGCGCCCCTACAACGAGCTCGTCGCCGCATGGGACGACATCGCTGCCGCCGCGGCCAAGGCCATCGCCGCCGCGCCGAAGAAGCCGAAACAGGAACAGCTTGAACTGGGAATCTGACGCAATGAAACCTTGGAAGCAAGTGGTCAAGCCCCACCGCGACGTGCTGGAGGGGGCCTTCACGCAGAGCGACTTCGCCGTGGACCTGATGAAGGTCGTGAACGGCGAGGCGCCGGCCGAATACCAGGACGCGCGGC
This sequence comes from uncultured bacterium, assembly GCA_902761575.1. Classification (GTDB taxonomy): domain Bacteria; phylum Verrucomicrobiota; class Kiritimatiellia; order RFP12; family UBA3636; genus UBA3636. The sequence goes on from CACWKU010000002.1 coordinate 52,845, forward strand.
TCTTCTTCGAGCGCACGTTCGTCACGCAGGGCATCGCGGAACTGCTCGCGGCCGTGGCGGGGCGTCTCGCCGGCTCCGGCGGCCATCCCGTGATCGAGCTCAAGACGAACTTCGGCGGCGGCAAGTCGCACACGCTGCTGGCGATCTGGCACCTGGCGAAGAACGCGGCGGACGCGCAGTCGCTGCCCGGCGTTGCGGAGGTCCTCGACAAGGCCGGAATCGGCGAAGTGCCGGAGGCGCGCGTCGCCGCAGTCGACGGCAACTACCGCGGGCCGGCCGAGCCGCGGCGCGAAGGAGGGCGAGTCGTCCGGACGCTCTGGGGCGACCTCGCGTTCCGGCTGCTGGGAGGCGCGGGCTACGACCTCGTGGCGGAAAGCGACGCGGCCGGGACGGCGCCGGGCAAGGAGAAGCTCGAAGCGCTTCTGCGCAAGGCCGCGCCGTGCGTGATCCTCCTCGACGAGCTCGTCGCCTACTACCGGCAGCTGGACAGGCCGGACCTGCCCGGCGGCTCCTACGACGCCAACCTCTCGTTCGCGCAGCAGCTCACCGAGGCGGTATCGAACACGCCCGGCGCCGTGATGCTCGCCACGCTCCCGCAGTCCGAGGGCGAAGCCGGCGGGGAATGGGGGAGCAAGGCGTTGCGCGAGGTGGGCAACGTCGTCCACCGGCTCGCCGCCACGTGGCATCCCGTCTCGCGCGACGAAAGCTTCGAGATCGTCCGCCGGCGCCTGTTCGAGCCGGTCGCGGACGAAGCCGCGATGCGCGAAACGTGCGAGGCGTACCGGGCGTTCTGCCACGAGAACCGGGCGGCGCTGCCGCGCGAGGCGCAGGAGGCGGCGTTCGTCGAGGCGTTCCCGAAATGCTATCCGATCCATCCCGAGGTTCTGTACCGCCTCTACGAGGACTGGGCGACCCTGCCCGACTTCCAGAAGACGCGCGGCGCGCTGAAGTTCCTGGCGCTCGTCGTGCACCGGCTCTGGAAGGACCCCGGCTGCGACGAACCGCTGGTGATGCCGGGTTCGCTGCCGCTCGACGCGTCCCCGGTCGCCAGCCAGGTCGCGCAGTGGCTCGTTAGCGGGAACTGGGGCCCGATCCTTTCCGCCGAGGTGGACGGCCCCGGCTCCGCGCCGGTCCGGCTCGACGCGGCCGACCCGCAGCTGGGCCGGCTGAAGGCGGCGCGGCGCGTGGCGAGGACGGTCTTCCTTGGGAGCGCGCCCTCCGTGTCCGGGCAGGCCGTCCGCGGACCCGACACGGCGCACGTACTGCTGGGCTGCGCGCGCCCCGGCGAGGAGCTATCCTTCTACCGCGACGCGCTCGACAAGATGGCGGACACGTTCCGGTACCTCTTCCGCGACGGGGACCGCTACTGGTTCGACGTGCGCCCGAACCTCAACCGGACCGTCCACGAAAAGGCCGAGCGCGTTTCCGCGCGGGCCGTCGAGGAGGAGATCCGGTCGGCCTTCGACGCGAAATGGGGCGCCGGGCAGGCGCCGTGCGTCAACCACGCCCACGTCTTCGAGCCGGGGGCGAGGGTTCCGGACGACATCGTGTCGGGCCTGCGCGTCGTCGTCCTGCCGGCGGATTCGCCCTATTCGCCCCGGGCGGAGAAACCCGCCTTCGAGGCGGCGCGCGCGATCCTCGAATACCGCGGCGCGGCGGCGCGGACCTACAGGAACCGCCTCGTCTTCCTCGCGCCGGACTTCGATAAACTCGCCCGCGCCACCCAGCTCTGCCGGATGGTCGTCGCCTGGAGGGAGGCGGCCGAAGACATCGCCGCCAAGCGCATCGACGCCACCGTCGGCGAACAGGAGAACGCCGGCCGCCAGGCGCGGGTCCTCCGCGAATCCCTCGAACAGCTCGTGGGCGAAACCTTCTGCCATCTGCTCGTTCCGTCGATCGGGCCGAAGGGGCCGTCCGGCCCGTGCTCGTTCGAACGGTTCGAAGTGCGCACGGCGCCCGTCGAACGGCTCTCGGAAACCGTCTCCCGCGCGCTCGTCTCGAACGAGATCGTCGTCGGGAACTGGGCCGCGCGCTTTCTCGGCGACCATCTTGGCGAAACCTATTTCGGTAACGCGGACGAAGTGTCCGTCCGCAAGGTCTGGGACGACATGGCGCGCTATCTCGACTACCGGCGCCTCGCCGACTTGGACGTGCTGCGCACCGCCGTCGAGAACGGCGTGCGCGACGGACTCTTCGGCTACGCTTCGGGAAAGAACGCGGACGGAAGCTACGAAGGATTCAAGTTCAAGGAACCGGTGATGGCGGGAGTCGGAGACCGGGATATCTTGATCAAGGCATCGAAGGCCGAGAAGGTTCAACCACCTCCGCCCCCGCCGCCTCCCGGTGGAGGCAAAGGACCGAAGCCACCGCCGCCGCCACCACCACCTCCTCCTCCTCCCAAGCCCGCTGGCAAGCGGAACTTCGCGGGCTCGGTGTCGCTGGACATTTCCGGCGACCTCTCTTCGTTCGACGAAATCCGGGACGACGTCCTCGCCCTCCTTGCCGGTCGTGGCCTGAACGCGAGCGTCCGCCTGGACATCCGCGCCGAAAGCGGCGAACCCTTCCCGCCCGACCTCCTCCGCGCCCTCAAGACCAACAGCCGCCTCCTGGACGAATCCTCACTCTCCTAACCTACGGAGAGCGGACCGCACCCGCGACGCGCTCGCCTTTCGGCGAGTGCGCCGCAGACGCGAGGAATGGAAACCGATCCGTTAGGAACCCGGTTCCGGCCCGTCGGTCCACTCCAGCTCCGGCTCCAGTTCCCAGAACGTCTTGCCGTCGATGAGCGGCTCGGAGAGGAACGCCTTCATGGCTTCTTCGGACGTTTCCTTTTCCGTTTTCCAGACGAAAGTCCGGGCCGTCATGTCGTAGACGTCCATAAAGAAGAATTGCGGTTTTCCGTCTTCTCCCGGTTTGAACGTGCAGCCGTGGACGAAATAGTCTTTGCCTTGGTACCGGACAAAGCCTTCGCCGTGTTCCATTTCTTCGAGGAAATCCCGAGTGTCAGCGTTTTTCATGGAATTCGACTCCTTTCAGGTGTTGTTCGTATTCTTCGTAGAGTTTCTTCGGTCCCCATTGGGCTTCGCCTCTGTTTCCATCCGAAGTCCACTTGTGGTAGTGGAAGACTGGTTCATAGCCGACCGACAGAGCGGGCTCGAACGTGTAGTCCAGATCGAAAAGCGGACGCCCGGTTGCTTTGTCGTAGATCCGCATTTGGCGAAACGTTCCGTCGGGACCGAACCGGATTCTGGCCTTTCCGTCCCGGGAAAAGAACGGGAGGTTGTGCTGTCCTCTCGTTCCTTCCACCACGACGACCTCCCCGATCTTTCCGACGCCGAGGTAGTCCGAACTGCCGCGGGCACTGGAACTATTGCCTCCCATCGCCGACCTCCCTTCCGAAATAGTCGTAGGGCACGTAGATGATGGGGCCGCGCATTTCGGGAAACGGTTTCCCGAGACAGATGATCGCGCTCGGATCGAGCCGTTCCAGCATGGCGTCGTAGCCGTAGAGGTAGCCGGGCTTGTCGCGCCGATTCCCGTTCGTCGTGACGGCGACCGGGGCGTTCTGTTCCACACCCAGGAAGCAGTAGCGAAGACTCCACCGCGAACCCCATCCGACGGACGGGATCACGTGAAGGCCCTTGCTCTGCCACCAGGCGCCGCACCAACGGTTCATGCCGATCGCCTCGATCATCTGCCACTCGCGCATCTCGCGGTAGCGCGAGAAGTCGGGGCTGAGAAGGAACCGGTACAGGGAGTAGGTCCCTAGGTTCGCCTCCACGTTGTTGCGGAACTTCCGGAAGCGCGTGTCGTCCACGAAGAAGTGGACGCCCTTCCGATAGTTCTCCGGCTTGTCCCGTCGACTCGTCCGCGAACAGGCCACGAGTCCGATGTCGCCATCGGGCAACGGCTCCCTGCGGATGATGTCGAACTGGAACTCCCCCACGCAGGGGAATTGGTCCCGAACGAAGTTCGGGTCTTCTCGCATTTGTTTGCTTGTCATTTCGGACTTTGTTGTTTGTATTCATGTGGAGGGGTCCATGAAGGTTGACTTTTGGGTCCGAAATGTGAGAGTATTGAGCGCGGTCCACTCTTGAATGTCCCACATTCCGGAGTCCCCCCCGCCGCCGGTTCCGCTGCAACGGTTCCGGCGGCACTTTTTTCATTGCGCACCCCTTTCGATCTTGCCCAGCTGGATGCGGGCGACCTCAAGGGACACGCCAAACTCTTCCTTGATGCGTTTGTCGGTCATTCCTGCGACCAGACGGCAGGGGGCCAGTAGTTCGGCGGCGAACTCGTTCGCCTGCCACTCCGGATCCTCGAAAGGGCGAAGCGAGGCTTTCCTGTTGCGACGGGCGTAGGCCACATAACTGTCTGGCACTTCGTCGGCGAGAAGCAGATGCCCGATCTCGTGCGCGATGGTGAACCGAGCGCGGGGATCGTCGGCAACTGCGGCTTCGTAGGTTGATTGTCGGATTTCAATGCGGTTCTCCTCGGGGATGGCCTGTGCATATTTGCCGGGAAGGTCTTCGTCCTCGACTACATCATAGACAAACCCCTTGATGATGCGAGGCATAGTCTGTTCAAGGAAGTCCACGACGTGAAAGTATCGTTCGGTGTCTAAACCGACCAGTCGACGAACATGACGAGCGATGAATCGGATTTCCTTGCGTGAAGTTGGGTTGTAGATGATCATTTTTCTAGCTCCTTCAAAAAAGCGGAGATGAGGTTCGCATCGACCGCGTTGCCCTCCTGTATCTTGCGTGCGAATGCCACCACTGCTCGCCTGGAATCTGCGGAGAAGTTCGTAAGGTCCAAACGGACGCTGGTCGAGCTCTCGGCGATTGCGTTGGACAGTTCGGTTCGTTGCGCGGCATCGAGGTGGTAGTCGTCGGACAGTGTTTGCTCCCATCCTTCCGGCACGTGCTTGCGTCCCATCTCGACGGCGGAGAGGAACGCGGATGAAACGCTGAGTTTGTCGGCCATCGTCTTGAGTAGTTCGTTTCTATCGATTCTGAGTTTTCGCAAGAACCTTCCTAGCGGTGAAAGGGTTCGGGCGTTCATGGTTGGGTTCTCCTTCGGTGTTTCGCTTGGGTGGGCGAGGGGGCGCTTTGCTTTCTTTTGCTGTTTTGCTCTCAACGAGGGCGTAGACTAGCAGAAACACCCCTGCTTGTCAACCAGAAAAAGTTAAATTTTAAACCTATGCAGAACAATCGATTCTCAGCTAGGGATCAATCGGAGGACAGCCCCTTCAAGGTTCTCAAATGACCGCGACGCGGCGATACAACGTCGAATCGGCGCGCGGCCGGGGCAAGCATTCGTGGTTGACTTATCCGTGTGAACAACGGCGGGAACACTGGCGGGCGGGGATCGGCCTGCATCGTCGAGCTCTTCGGGAGCGACGCGAACGGGCGGAAGATGATCGCGTGGGGGCGGCGGATCGGGTGCCGGGACGCAGGGCGCGGGTTCGAGCCCGGGCGCGGAGTCTACACACGGCTTCTGGTCGACGACGGCGACGTCCAGCAGCACAACTTCCTGATGGAGCTCGTCGACAACCCCGCCGGCCTCCGGGCGATCAATCCGGCGGAATGACCCCGCCACGCGTCGCGCGAAGCGCGGCGGCCAACGCCCTCCGTGGCGGGGTGCGGACCCCGCCACGCCTTCACATTTCCGGCGCGTGGCAACCGCCGTCGAGCGGAAGAAACTACCGGACGGGATGCGGATCGGGACGGGCGCGGATCACTTCACGACCTCCCAATGACCGCCCTTGTCGGGACCGACGCGGCGGATGACGCCGGAGGCCTTCAGTCGGCTCAAATTCTTCTCTACGCCCCGAACGGAAAGTCCTGTCACGACCGCCAATTCGTTTTGTGTGGCGTGTGGATTCTCCGCCAAGTGGCGGATGATTTTCTCTGTACTTTTCTCCGCACTTTTCTCCACACCTTTCTCCACACCGGCAAGGGTGTTGGCGTCGAGACCGTAGTTGAGGTTCGGGAGTACCATGGTGAAACCCATCGCGCCGGAACTGAAGGTCGGCTTTAGAACGCGACCGCGCTTTTCGGATTCGAAGGCGTAGGCGTCGATGATTTTCCCGAAACCGCTTCCGCGGCGCTCCATCAGGTCCAGGCGTTGGAAAAGGTCGGCAATGACGGGGTTGCGACGCAGGGATGACACACGGCGCAAATCGGCGTTTTCGGCCGTCCTGCCGCTTGGCATGGCGCCCGGAGAAAAGAACTCCATCCGGTCGTCGAAGATGTCGACGTGCAGTTCCCCGCCGAGTTCGAGGTAATCCCGGTGGATGAGACCATTGACGATGCATTCTTCGTAGGCGCGTTCGGGATACTCGGGGTATTCGATCCGCCGGTCGGGCGCCTTGCGCCACATCATCTTCGTGTTCGCGACGACGAACCTCTTCGCGGCCTTGAGAAGCGAGATGAGCCCGCCGGAATACTCGTGGTCGTCGATGGCCTCCATCACGCCGTTCGCTTTCGTGAGGCCCCGCCACCGGGTGCAGAACACGCGCGAATGCCGTCTTCCAGTTTCACGGGATTCCTGTGTTCCGGCCGGCGGACAGCTCCGCATTGCCGTTGACGGCTCCGATGATAGCACACCGCCTTCGCCGGGACAACCAGTCGCGCGAGAGCGCGGGAACCGAGGCGGGCGCTGCGCAAATCAGGATACCGGACGGGGACGGCTGTCGAGGAATCCGATCAGGGCGGCGGGGGCGGCTTGCCCGGGCAATCAGCGGAGGATGAGGAGCGTCGGGAGGATGCCGGCGGATTCGTAGCAGCCGATGTCGATCGTCCGGACGACGCGGGGGTTGCCCGCGAGGTCGAGGTCGACGGGCGACGCCATCTCCGAGCCGGCGTCGACGGTCGGGGAGGTCTCGACCGGACGGAAGCCCTTCCGGACCCTGGTGGCCCCGGCGACCATCTCGAGTCCGTCCGGAAGCTCCGAATCCGCCGCGCAGGTCACGAAGCTCGCGTAGGCGCCGGGCAGGCGGTCGGCATAGGTTTCCGTCCAGTCGTCGGCGAAGAGCTTCCGTCCGCTCGCCGTCCCCGTGTTGCGGTGGAAGAGCGTGTTGCGGACGACCGGATTCTGGTTCGCGGCGGCCGCGGGGAAGAACAGCACGGGATAGAAGTTCCCCTGGTTTCCGAGCCCGCGGTTCTCGGCGAGGGTGCAGTTCTCCATCAGCGTGCCGGCGCCGCCGAGGAAGACGGCCGAGCCGACGGAGTCGTTCGTCGTCGCGTTGTAGGCGACGAGCGACTGGCGGAGGATGCCGCCCGCCATGTGGACGGCCGCGGCGCCGCCCCAGGTCCCCAGCTTGACGGACCGGTCCTCCGCGACGTCGCTCCAGTTGCGGGTCGCGAAGTTGTTCGTGATCACGCAGTGCGTGACGAGCCCCTTCGCGGACAGGCACGCGATGCCGGCGCCGCTGGACTGCGTCTTCGGCCAGCCGCCGCCGAAGGCGAACATCGCCGCGTTGCGGACGATGCAGTTCTCCACGGTGCCGCCGTTCGCCTCGATGAGGATGTTGCCGCCCTTCTCGTCCTTGTAGCCGCCAATCCGGCCGCGTTCGACGGCGAGGCCGGAGAGGACCGCGCCCTCGTTGTCGAGCACGAAGACGCGGTGGGCGTCGACGGCGGCGGAATTGCCGGCGTTCAGCGTCTCGGGCCCCGCCACGTTGCGCACGACGACGTCCTCGGGGTTGCCCGTGTCGCCGGCGATCTTGACCGCCTTGTCCACGACGACGGCCTCGGAGACCGCGTACAGGCCCGGCAGCACGCAGATGCCGTCGCCGTCCTCCGCGACGTCCACGGCGTGCGCGATCGTCGCGAACGGGGCCTCGCGCGTGGTGCCGGCGTTGGCGTCGCTGCCCGACGGGGAGACGTACCAGTCGAACGAATCGGCTACGGACTTGGTCGTGAAGGAGCCCGACATCGTCACGCTCTGCGGGACCTGCGCGTCGTTTTCGACCCGGAGCGCCCAGTAGTACTTCGTCGAGGCCGTCAGGTTGGTGATCTCGAAGGAGAAGCCGGTCGCCGCGCCCGCGACGACGAGCGCCGGCGTGCCGATGCGATTCTCCCGCCTGTTGTACGCGAAATAGACGTCGCAGGACGTGGCGAGGTTGTTGCCGACGTCGAAGATCGTGCCGGAGATCGTCGCCGTCGTCGTGCCGGGCGCCACCGCCACCGGGTCGAGATCCGGCGCCGTGGGGGGGCCGCGCCAGTAGGTCGCGGCGACGATTCCGCTCGGCTCCCGGCCCTCCTTGAAGGCGCGGGCCTTGAACGTCGTCGTGGCGGTGAGGGCGATCGGCTCCACATAGGCGGCGCTCGACTCCGTCGGCTCGGTGCCATCGGTCGTGTAGCGGATCGTCGCGCCGTCCGTCGTGCACGAGAGCTCCACGGAGACGCCCGGGTAGAACATCGTGCCCGGGGCCGGGGAGAACGCGGGGTCGTCCGCCGGGCCGGGCTCGTCGGGGTCGTATTCGCAGCAGCCGATGTCGACCGCGGCGCCGACGACGCGCGGGTTGCCGGCGAGGTCGAGCCCGACGGGGGACTGCATCCCGGCGCCCGCGTCGACGACCGAGGAGCCCGGGGCCGGGCGATAGACCTTGCGGAACCGGAAGCCCGAGTCCACCATCGCGAGGCCGTCCGGGAGGTCCGAATCCGTCGCGCAGTGGTCGAACCGCCCGTAGGCGTTCGCCAGGGCGGCGGCGGGAAAGCCCGCGACCCAGGCGTCGGCGAAGAGCTTGCGGCTGCCCGCGGTCCCGACGTTCCCGTAGATGAGCGTGTTGCGGACGATCGGGTCCATGGCCACGACGTTCTGCGCCGCGAAGAACACGGGATAGAAGTCGCCCGCGTCGCCGAGCCCGCGGTTTTCGAAGACGGTGCAGTTCTCCATCAGCGTGCCGCCGTTGCAAAGGAACACGGCCGAGCCGTAGGCGTCGTTCGTCGTCGTGTTGTACGCGACGAGCGACTGGCGCAGGACGCCGCCCGCCATGTGGACGCCCGCCGCGCCGCCCTGCTGCCAGAAGTTGAAGCCGAGCCCGCAGCGGGTCGCGAAGTTGTTCGTGACGACGCAGTGCGTAACGAGGCCGTTCGGGGAGAGGCAGGCGATGCCCGCGCCGCCGCTGGCGGTCTTCGGGTATCCGCCGGCGCCGATGGAGAAGATCGCCGCGTTGCGGAGGATGCAGTTCGTCACCGTGCCGCCCTTCGCGTCGATCAGGACGTTTCCGCCCGTGCTGTCGCGCAGGCCGCCGATGCGGCCGCGCTCGGCGGTGAGGCTGGAGAGGACCGCGCCGGCGTTGTCGAGGACGAAGACGCGGTGGGCGCCGACGGACGGGGAGGCGGTCGCGTCCAGCGTCTCGGGACCTTTCGTGTTGCGGACGACGACGTCGGCCGGGTCGCCCGTGTCTCCGACGACGGCCACCGCGTTGGTCACGGCGACCGCCGCGGAGACCGCGTAGGTGCCGGCGAGCACGCGGACCGTGTCGCCGTCCTGCGCGGCGTCCACGGCGCGGGCGATCGTCGCGAACGCGGTCGCGCGCGTCCGGCCGTCGGCAGCATCGCTGCCCGCCGTGGAGACGTACCAGTCGGCCGCGGGGGCGGCCGCGGCGGCAAGGGCGAGCGTTGCGATCAGGTTCCTGGCGGCGTTCATCGTGTGTTCCTCGTGGGCGGTGGTGGGAAACGGCTACGGGGCGAATCCTACCACGCGCGGGAACGCGCCGGAAACTACACAACCGTGTAGTGGCCCGTTCCCGGCCGGTTCTGCTAGAATCGTCCGCATGAAACGCTTCCTGGTCCCGCTGCTCCTGCCGTGCGCGCTGGCGTCCGCCGCGCCGGACGGCGTCCTGCGCACGGCGCGGGAGGTCAACGAGTTCCTCGAGCGCGGGCACGGGAAGACGAACTACGTGCTCTCGGTCCAGGTCATCAACGACCCGGCGGACACCGCGATGATCGTCCGCGACGAGACGGGCCGGACCGCCGTGCCGAACCAGAATCCGGTGGCGGGCCTCCGCAAGGGCGACCTGCTGGAGATCCGCGGCTTCGCCTCCGTCAACGAGAACGGCGAGACCTGGATCCAGCCGATGGAGGTGGAGAAGCGCGGGAGCGCGCCCGCGCCGGGGCCGGCCGACATGGGCCTCGCCGAGCTGAACAGCCCGGAGAACGCCTGGCTCCCGGTACGCGTCTCGGGCACGGTCTTCAGCGTCACGCCCGACGAGTTCGACGACGATTTCGTCGTCGCGATGCTCTGCGACGGCGAGGCGACGACGCCCGTCGTCCTGTCGCGCAAAGTCTACGAGCGATCGAAGGTCGAGCCCGACGCGACGATCCGCCTGACGGGGTGGTACTGGCGGTCGTTCAGCGGCATCCGGAAGTTCACGGGCCCCGGCGTCGTCCACGACCCGGCGACGCCGGTCGAGATCCTCTCGCCCCCGCCGGCCGACCCGTTCGCGGCGCCGCCGCTCGAGCGGCGCTTCTACCGCACGCCGGAGGAGATCGCGCGGATGGGCCCCCGGACGGTCGCCGGCCGCGTGATCGCCGTCTGGGGCGAGGGGAACCTGATGGCGAAGGACGCGGACAACCGCGTCGTCAACGTCACGATGATGGAGGGACAGCCGGTCCCGCGCCTGGGCGAGGCCGGCACGTTCGTCGGGTATCCCTACACGGACCTGATGCGCGTCAACCTGATGCGGGCGCGCTTCCGGCCCGGCGACTTCCCGGAGACGCCCGAGGACGCCCCGGAGGACGTCTCGGCGCAGGAGCTGCTCGCCGGAAACCTGCTCACGACGAACGACATCTGGCTCGTCACCTGCCACGGAAGGCTGCTCCGCCTGCGCGGGACCGTCCGCAGCCTGCCGGCGGAGGAGAGCCCCGACCAGCGCCTGTACCTCGACTGCGACGGTCGTCCGGTGCCCGTCGACATCGGCTCCTGCCGGGAGGTCGCGAGGCGGACGCCCGTCGGCGCCGAGGTCGAGGCGACCGGGCGGTGCCTGCTCGAGACGGACAGCTGGCGCACGGACAACGTCTTCCCCCACGTCCGCGGGTTCGCGCTCGTCGCGCGCACCGCCGAGGACGTCCGCGTGACGAAGCGCCCCTCGTGGTGGACGCCGAAGCGGCTGGCGCGCGTCGTCGGGCTTTCGCTGGCGGGGCTCGTCGTCGCGCTCGCCTGGATCGTCGCGCTCCTCCGGCTCGCCGAACGCCGCGGTCGGGCGCTCTACCGGTCGCGGCAGACGGAGGACGCGGAGCGCCACGCGCGCGAGATCGCCGAACTGCGGATGCGGGACCGCACGCGCCTCGCCGTCGAGCTGCACGACACGATCTCGCAGAACCTCACCGGCGCGACGATGCAGATCGGCACCGCCGCGCAATTCGTCGGGACCGACGCCGCGCGGGCGGTCCGCCACATCGACATCGCCACGCGCACGCTCGACGCCTGCCGCGAGGAGCTGCGCAACTGCATCTGGGACCTCCGGAGCAACACGCTCGACGAGAAGGACCTCGCCGCGGCGGTCCGTCGGACCGTCCAGCGGCTCGTCGGCGACGCCCGCCTGGACATCCGGTTCGACGCGCCCCGGGAGAAGATCTCGGACAACGCGGTCCACGCGCTGCTCAACATCGTGCGCGAGCTCGCGGCCAACGCCGTCCGCCACGGCGGCGCCTCGGTCGTCCGCGTCTCCGGCTCGCTCGAGGACGGAATGCTCTCCTGCGCGGTCGAGGACGACGGCTTCGGGTTCGACCCCGACGACCGCCCCGGCCTCGCCGAAGGGCACTTCGGGCTCCAGGGGGTCGAGGAGCGCGTCGACGAGCTCGGCGGCGAGCTCTCGATCCGGAGCCGGAAGGGCGAGGGGACCCGGGTGAGCTTCCGGATCCGGGCCGAATGAACGCCTTCACGCGAAAGGGAATCCAATGGAGAAGACCAAGGTGCTGGTCGTCGACGACCACGCGATCGTCCGGATGGGGATAGTCGCGCTGCTGAACGCGCAGCCGAACCTGGAGGTGGTCGGCGAGGCCAAGAACGGCGAGCTCGGCGTCAAGGCCGCGAACAAGCTGAGGCCCGACGTCGTCGTGATGGACATCCTGATGCCCGTGATGGACGGCGTCGAGGCGACCCGCCAGATCGTCGCCTCGCGGCCCGGGGCGAAGGTGCTGGTCCTCACCACCTCGACCACGGCCAGCGAGCTGGCGGCGGCGCTCGAGGCCGGCGCGACCGGCGTCATCCCCAAGACGACGGGCAACGCGGCGCTCCTCGCCGCCGTCCGTTCCGTCGCCGCGGGAAGGCGCGTGGTGACGAGCGAGATCGAGGAGATCATCGCGAGCGACGAGCCCGCGCCGAACCTGACGCAGCACCAGCTCGACATGCTCGCGTCGATCGTCCGCGGCCTCACGAACGCGGACATCGCCCTGCAGTTCGGCATCTCGGAGAACACCGTCCGCAAGGCGACCTCGACCATCTTCGCGAAGCTCGGCGTCGCCAACCGCACCGAGGCGACCGCGATGGCCCTTCGCAAGGGCCTCGTGAAGCTCTGAGCGCGCGGACCATCACCCGTCCGTATAGTTGCCAGAAAGACCGGAATCGGGTAGAACAGGGACCGTATGCAACGCGTTCTCCCGCTTCTTCTGGCGCTCGCTCTCCTCGTTCCGGCCGCCGCCCCGGCCGACGAGGCGGCCGGCGGGGCCGTCCTTCGCTCCATCGCGGAGATCGACGCCTTCACCGCGGACGCCACGCCCCGCAAGGTCCCCTTCGAGGTGACGGGAAGGGTCGTCGGGGCCTTCGTTCTGCCGAAGGCGGCCGAAGTCGTCCTTTCCGACGATTCCGGCACGCGCATGTCCTTCTACCGGGACCTCGGCCTGCCGCGGCCGGAGCCGGGCGAAACGATTGCGGCGAGCGGCGTCGCCAACATGAGCGCGGAACACGAGCCGTACGTCCTCCTCGAGGACTACCGCGTCCTCGGGCGCGGCCCGCGCCCCGAGCCCGTCGCCGTGCGGCTTCCGGCGTTGAACGCCCGCGAGCACAACCTAGCGGTCGTCCGGACGGAGGGCACCGTGGCCGACGCCTTCCCGGACGAGGTCGACCGCCGGTACACGATCCTGCTTCTCGAGGACGGGGGCGTCGTCGTCCCCGTCTCGTTCCCGCGGGACGCCTTCGGCGACCGGCGGGACCTCGTCGACGCGCGGATCCGCGTGACCGGCGTCTATCGCCGGAACGTCGAGGGCGTCCGCAAGTACTCCTGGCCGAACATCGCCCCGTCCGCGCCGGAGGACATCGAGGTCCTCGAGCCGCCGCCGGCGGATCCGTTCTCCGCCCCGCCCCTGGAGAGCCGCCTCTACCTCACGTCCGGCGAGATCGCGCGGATGTCGCGGCGGTCCGTCTCCGGCGAGGTGCTCGCGACCTGGTCGGGCGACCGGGCGATGCTGCGGACCGCGGACGGGCGGATCGTCAACCTCACCCTCGCGCACGGCGTCGCGCTCCCGCCGTGCGGCGAAACGGTCGTCGCCGCCGGCCGACCCGAGACGGACCTCTTCCGCATCAACCTCGCGGCCGCGCGCTGGAAGGCCGCCGCGCCGCGGCCGCCGGCGGCGGACGAGGAGGCGGCGGACGCCGCGGCCGCGTTCTGGGACGACGAGGGGCTGCACTCCATCAACGCGCAGATCCACGGGACGCTCGTGCGCGCTCGCGGCGTCGTCCGGACCCTGCCGTCCCCCGGCGACCCGGACCTGCGCTTCGTGCTCGACGCCGGCGACGCGTCGATCCCCGTGGACGTGACCTCCAACCCCGGCATCGCCGACGGTCTCCGGATCGGCAGCGAGGTCCAGGCCACCGGCCGGTGCATCCTGCTCACGGATCCCGGGCGGCGGGACTACGACTCGGCGAAGGTCCACGGCGTCGCGCTCGTCCTCCGCTCGCCCGCCGACCTGGTCGTGCTGCGGCGCGCGCCGTGGTGGACCTCTGGCCGGCTGATGGCGGTGATCGCCGTGATGCTGGCCGTGATCGCCGGCGGCCTCGTCTGGAACCGCGCCCTGCGGAACCTCGCGGACCGCCGCGGACGCGAGCTCTACCGCGAGCAGGTCGCCCACGCCGTCGCGGAGTTCAAGACCGACGAGCGCACGCGCCTCGCCGTCGAGCTTCACGACTCGCTCTCGCAGGCGCTCTCCGGCGTCGCCTGCCACCTGGCGGTCGGCGCAGGGTCCTTCGAGGCCGACCCCGCGGCCGCCGTGCGCTGCCTCGAGACCGCGCGCAAGATGCTCGACTCCTGCCGCACGGAGCTGCGCCAGTGCCTCTTCGACCTGCGCAGCGACACCCTGGAGGAGCGCGACTTCGCCGTCGCGATCCGCAAGACGCTCGAGCAGCTCGACGACTACGCCGAGCTGGCGATCCGGTGCGACGTCCCCCGCCAGATCCTCCGGGACACCACCGCGCACGCCATCCTCTCCATCCTCCGCGAGCTGACCGGCAACGCCATCCGCCACGGCGGCGCCACCCGGATCGAGGTCGAGGGCTCCGTCGAGCCGGACCGCATCGTCTTCACGGTCCGCGACAACGGCTCCGGCTTCGATCCGGCGGCCTGCGTCGGCCCCGCGCAGGGCCACTTCGGCCTCGAGGGCGTCCGCAACCGCCTCGCGAAGCTCAACGGCGTCTTCACGATCGAATCGGCGCCCGGCGCCGGGGCGACCGCCGTCGTGACCATCCCCCTTCCCGCCGCCCGGGCGCAGGAGACCCCGCAACCATGAGCAAGATCCGAATCCTTCTCGCCGACGACCACATGCTGATGCGCATGGGCATCGCGACCCTCGTCTCGACCGCCAAGGACATGACGGTCGTCGGCGAGGCCTGCAACGGCCGCCAGGCCGTCGAGCTCGCCGGCTCGCTCCGGCCCGACGTCGTCATCATGGACCTGATGATGCCCGAGATGTCCGGCGGGGAGGCGACGAAGGCCATCCACGCGGCGCACCCCGGGATCAAGATCGTGATCCTCACCACCTACGGCACGTCGGCGGAGCTGGCGACGGCCGTCACGAACGGCGCCGTCGGCGTCCTGCTGAAGGACAAGGTGGAGATGGACCTGCTGAACACCATCCGCTTCGTCGTCGAGGGCAACCAGGTGATCCCCACCCGGCTGCTCGCGCAGATCGAGGAGGACAAGGCGATGGGCAAGCTCACGGACCGCCAGATGGAGATCCTGGCCTCCGTCGCGGAAGGCCAGTCCAACGCCGACATCGCCCTGCAGTTCGGCCTCTCGGAGATCACCGTGAAGAAGCACCTCTCCGCGATCTTCGAGCGCCTCGGCGTCGCCAACCGCTCCGAGGCGGTCGCCCTCGCCTTCCGCAAGCAGATGCTCAAGGCCTGATCCCGCGCCGCCGGCGCGGGGCCCGCTCGGCTCCGATGGAGGCGTTGTCGTTCCCGCGGCAGGGACGCGCCCGCGGCGCGTCCGTCGTTCGGGCGTTCCGCGGAACCGCCAGTACCGTGTCGCGGCTGCGGAAAGAGGGAGAGAGGGGGGCGCGCTACCGCAGAATGAGCAGCGTGCCCGCCTTGACTTCGTAGCATCCGGCCGCGGGCTTCCGGCGGCGCTTGAGCCCGTCGAGGTCCTCGGGAATCTCCTCGTACCACAGCCCGATGCCGATGGCGGCCGAGCCGGGGGATAGATGGCAGTTCCCTTTCGCCAGGTTGACGAATCCCGGATTGCCGACCTTGCTGTGAGCGCCGAGCTTGTCATCGGCGACGTCGAAGAGGCAATGGTCCACGCCTCCCGCGTAGTTCAGCTTGACGGTGACGTTGGTGCCCACCGTCGTGTTGCCGGCGACGATGCAGTTGAACATCGAGAACTTGCTCTTCGAGTCGTTGGACGTGTGGACGCCGCCGCCTTCCGAAACCTCCGTGGCCCCCTCTCCTCCGGCGGTGTTCCCCGCGATCGTCGTGTTGCGGACGACGACATCGGAGTTCTGTCGGTTGATATTGAAGCCGATGCCGCCGCCGTAGCCGGCGTGCGGTTTGTTTTTGTCATCGACATAGACCGTGCGGTTTCCGCGGACGAGGCAAGTATCGACCAGGAAGGTTCCATTGGGTTCGTAACCGCCGATGCCGCCGCCGCTGACGTCAGTTCCGTACTTCGATTGGGCCACGTTGTCTGCGATGATGCAGTGGTCGACCTGGCCGTGACCCTTGTAAAAGCCGATCCCGCCGCCGTATTTCGTATTGTTTCCGTACACCGAGTTGTTGGTGATGCAGCACCAGGAAATCGTGCCGTCGCTGACCAATACGCCGCCGCCGAATTGGTAGTTGCCGCCGGTGACACGGCCGCCCGTCAGCGCGAGGTGCTCGATCGTCGCACCGCCGGAGACCGTCGCGACGCGCGTCGCCAGAGCATTGTTGTTGATGGACACCGTGGCCGTCTGCTTGATGATCGTATTGTCCCAGCCCTGGCCCCGGAGCGTAACGCCGTTCGTGACCATGAGCTGCGAGTCGATCTCGAAGAGGCCGTTGCCGAGGACGACGGTTCCGTGGGTCGGGGCCACCGCGTCGATCTCGTCCTGGATCGTCTTCCGGGTCGCGGCGGGGTCGCCGGGAACCGGTTTGACGCCCGCCGTGGTCGTGAACTCGCCGCGCACCGTCGTGCTCGCCGGAGTCTGGGCGTTGTTGACGACCGTCAGCTCGTAGAAGTACGTCGTCTCCGTGGACAGGCCAGGTACCGAGTGGGCGAACGAGTCCGTCGCGCCGGCAACGATCCGCTCCGGAGTCCCGAGCTTGTTGGCCCGCTTGCCGATCGCGAAATAGACGTCGCAGGCCGTGGCGCCGTTGTTGCCGGGCGAAACGATCTCGCCGGAGACCGTGGCCGTCATCGCGCCGGGCACGACCTCCACCGCCTCGAGTTCCGGCGGCTGGGCCGTGGAGGCGCGGGTGTAGGTCGCGGTGACGATCCGGCTCGGACTCCGGCCGGCCTTGTAGGCGCGGGCCTTGATCGTCGTCGTGGCGGAGATCCCGATCGGGCCGGTGTAGGGCGTGCGCGATTCGTCCGGATCGGTGTCGTCCGTCGTGTAGTAGATCGACGCGCCCTCCAGCGCGCACGACAGCGACACCTTCAGGGACGGATGGAACGTCGTGCCCGTCACGGGGCTGAACACGGGGCGGACGACCACCAGCTCCCCGAAGAACTCGTAGCAGCCGAGCGACGGCGTCGTGTGGAACGGGTCGTTGCCGAGATCGTTGCCGATGCCCTCGTAGGGCGTGCCCGCGCGAATCGCGAGGGACTCGTCTCCCAGATGGTAGTCGCGGTTCTCGGCATCGACGAACTCCGGTTCGCCGACCAGGCTGTGCTCGCCGAGCTTGTCGCCGGCGACGTCGAAGAAGCAGTAGTCCACGGCACCCGGGTAGGACAATTCCACGGTCGTGTCGGAGTGCGCCGTCGTGTTGCCCGCGACGATGCAGTTGAGCATCGAGAACTTCTTGGACGAATCGATGGTCGTATAGACGGCTCCGCCTTCTCCCGGGACCGCACCGGAGCCGGACGCGTTCCCCACGATCGTCGTATTGCGGACCGCTACGGCCTGCGCCGTGCCATATTCGATGCCGATGCCGCCGCCCTTCCCCGGTCCGGCCGTGGTCACGATGCGATTTCCGCTGACGAGGCATGCGTCGACCACGACCGGTCCGGTCGGGTTCCGGATCGCGATACCGCCGCCATACGAGGTTTGCGTTCCATTGAGCAGGTTGTCCGCGACAATCGAGTGGTCGATCCGGCCCTGGCCGCTGCCGAAACCGACTCCACCGCCATAGTTGTTGGCGGAGACGTTGGAACCGCATTTGTTGTTCGTGATGCAGCACCAGGAGATCGTGCCGTTCACGACGAGCGCGCCGCCTCCCCAGCTCCAGCCGCCCGGTCTGTTCGCCGAACCGCCGGTGAGCGTGACGTGCCTGACCGTCGCGTTCCCGTCGATCTCCACGACGCGCGTTTTCTCGCCGGAGGTCGTCGCGACCTGCTTGATGATCGTGTGGTCCCAGCCCTGGCCCTCGAGGACGACGCCGTTCGTCACCGTCAGCTGCGAGTCGATCTCGAACAGGCCGGTGCCGAGCGTGACGGTCCCGCCGGCGCCCGCGCTGTCGATGGCGGCCTGGATCGCCAGACGTGTGGCGGCGGCGGACGACTTCGGTTGGATCGGATCGGCGGAGGCGAGGCCGGCTGCGAGCGCGAGCGCGGCGAGGAACGCGTGCTGGAGTCTCATGGGAAGCCCTTTCCTTGGTTGTCTCGGGACGATGGAAAGTCTATGAAATCCGCCTCGTTCGGACAACTACCCTGAAGTATACCCCCCGGGGTATACTCAAGTATAGTCGTTCGCCGCCCAAGTCCGCTCCGCGCCGTGCGGTGGGCCGCCCCGGCGCGAAGAGGGCCGCCTAGCGGTCGCCGGAGCGCAGGAGCATGAAGCCGCGGTCGGCGTTCACGGGGACGGGGACGAGGATCCGCGTGCCATCCGCGCTGACGCCGAGGTCGCCCTTCTCGAGCGAGATCGGGGCCCAGTCCGCGGCCTTGGCGTTGAGGTCGGCGTTGGTGCAGACGCCGATGCCGAGGAGCGCCGTTCCGTCCGAGATCTCGAGCGCCGCGATTCCGGGCGCCTCGAGCTCGGTCGTCGAGACGAGCGTCATCCCGTCGGGAACGGAGGGGCCGAAGCCGTTCCGGAGCTCGCCCATCGACAGGCGCACCGGCACCGCGTCGGGGATCGCCGCGAACGCGTTCGCGCCGGGGACCACGCCGTCGCCGACCACGACGCCCGCGACCTCCGCCGGATTCCACGGCGCGTTCGTGGGGGCCGCGAAGCCGTACATCGTCCCCGGGCCCGCGAGGGTCAGGACGCCCGCCGGGTCGAGCGTGGCGACGACCGAGTCGCCGACCTGCCAGACCCGGTTCGTGCCGAGGTTGACCGGCTCGGCGAGGCCGTCGGAGCCGTAGGTCTCGTTCTGCGGCTCGTCGTTCTCCTCGTGGAACGGCACGATCCGCACGTAGTCGACCTCGAAGACGGACGTGTCGAAGTCGGGCGCCCCCGCCCACTCGTTCGGAAACCACGCGCCGACCCACAGGCGCCCGGCCTTGGTCGGGATGTGCGTGTAGTTGGTCACGACCGGGACGCCGTCGAAGTAGAACTCGACGCGCGGCCGGATCGTCCCGGCGCGGTCGCCGGTGTGCCAGTCGAAGCGGTAGACGTGGAACGCGCCGTCGTCCTGGCGCACCGGGAGTTTCATGTGGCTCGAGGTGTACTCGCCCTCGTTCTCGCCGACCCACGTGTTGCACAGCGCGTAGTCGTAGCCGATGCCCGTGTGCGCCGAGCCCGGGCGGCCCGGCATCTCGATGTCGATCTCGTGGTTCACGACATAGTAGTCGCCGCTCCCCTGGAACCCGGGGTCGCCCGGGTAGAGCTCCTCGTACTCGAACGTCCACATCGTGCAGCACACGCCCGTGACCGGCGCGACGCGCGCGCGGATCTCGTAGCTGCCGGAGGCGTAGTAGTCGCGCGTGACGGCGCATGCGCCGACGCGCCTGCCGTCCCGGCGGGGCCGGCCGTTCTTCGCGATGCCGATGACGTCCCCTTCGTAGCGGTTGCCGTGCGCCTCGCACCGGAGGAGGCCGGCGCGGACGAGGAGGTTCGACGGCACGACGCCGCCGTTGTAGTCCTCGCCGTTCACCTTTCCGCCCCAGTTCTTGTTGGCGGCGTACCACTTCGCGGGGTCGACGATCCCCGCGGAGAAGTCGTCGTAGAACGTGTCCGCGGCCGCCGGCACGTACGGCGCCTGCGCGAGGGCGCCGGTCGCGCACGCGAGCGAAACCGCGCAGAGAATCGCAATCGATCGGGTCGTGGGGTTCATCGGCATGCCAGGGGCGGGAGCGCCTCCCATCCTACCACACCGATCGATTTCGGGCAACGGGCTAGCGTCCGGAGCGCAGGATCATGAAGCCGCGGTCCGCGCCCGCGGGGACGGGCGCGAGGATGCGCGTGCCGTCCTCGCTGACGTCGAGGTCGGACTTCCGGAACACGACCGGCTCCCAGGTCTCGGGCGCGGTCAGGAGGTCGGCGTTGGTGCAGACGCCGATGCCGAGGAGCGCCGTTCCGTCCGAGATCTCGAGCGCCGCGATTCCGGGCGCGTCAAGCTCGGTCCGGGAGACGAGCGCCATGCCGTCCGGCACGCCGCCTCCCAGGCCGCTGCGGAGCCGGCCCAGAGGGATGCCGTTCACCGTCGCTGCGTCGGGGAGCGCGGCCAACGCGTTGGCGCCGAGCGTCACGCCGTCGCCGACGACGACGGCGGAGACCGCCGCCGGATCCCACGGCACGTCCGAGGCGCCGGCGAAGTCCGCCGTCGGGCCCGTGCCGTCGATGGAGAGGACGCCGTTCGTGCCCAGGACGGCGATGACGTTGTCGCCGACCGTCCAGATGTTTCCGGTCGTCGCCCGGAAGAGCCATGTGGCCGGTCCGTCGGCCTCCAGCGTGATCACGTTGGAGTCGAACTCCTCGCCGGAGAAGAGCTCGCGGACCTTCGCCACGTCATCCGGCAGCGTGATCGTGTGCGTGCCGACCGTTCCCGTGTGGAACAGGAATACGTCGCCATGGCGGCGGAAGTAGCTTCCCTCCGCCGTGTACTGGCGGGCTCCGGCCGCCTTCAGGATCGTCGCGTACTCGCCGGGGCCGGTCCCGTCGGATCCGGCCGGCATGTCGGGCACGATGATGCTACGCGCTCCGCCGTCGAGCGTCTTCGCGTGGTAGACGCCGTGGCGGGTGTAGTGCGTGGTCGCCGCAGGATCCACGCAGACGATGTTCGAGCGGCGCGCGACGCCGGTCGCGGCCACGCCCGTGAGCGCGGACATCGCCGCGTCGTCGAAGCCGTTGTCCGTCACGCCGCCCGCGGGTCCGACCCAGATCGCCGTCAGGCCGGGCCGGCGCGTGCGCTGGACGAGCGCCGCGCGCTCGTCGGGCGAGAGGTGGAACGCGTTGAGGAACAGGACGACCCTGTAGTCGCGCGGGTCGGCGATGTAGTCCTCGAGGGACAGGAGGTCGAACGGAATGCCGGAGCGGTTCAGGTAGAGCAGCGAGGTCTGGTAGAGGTTCCACGTGAAGTACGAGGCCTTGCCGCCGTCGCGGCGGATCGCCTCGCGCGGGCTGAACACCACCGCGACCTCGTTGCCGGACCCGGCCGGCGGGAGCCCGGCCTTCGCGAGCGCGGCGCGCGAGTCCTCGATCGCACGGAACACGGCGGGGTCGTCGAAGGCGTGCGGACGTTGTCCGGACTGGGTGATCGGGTCGTTGAGCTGGATGCCGCCGCCGTCGAAGTACGGGTTGAACCAGTTGCGGCGCATGCACATTTCCGTCTCGAGCGCCGTCTCCGTGCACAGCGCCAGGCCGTCGTTCTGGCTCGCAAGCCAGCCGCGGATGTGGTGGAAGCGGCTGTCGTCCTCGAGGAGCGCGAGCTTGCCGTAGCGGCGGAAGAGCGACGGAATGGTGCGCGTCACGTAGCTGCCGCCGGCGCGGCGCCCGTCCTTGCTGTAGTACGCCGGGCAGGAGAGGATGTCGACGTTCGGGCTCGAGAGGACCTTGTCGAGGAGGGACGTCGCCCCTTCCGGCGGATGGTCGTCGTACAGGTAGCCGTAGTAGGCGCCGACCAGGCGTCCCGGGAACGCCTGCTTCGCCGCGTCCGCCATCGCGAGCAGGAAGTCGGCCATCGTGTTGATCAGGCAGTCGTAGTAGTCCAGCACGAGCCGGTCCTCGGCCGGGTCGAGGAGGTCGCCGTTGCTGTTGTCGTGTCCGCCTGGGTCCTCGTGCTTCCGCGCCGCGAGCGGCGGGATCTCGGCGTCGTCGACGTTCCGCTTCGCCTTCATGTAGGCGCGGAACCTCTCCTGCATCCGGGGCCCGTTGTCGGGACCTTCGTACATTCCGAAGTAGCACCATTCGGTGTAGGTTCCGTAGCTGAGGCGGAACCCGACCAGGCGCTTCCGCCACGGCCGGGTCTCGACGTACTGGCCGAGCTTCTTGATCATGTCGACCACCAGCGCGCGGAACGCGTCGCTCGCGGGCGAGGGGCGCAGCACGCGCTCCCGGAACTCGTCGCCGGCGCTCGGGTCCGGGTCGCCGGCCGCGTAGCCGACCCGCTCGGTCATGTTGGTCCGGATCCAGAACTGCATCATGAAGCGCGGCGAGACGACCACGTAGGCGTCCGGGGCGATCTCGAGGAGCCGCCGCACCATCTTGTCGACGCTCGAGAAGTCGTACGACCCGTCGCTTCGGCAGAAGTTCTCGGCGAGGAAGTTGAGCTGGACGATGTCGAACCCCTGCCGCGCCAGCCGGACGATCGCGCTTTCGTTGTAGTAGTCGCCGGTCTGGCAGATGTTGAAGACCGGGTCGTGGAGCCGGCCGTTGATCTCGACGAACGGGCTGTGCCCGCGATACACGATGCGCGCGACGGGATCGGGCTCCTGTTCGAGCCCGGGCGGCAGCGAGGGGTCGTCGTAGTCCCCGGCCGCGAAGCGTTCCCGCTCCTCCGGGGTCGTGTGGTAGTTGATGTCGAAATGTCCGTACCAGGGATCCGTGAAGGCATCGCCCAGGATCTTGACGCCCGGCCAGGCCGAATCGTCGAAGCCCGGCTGCTCCCACCCGCTCGCCGGAGTGTCGACCGTTCCTTTGCCGGATGCGTCGCTGTGGACGTACGCGATCGCCTGCCGGGTGCTCTCGTCCCTCGAATCGAAGCACTTGAGCGTGAAGAGCGCCGCGGTGCTGGAGACCGTATTGGTCATCGCGATGGCGATCGTGTTGGTGCCCGCGACGAGAAACGGGTAGGCATAGGAGCCCGGACGCAGGAGCGGGTGTCCGTTCAGATAGACCGTTCCCTTGTCGTCGAAGTAGTAGTAGAGCGACGCGTCGACGGGCACGGAGGGCAGCTCGAACTTGTACCGGAAATACGCGACGGCGCCGTTGGATACGACGCCGTCCGCGGCCCAGAACAGCTTCGACTGGCTCGCGTTCCGCAGGTGGGGGACCAGGACCTCCGGCGCGAACTCGTAGACGTAGTCCTGGGCGGAGCCCCGCGCGGCCAGCGCGGCCAGAAGGGCGATCGCGAAACGAGCAATCGAACGGGTCGTTGTCTTCATGGGTTTCTTGCCTCGGGCGGGAACGCGCCGCCAATTTACCACAGGTCCCGCTCTCCGGGCAACGGTACGAACGTGCAGTCGTTCAGTTCCCTGCCGGGATCGTCGGGAGGACGAGGTGCGATGCGCCGCGGACGAGGCGCGTCGTGGCGGGGTCCGGGGCCTTCTCGTAGTGGGGCGAGTTGGAGCCCGCGATCTCGACGCGGATGCGGTGCCCCTTCTTGAAGACGTAGCTCGTGATGTCCACGCGGAAGTCGAGCTTCGTCGGGGCGTCGCCCGCGAACGAGCCGCGGCAGATGGAGTCGAGGACGTTGTAGGGAGTCCCGTCCGGATAGACGTCGACGAGCTTCACCGCCACGTCTGCGGCCTTCGCCGTGGACTTCGCGACGAGCGAGGCCGTCACCTTGCCGGTCACTTCCAGGTCCTCCGCGAGCGTCTCGGTCGTGTAGCAGAGGACGTCGTCGCGCGCCTCGATCTCCGCCTGCGAGTACTGTCCGCCGGCGTGGATGACGCGGCCGCCCCGCGTCGGGACCGGATTCTCCGGATCGTACGCGAACGCGTCCTCGCCCGCGGCGCCCGCCGGCGCGTCGAAGGAGAGTCCGAACCCCTCGTCGAAGAAGAGCTTCCGATAGACGGTGCGGGCGAGCGGCCACTCGTTCTCGTAGCGCCAGACGTTCGCGCCCATGACGAAGATCTGCATCCGTCCGGGGAGCTTCGCCGTCTCGCTCGGGCGGCCCGCGAGCGCGGAGCGCAGGAACTCGACCTCCGCGTCCTCGGTGACGGTCGCCCCGTCGACCTTGGAGTAGTCGATCTCCGGCGTGTCGAAGACGTTGACGCCGTGGCTCCAGGGGCCCACGCGCAGGAACGAGCCCTCCGGCATCAGCGCGAACGACTCGAACGTCTCGACGCCGAGCATGTCGAACCATCCGGCCTGGTAGAACGCGCGGCCCTTCGCCGCGGCGAGGCGCCCAAGGCCGCAGCGCTCGGTCCAGTAGGGGTCGGCGGGGTCCGTATGGCGCGTGAACTCCGCCCAGCTCTCCGCCGAGGACATGGACGTGTGCCACTTCTCGAAGAACTCGGGGATGAGGACGCCGCCCGGCGCATAGTGGATCGAGTGCGGGTTGAAGACGATGACGGACGGCGCGCACGCGACGAGCGCGGGGTTGGCGCTCCTGAGGCACGCCAGCTGCGTGTTGCCGGGATAGGAGCCGCCGACCATGACGACGCGGCCGTCGGACCACGGCTGCGCGGCGATCCACGAGAGCAGGTCGTCGGCGTCGTCGACGAGGCGGCCCTCCCACGGCTCGAAGACACCCTCGGAATGGCAGCGCCCGCGGCAGTCGACGGCCAGCGTCGCCACGCCCCACGCCTCGGCGCGCTCCGGCGACCAGGGCTTGCCGGCGGCCGTGACGTCGTAGGGCGAGAACGAGAGGAGGCAGCCGGCCTTCTCCGCGCGGTTCGTCGGGAGATAGAGGTCGCCGGCGAGGTTCACGCCGTCCCGCATCGGGATCCGGACGTTGTCGTGGAATTCGGCCGGGGCCGTTCCGGCCCCCAGGAGAGCCACGCCCAGAGCGCACATCGTCTTTAGTCCTTTTCCGTTCATTTGCGTTGTTCGCGAGGCGCCCGCGAGCGTTCAGCCGCGGACGATGCGCTCGTACTCGTCCTTCTGCGCCTCCATCGACTCGACCATCTTGAGCTGCGTCCGGCAGCGGACGAGGTTGTGCTCCCCGTAGGCCGTGTGGAAGTAGACGTCGCCCTTGAGGTAGTCGGTGAGGAAGCGGATGCCGATCGTGAGGGTGATGATGCGACCGGAGAGGGCCATGCTGGCGCGCTCCGCCTCGGTGAGGAACTTCGCGTTCGCGAGGTAGCCGCGCACGAGCGCCTCGAAGTACTCCTTCTTGGAGTAGACCTTCGAGAGGTCGCGTTCGTCCTCGGCCGCGGCGGCGGTCGAGGTGCGGACCATGTCGCCGAAGTCGTAGAGGGCCGACCCGGGCATCGTCGTGTCGAGGTCGATCACGACGTTCGAGCCGTCGGGCGCGAGCATCACGTTGTTGATCTTCGTGTCGTTGTGCGTGATGCGCTCCGGGATCTCCCCGCGGCGCATCATCTCGACGAGCGTCGAGGCCTCGGCGCGGCGGCGGTCGATGAAGTCGAGCTCCGCGGCGACGGAAGCCCTGCGGCCCCTGACGTCCGCCGCGGCCGCCTCGTCGAGGAGGCGCAGGCGGTCGACCGTGTCGTGGAACTTCGGGATGATCTCCCCGAGGCGCGGCGGGGGCATCTCCGCAAGGTCGTTCTGGAACTTCGCGAACGCGCCGGCGGCGAGCTCCGCCTCCTTCGGGTTCGTCACGAGGTCGACGGACGTGTAGCCCTCGAGGAACGCGTAGAGGCGCCACGGGTTCTCGTAGCCGACGACCTCGAGCGACTTCACGCCGCGCGACTTGAGGAACTCGGTCACCCGGACGATGTTCGACTTGAGGAGCTCGGGCGGGAAGATGTCGGTGTTGACGCGCTGGAGGATGTAGCGGACGCCCCGCCGCGTCTCCACCTTGAACGTGTCGTTGATGTGGCCGGAGCCGTAGCGCGAGACGTCGGTCTGGTCCGTGACGCCCATCGACGCGAGCGCGGCGTCGAGCTGCTCCTTCGTGTACGTGCGGTTGGACATGGCTCGGGGCGCCTCAGGCCTTGGGGAAGAGCGTGGCGGGGTATTCGCCGGCGTCGACGAGCTTTTTGATCTCGGCCATGACGTAGGGCTTGTCCTCGCGGTAGGTGACGCCGAACCAGCTCGAGTCGGTCGGGAGCACGGCGCAGTCGGCCTTGCCCTCCTTGATGAGCTCGTCCACGACGAACGGGATGTACCATTCGCTCTTCATCTCCCCGCCGCGCGCGGCGAGGAACGCGGAAAAGCGCGCCTCGAGCTCCTCGAACAGCCGCGGCGTGAAGCCCCAGCAGTTCATCGACACGCGCGCGTCGAGCGGGACCTGGACGGGGCGGGCCTCGTCCTCGCGGTTCTCGGCGACGCAGCCCGCCCGGACGAGCTTCGTCATCTCGGTGACGCCCTCGAGCCGTCCGTCGGGCGAAACGCGGCAGATGCCGCGCGCGACCGAACCGTTTTCGGAGAGCGTCAGCTCCAGCTTGTAGCCGACCATCCCGAAATGCAGCGAGTCCGGTTCGACGGCGGCGAGGAACGCGCCGAGCTTCGCCATCGCGTCGCGGCCGTAGAAGTCGTCGGCGTTGATCACGGCGAACGGCTCGCGGACGGCGCCGCGAGCCGCGCGGGTCGCGTGTGCGGTGCCCCAGGGCTTCGTGCGCCCCTCGGGGACCGCGAAGGGCGCCGGGATGTCGGCGAGGTCCTGGAAGCAGTACTCCACCGGGACGACGCCCGCGTACTTCGCGCCGACCTTCTCGCGGAACTCGGCCTCGAAGTCCTTGCGGATGACGAACACGATCTTCCCGAATCCGCCGCGGATGGCGTCGAAGACGGAGTAGTCGAGGATCGCCTCGCCGGAGGGACCGACGGGATCGACCTGCTTGAGCCCGCCGTAGCGCGAGCCCATGCCGGCGGCCAGAACAACCAGAGTTGGTTTCATGTTCGATGTGGGGTTTGTGGATTGGTTGGAAGGGTGGGGGAGGGCGGTGAGCCTACTCCGCGTTGAGCTTCTCGTCCGGGTCGAGCCGGACCGAGTCGACGATGCGCAGCTCGCCGGGGGCGAGCGTGAGGAAGTCCTTGTCGCCGAACTGCTGCAGCACGCACTTGCGCTCGCGCTCGTAGTCGAGGTTGAGGAGGTAGACCCTGCCCTCGTCGGGGAAGTACGAATGGAGGATCCAGTGGCAGTCCTCGTCCGGGTTCTCGAAGTCGGGGCCCGTGACGTAGACGTTGCCGCGGCCGAGCTTGGCGCAGTAGCGGTAGAGGATGCCGGCGAGGCCGTCGCCGCCCACCTCCGCGCCGCAGCCGACGTCCATGTTCGCCGCGGCGGGGTAGCCCCACCAGTTCATGAAGAAGACCTCGCCCTTTCCGTTCTTGCAGCGCAGGATGAAGGGCTCGCCCTCCTCGTCGTCCACCGCGAGCTCCTCGAAGTTCTCCGCGGGCGCCGCGAACTCGAGCCTGCCGAGCGGCAGGCACATGTAGCCGAAGCGGCGGCGCGCGGCGATCCCGAGGCAGTTCCTCTCGGTCGAGGGGCCGGTCGCCCAGTACTTGCGCGCCGTTTCGCCGGTCACCCGGAAGCTGCACAGCTCCGTGAGGTCGCCGCCGTTCACGAGCTTCTCGACCGAAAGGTTCGTGAAGTCGCGCTTGTCGTCCGTCGAGAGGTGCGCGAGGCCGATCACGAGCTTTCCGCCGCCCTTCACGTAGTCGCAGAGGACCTTGTACTGCTTCTCCGAGCAGGTATTCCAGCCGGCGAACATCAGGACCTTGTAGTTCGCGAGGAGGTGCTCCGCCGTCACGTTGTCGCAGGCGAACGAGACGATGTCGCCCAGCCCGTAGGGCGAGGCCGAGAAGTGGATGTTCTTGTTCGGCGCGAGCATCGGCGGCATCGGCATCAAGGCCCGGCGGACGACCTCCCAGCTCATCTCCGGCAGGCCGCACATCCAGTTGGGGTTCGTGCGCGCCAGGTCGTAGGCGCCGCAGACGGCCTCCGCCGGGACGTAGTCGGGCCGGCCGAGGTCGAGGTTGCCCTTCGCGATCGCCCAGGTCGCCTCCGGCTGGCCCTTCGGCGCGGGATGTTCGCGGCAGAACGCGGTGAAGTCCGCGATCGCCTTGCGGTACTTCCTCGCGACGGGCGAGCGGTAGTCGATGTACGGGAACCTCTTCCTCGCCTCGGGCATCGCCGCCGCGACGGCCGCCGCGTTCGCGGGCTCGTCGAGCTTCGCGCTGATCTTCCGCAGCGGCATCGGCATCCGCGACATCGGCGAGTCCTCGCAGAGCGAGCTCTGCAGCTGCCAGTTGCCGCTCTCGTTCACGACGAGCTTCGCGCCGGTCATGTACTTGACGAGGAACGCCGTCTCGAGCGTCTTCATCTTGTACGGGTTGCGGTGCGGGATCCAGCTGTACCACTCGTGCGCCAGGTGCGAGCCCCAGAGCGGCAGGCCGTACTGGCGGTAGAGGCCGCGCGAGAGCGCGGAGGCGAGGACGAGGTCGCCGAACGGGAAGTCCTCCGTGCAGGGCACCTCGGTGCCGGCCGCGACCTCGTAGTCGAGCGAGAAGTTCGCCGAGGTGGCCATCACGAGGCCCCAGCCCGCCGCGTGGAGGTCGCCGACGTGCTTGTGGACGCGGTTCATGTACTCGTCCGCGAGCGCGCGGAGCGTCGTGCCGCGGTCGTCCCAGTTCGTGTAGAGCGAGAAGTTGTAGCGCTCGCCGAAGTCATAGCCGAGCCACGCGCCGCCGAGGGCCTTGCGGAGGCGGGCGACGACCCCCTTGTCCGCGCCCGAGTAGATGCACGTCGCGAAGAGCCCGCGCGCCTTCGCCTTCTTCGCGAGGTCGAGCAGCTCCTCGCCGCCCTGCCAGAACTGGAGCGTGTTGCCGACGCCCTCCTTCGCGCAGAGCGCGACGATCTCGTCGTAGTCGAGCTTGTCCGGCTCCCAGTAGGTGAAGCAGAAGCCGCCCATCTTCATCCGGCCGCGGTTCGCGTAGACGCCGGAGCCGATGTAGATCCCGGTGTCCGCGGGGACGGGCGTCCGGGACGTCTTCGGCCGCTTCTTGGCGACGATCTCCGCGCTCGTGAGCGCCCGGACGGGCCTGTCCGCGCGGCGGAACGCGTCCTTGTCCCCGGCCGGGGCGGTCTTCTTCGCTTTCATCTCGGTCCTCGTGTCCTGTTCGCCGACGGGGGGAATGGATGCGTCGACGGCGCCCATACTAGCACGCGCCGCCTCGCCCCGGCAACTACACGAAGGGATAGCCCTCCGTTCAGAGGGTGCCGGTCCGGGGGGGGCATCCGAGCGGAACGACGCTCACTCCAGCAGGAGCGAGCGGAGGCGGGCGACGCCGTCGGCGGGGAAGCCGGTGGAGAGGACGTAGGCCTCGATGCGCTCGTTGAGGGTTTCGCCGGGGTAGCGGTCCATCACGGCGAGGAGCGCGGCGTAGGTGTTGTTGCGGTTGAACCAGTCGCGCTCGTCCTTCCACAGGGCCGAGGCCTCCCAGTCGCGCACCAGGTCCTCCGGCGCGACGCCGAGGAGCCCGTTCACGAGGAACGCGAGCGTCCCGGTGCGGTCCTGGCCGCTGCTGCAGTGGATCAGCAGCGGCAGGCTCTCCGCGTCGGCGATCGTCTCGAGGCACTTGCGGCACGCCTCCTTCGCCCACGGCTCGTCCATCTGCCCGTAGCAGCCGGACGAGATCTCGACGCGGCGCACGGACGGCCCGAGCGGCGAGCCGTCGAGTCCCGCGCACGCCTCCGGCGCGCGCAGGTCGAGCTCGGTCCGGACGCCGAGCGCGTTGGTCACGAAATGGACGCCGGCCGCGTCGAGCCGCGGGCGCGGCGGCCCCCCGGGGCACTCGTTCGCGTTCTCGCAGAGGTTCGCGGAGCGGTAGAGCAGGCCCTGCCTCACCCGCCGCCCGCCGGCGGCCCGCCAGCCGCCGAGGTCGCGCGCGTTCGGCACGCCCGGGATGCGCAGGAGACGCGGCGGACGGTCCGCGGTGCGGAAGGTCGCGCTCGCCGAGCCCTTGCCCTCGACGTCCACCTCCCACCGGTACCCGCATCCGACGCGGAAGTTGTCCCGCTCGAACCGCCCCGTCGTGAGGAAGACGAAGTTCGTGTCGCACACGCAGGCGCCGTCGTCCTCGCGCCAGATGCGGAAGCGGAGGCGCTCCTTGCGGGAGTTGATGCCGGACCAGACGAAGACCACGGGCCGCGGCTCCCACCCGAGCGCGAGCAGCTCCGCGCGCCAGGCGGCGTCGCCGGCCTTCGCGAGGCGCTCCGCGTCCGGCAGGTCGAAGAACGCCTTCTGCCCCTCGCCCAGGAGCGGGACGGTCGCGCCCTCGCCGGGGAGCATCAGCTCCACGGCGGGCGCGGCGCCGCACAGCGCGGCCAGGGCGATGGCGAGAAGCGTCCTCACGGGTGGTCCGTCCTTCCGCGCGGATTCTACTCCTCCGCCGTGGCGATGCCAACCGCGAAGAGCGTGGGCCTGTCGGTCGCGGCCTCGAGCGTGGCGAGCGCGTCGCCGGCCTCCGTGATCGTCGCGCTCAGCGCGAAGGTCGCCGTGTCGGCGAGGCTCTCCTTGCAGAGGAGGGCGTAGGCGTCGCCGACGCTCGCGGAGATCTTGGCGGCCGCGAAGCCGACCGCGACCGTGGCGCCCGAGCGCGCGATCGACGTGAACGTGACGTACGAGCCGCCGTTGCCGTCGTCGAAGCCCTTGATGCCGCCGCCGTTGGGGCCGGGGACGTCCCACTCGTCCGGGGGACGCACGCCGCTGCCGTACTCGTAGCAGCCGATCGACGGCGGCCAGGCGTAGGAGCGGCCGTCGAGGTCCGTCCCGATGCCCGCGTAGTCCGCGCCCTTGTCCATCACGAGCGATGTGTCGACGAGGTGGTAGTCGCCCGCCGCGGCGGCGACGAAGGCGGCGGAGCCCGCGATGCCGACGGGACTCGCGCCAAAGACCGCCGTGCCGTTGCCGAAGAGGCAGTTGGACGTCTTTTCCGCGACCGCGGCGGCGACCGTCGCATCCTTGAACGCGACGTTTCCGTCGCCGGCGTCCGCCGTGTTGCCCGAGAAGAGGCAGTTCACGAGAGTCGTGTCGGCCTGGTCGATGTAGATTCCGCCGCCCAGACCCGAGCCGAGGACCTGGTTGTCCGCGACCGTCGTGTTGCGGATGACCGTCGTCGCGTGGTCCGTCCGGGCGTCCCGGACGCCGACGTAGATGCCGCCGCCGGGGCTCGTGCGCCCGTCGGCGCCGGCCACGTTTCCGTAGGCGAGGCAGGACTCGATCTCGACGCGGAGGCCGTTCCACCCGCGGATGGAGATGCCGCCGCCGGCGCCGTCGAGGTAGGCCGTCCCCGCGGAGTTCCCGGCGACGATCGTGTGGTCGATCCGCACGTTGCCGCCGCCGACGACGTAGACGCCGCCGCCGTAGTTCCGCTGCGAGTAGTTGTTCGTGACGCAGCACCAGGTGATCGTGCCGTCGCCGTCGACGATCGCGCCGCCGCCGGGCTTGGAGTTGCCGTTGACCTTCCCGCCGGTCATCGCGAGGTGTCCGACGACGCTTCCGCCGGAGATGCTCATGACGCGGTTGTCGTTTCCGGCGCTTCTTCCGGAGAACCGGATGGTCGTGTTCGTCCAGCCCTGGCCGACGAGCGTGACGCCGCCCGTGACGTTGAGCTGGGCGTCGATGTCGAAGAGCCCCCCGGCGAGCGTCACCGTGCCGGGCTCCGGCAGGTTGGCCGCCTCGTCGATCGCGTCCTGGATCGTCCTGCGGGTCTCTTCGGGCGTTTCGCCCGGACGGATGGCACCGTCCGTGACGTCCCGCGCGTCCCCGTAGACGAAGACGTCCGTTCCGGACATGTTCATCGCCTTGTACTCGGCGATCGCGTAGTCGGCGGAACGCGCGTCCGCCGAAAGGCGGAGCTCGTCCATGAAGCCGACCCAGTTCGCCTCGTTGCCGGCCGCGTTGTTGCCGAAGGCCAGCGGAAGGTCGTTGTCCGTGGCGGTCGTACCGCTCATTGCAATGGGACCTTTCTTCAAGCCGTTCACGTAAAAGACGAGTTCCGTGCCATCGTAGACGATCGCAAGATGCACCCAGCTTTCACGGATGTCGGGCACGCTCGTCTGGTGACCGCCCGCGGAGTCGGCGCCGCGAGCGGCGATCATCTTCGCGGAATTGTCCGGAATGGTGCTGTACAACGCCTCGGCCTCCCATCCGTTCGTGTCGCCATAGGCGTTCTTGCGCGAAACGTAGCGCATCGAGTAGTTGGCGAACGTCTCCGTGGCCTTGAACCAGCCGGAGAACGTCAGCGAGTCCCCGCAGTCGAGCAGGGGGGAGTCCGCGACGGCGAGATAGGACTGGTGTCCCTTCGTCGTCGCCATCTGCCGGCCGTTTCCGACCTGGCACGCGACGCCGACGGACTCCTCCACCGCGTTCGTGCCGGTCGGCGCCGCCGCGAGGCCGTGGCCGGTGGCGTCCTGCGCGTCGCCGCCCGCCTCGTTGAGGTGCCAGACGCCGACGTAGCCACTCCAGACCTCCTCCGGTTCCGCCGGGGAAACGGTTCCGTTGCCGTAGTACAGCGTGATCGTCGTGCCCGCCGCGGTCGAGGGCAGCCGGACCCAGACGAGCGACTCGCCGTCCTCGTCCCAGGTGTCGACCTCGTGGGGCAGCGGGTCGCCGTTCGCGTCGGCGAACATCATGTCCCCGCCGTTCGCGAGGGCGAAGTCGCCGTAGTCGAAGCCGGTGATCGACTCGCCCAGCCGGATGAGCGCGGGGACGCCGGTCGTGACTTCGTTCGGGGCGAGGGCCTCGGAAATGGTGATCCGGACGGATTTAGCGAAATCGGTCGGCTTCGGCGCAGGCCGCTTCAGCGTGTACGTCGCGGTGGCGACGGCGCTCGGGCCCAGGCCCTCCGCGTAGGCGCGGGCCTTGATCGTCGTCGTCGCGGAGAGTTCGATCGGCCCGGCGTAGGGCGTGCTGGCGGCCGTCGGACGGGACCCGTCGGTCGTGTAGAAGATCTTCGCGTCCGCGGTCGCGCAGGAGATCGTCGCGTTGGTGGTCGGATAGAAGGTGGCGCCCGACGCGATGTCGAACGCGGGCGTCTCGGCCAGCTCGCCGTACTCGTAGCAGCCCATGGAGGGAATCTCGGCGAACGCGGCGCCGGCGAGGTCCGTGCCGATGCCCTCGTAGGTCTCGCCGCCGCCGACCGCGGGGGAGTTCCAGGCCGGGCGGTAGTCGCCGTTCGCCGCGTCGACGAACGCCGGGGCGCCGACCAGGCTGTCGTCGCCGAGTTTGTCGTCCGCGACGTCGAAGAGGCACCAGTCGATCTTGGACGGATCGGACACCGACACGGTGGCGTTCGTTCCCGCCGTCGCGTTGCCCGCGACGATGCAGTCCATCATCGAGAACCCGTTGGCCTGGTCGGGATAGGAGGAGACCTTCGCGTAGACGGCGCCGCCTTCCGAGGCTCCGGAGGAATCCTGCGCGCCGGCCGAGTTCCCGACGATCGTCGTGTTGAGGACCGTCACGGCCGTGCTTCGGTCGTTCGCGAGGTACTCGACGGCGATGCCGCCGCCGAAGCCGGTCCCCGCGTTGTTGGTCGCGCTGTTGCCGCAGACGAGACACGAGTCGATCGCGACCGGTCCGAGAAGCAGGCGTGCGGCGATGCCGCCGCCGAACGCCTGGGTGCCCGTCGTCGTGGCGACCCGGTTGTCCGCGACGATCGAATGGTCGATCCGGCCCTTGCGGATGAAGACGCCGCCGCCGTAGTTGTCGTTGCCCGTCGGCGCCGTGTTGTTGGAGATGCAGCACCACGAGATCGTGCCGTCGACGACGTGCGCGCCGGCGCCGTTGTTCCAGTTGTTCTCCACGCTGCCGTCCTCCATCGTGGTTTGCGTGGGGCGGCCGCCCGTGATCGTGAGCCGCTCGACTGTCGAGCCGCCGTCGACCGTCATCACGCGCTTGTCCAGCCCCGACTCCGTCTGCCTGATCGCCGTGAGGTCCATGCCCTGGCCGGCGAGCGTGACGCCGCCGGTCACCATCAGCTGCGCGTCGATCTCGAAGAGGCCGGCGGCGAGCGTCACCGTGCCGGGCTCCGCCAGGTTGGCCGCGGCGTCGATCGCGTCCTGGATCGTCTTCCGCGTCTCTTCGGGCGTTTCGCCCGGCAGGATGTCGCCGGATGCGGGCAGTGTCGTGAAGCTGCCGCTCGTCGCCGCGCCCATCGGCGTCGCGGCGTTGTTGGAGACCGAGAGGGCATAATAAAACACGGTCTCCGCCGTGAGGTCGGAGATCGTGTAGCCGAACGATGCCGTCGCGCCTTCGGCGATCCTCGTCGGCGGTGGCAGGTTTGACGCGTCCGTTCCCCAGGCGAGGTAGGCGTCGCACGCCGTCGCGCCCGTCCCGGGGAAGGCGATCGAGCCGGAGACCGTCGCGTTCGTGACGCCCGGCTCGACCGTCACCGCGCCGAGGGTCGGCGCGGGGGGCGGGTCGAGGTGCGTGCGGATGTCGAAATCGTGGAGCTGCACGACGGGGTCCTCGTGCGGGTTCGGGTAGGTGCCGCTCCAGCCGCCGACGCGGATCTCGCGGAGCTTGTTGGCGTCCGTGTCGACGACGAAGACGCTGAAGTGGTAGGCGGCCTCCGTCCCGAGCTCGTGGTTCTTCGGCTTGCTCGGGCAGTTCACCGCGTAGGCGCTCGCGACCGAGACCGCGGAGGCGTGGACCGTGTTGCCCGGGTTCGCCTGCGTGTCGTAGTTGTTCGAGATCTCCTTCTCGTTCGTGAAGTGGAAGTGCGCGGCGACGAGTCCGAAGAAGCCCCTGCCCTTGTGCGTGCCGAGATTCCACGGGCCGGACTGGTTCGCCGGGTTCGAGTATCCGTTCATGAAGCCGCACTGGAGCGTGCCGGCGGCGCCGCGGCCCGATTCGCCCCGCACCTTCTCCTCGGCGCCGTGCGCGACCATGCCCATCACCGTGTTCTCGGGCGTGAGGTCGGCGTCGAGAAGGCTGCCGCCGGCGTCGTAGAACTGGGCGGCGTCGTAGACGCGGTACTGGGACTCGGCGCCCGCGGCGGCGTCGTAGAGGCTCACGCACGCGATGCGGACGTTGGGGCCGCCCGAGGCGAGGAGCCGGCGGAAGTCGAGGTGGAAGGAGTTGCCCGTGAAGCGGCCCGTCGAGTCGCCGAGCTTCGCGTTGGCGAGGTCGCGGTGGTAGGTGACGCCGACGCCGCGCGCCCGCGCGGCCGCGGCGGACGTGTTGAAGTTCGTCTGGACGTAGGCCCACGCCTCGTCCGACATGTGCATGTCGGCGCCGTTGAGCGAATAGTTGCGCTCGTGGTTGCCGTCGATCGTGAAGAGCGGGACGTCCGCCGAGAGGTGCCGGTCGAACATCGCCTTCACGTTCCAGATTTCGTTCGTGTACTCGGCCTCCGTGAGGCCACGGTCCTGCGCGCCGCCGTTGTAGATCGGCGCCGTCGACAGGTCGCCGCCGTTGATTACGGCGTCGAGCCCCGCGTTCGTCGCCACCATGCCCAGGAGCCGGATCGACTGCTCCGCCTCCGTGAGGCAGCCCGCCGAGCCGTACCAGTAGGTCGTGTCCGGATCCGTGGCGGCGTCGTCTCCCGCGACGCGCTTGCACTTGTGGATGTCGGAGATCATCGCGAAGGAGACGTACTTGCGCGCGCCCGTCGCGGGATCGACGGGGTTCACCTCGTCGACCTTGGCCAGGATGTCCGAGAGCAGCTTGCCTTCGAGGACGGCGACGTCGTCGCCGAACGCCGCGCCCGCCAGGACGGCCAGCGCCGCCAGGATCGTGTGTTTCGCTTTCATCGTTGTTGTCTCCCGTGTTGTTTCGTCGTGCCTACTGGACGAAGATGATCATTGGTTTGACGACGTTCTCGACGGCGCCCGCCGAGAGGAAGGAGCCGCTCTCCATCGCCGCGTATTCCGCCGCGATCCAGTCGGCCGACTTCGCGGCGCGCAGGTAGCGGACCTCGTCGATCCAGCCGTTCCAGGCCTGCTCGCCGGTCGCGCCGTTCGCGATGGCGACGGTGTTGCCGAAGACGAGCGGCGCGTCGTTGTCCGTCGCCACGTTGAACGTTCCGGACCGGCACAGGGCGCCGTTCTCGTAGATTGCGCCGGTCGTTCCGTTGAAGACGAGCGTGAGGTAGACCCAGTTGTCGATCATGCTCTCGCGCATCTCGCTCGCGTTCTCGAGACGCACGCGGCTGGAGCCCGCGCCGCGGATGGACACCTTCGTCTCGTTGACCTGGGAGCTGATGCGGGCCATGAACGAACCGGTCGGATCGGCGTTGTTGGCCTCGTTCATCCGCTTGTAGAAGAGGTTGTCCCAGTTGAAGTTCCAGTTCCCGTGCTTGAACCAGCCCGAGATCGTGAAGACGCCGCCGGCGTCGAGCGGGGAGTCCGCGCCCGCGTCGTTCACCCACACGCCGCCCTCGGCGTAGTTGCCGGCGTTCGGGCCCGTCGAGTCGTTCACGCGGAACGATTTGCCGAACCGGCCCGGCTCGCCGGGGACGGAGTTCGTGGAAAGGTGCCCGTCGATGCCGGAAGCCGCGGTCGAGTTCGGATAGAGCCCCTGCGACGGCCACGTCGCGGGATCGTCCGCACCGATCCCGTTCAGGTGCCAGACGCCCGTGTAGTCCGTCCAGACTCCGCTCGGGTCGTTGGCCGCGTCGGAAGCGCCCTTGTAGTACATCGTGAAGGTCGTGCCCTGCCCGAGCGACGGAACCTTCACCCAGACGAGCGATTCGCCGGTCGGGTCCCATGTGTCGATCTCGAACGGAATCGGCCGGCCGGAGGCATCCGCGAAGAAGAGGTCGCTCCCGTCCGCTGCGCAGTCGGTGTAGGCGAAGCCCGAGGGATGGTCCGCGGACAGCCGCACGAGGACCGGCAGACCGGCGATGTTGCCGCCGTCCGGGTAGGCCACGGTGAACGAGACCTTCCGCAGGAAGTCGAGGCTCGTCCCGCCGTCAGGGCCGATGCTCGTTGCCGGACCCGCCGCGACGAACGAGTCGCTCGTCGCCGTCGCGTATTCCGCGGCGATCCAGTCGGCGGACGCGGCGGCGTCGAGGAGGCGGCATTCGTCGAACGCGCCGCGCACGTTCGCCTCGGAGCCGTCGGAGTCGCAGCCGATCGAGAGCGGCAGGCCATTGTCGGTCGCCGGCGTGACCGTGCCGGACACGAGCGCGAAGCCGTTGCTGTAGACCGTGCAGGTCGACCCGTCGTAGACGAGCGCCACATGCGTCCAGCGGTTCTGGAGGTTGGGAGAGAACGCCCCCTTGCACGTGCCGCTGTCGCGGGCGGCGCCGCGCACGTTGAAGCTGGCGGGGCTGGCGGTCGCCATCTCGATCTCCCAGCCGTTGTTCGAGCTGTAGGAGTCCTTGCGCGAGAACAGGCGCGGGTTGTTCGCAACGTTCTCCGTGAGCCGCACCCAGCCCGACATGGTGAAGGTGTCGCCGACGGCGAACGAGTCGTAGCTCGGGACGGAGAGATAGCACTTTGTGGCGGAGGTTCCCGTCTGGCGGGCGTG
The DNA here is from genome assembly GCA_902761575.1 of uncultured bacterium. Lineage (GTDB taxonomy): Bacteria > Verrucomicrobiota > Kiritimatiellia > RFP12 > UBA3636 > UBA3636. The sequence goes on from CACWKU010000002.1 coordinate 90,130, forward strand.
GCCGACGGGCGCGTCGGCGCCGGCGTAGCGGACGCTCGCGGCCGCGCCGTCCGCCGGCGCCGGCGTCGCGGCAAGGCCGTGGCCGGTCGCGTCGGCGACCGTGCCGTCTGCCTCGTCCATGTGCCAGACGCCGACGTAGCCGGCGCCCGTCCAGACGTCCGCGGGCGCGTTGGCGCCCGCGGCGTCCGAACCGCCGTAGACCATCGTGAACGTCGTCGTCGCCGTGACCGACGGGACGCGGACCCACACGAGCGAGGTGCCGGCGTCATCCCACGTGTCGATCTCGTGCGGGATCACGGCGCCGCCCGCGTCCTTGAAGACGAGGTTCGCGTCTGGGCCGACGTCCGCGTAGTCGAAGCCCTCGATGGCGGACGAGAGCCGCACCAGGACGGGGAAGTTCGCGAGCGCAGCGGAACCATGGTAGCCCGAGGTCGTGAAGACGACCGACTTCGTGAAGCTTTCCGCCGCGCCGGCGGATGTCGCGAGACCCGCGGAGAGCACCGCGGACAGGAGAATCCTCTTCATGGTGGGGGTGGTTCCTTTCACGCCGCCGCAGTCTACCACCCCCCTCCATCCGGCGGGAGTGTACGAAAGGACAGGACGCGGAACCGGCCCGCGGCGGCGCGTCCGTTTTTCCGTGACGCGGGCGCGCGGTTCGTGTATGATGTGCCCCGCCACACCGCCATGGACCGTCTTCCCCGCCTCCTCGTTCTTCTCGCCGCCGCGGCCGGCGCCGCGACCGCGGCGGAGCCCGGCGCGATCGATTCGGCGGCGGAGCTCGCCGCGTTCCTCGGCGGCGGCGGGCCGGGCGTCCGGGCGTTCTCCGTCACGGGGCGCGTCTCGTTC
>CACWKU010000003.1 GCA_902761575.1 uncultured bacterium
AGCCGGGCTTCGCCTCGAGCGTGGCCGTGCCGAGAAGCCAGACCAGGCCCGCGGAGTCGCCATCGCCGCCGTTTCCGCCCGCGAAGCCGGAGGCGCCGTTCTTGTCGAAGGTGTCGGGGTCGTTCGGAACCGTATCCTCCACGAGCGCCATGTAGCCGATGCCGCCCTTGCCGCCCGCGCCGCCGATGCCGGCGCCCGCGCCGCCGCCGCCGTTGCCGCCCTTGCCGCCGCGACCGGCGCGGCTCGTGTCGCTTTCGCCGTCGCCGTTGCCGTCGACGAAGGACCCGCCGATCGCCCGGCCGCGGACCTCGCCGTCCGAGGCGTCGCCGCCGACGGCGCGGACCGCGCCGGGGCCGGTGACGACGAGCGTCGAGCCCGACGGGCAGAGGATGCCCGCGCCGCCGCCGGGACCGCCCTGGTCCGCATTGGTGCCGCTGGCGCGGAGCGTGCAGTTTTCGCGCACGTAGATCACGACCTCCGCGCCGGGGGCGACGGCGAGGCCGGACCGGCCGTCGTAGGCGCCCGCGAACGAGACGTCGTTCGTGACGAAGTAGACCGTGCCGTCCGCGAGCGGCTGCGTGGCGTCGTAGGACGCATCGAGCCAGGCCGTGGTCGTGAAGCCGGCCCGCGCGGCGCCGGCGGCGCCGGCGAGAAGCGCCAGCGCAAGGGCTTTGATCGGAAGTTGCATGGGCGGGGATTCTACATCCTGAAGCGCGCTTCAAGTCAAGGAAAATCTCCGCCGTGGCGGGGACTCCCCTCCCCTGCCCCGCCCTACCCTGTCCCGTCACGTCCCCAGCACCTCGCCGCGCGCGGCGCCCGGGGGCTAGCGCAGCTCCTGGGAGAGGCGGATGTCGGTGACGACGGGGACGTCGGGCGTGAGGTCGACGGTGATGCGCTCCTGGACGAGGGCGTTGCCGAAGAAGTCGTTCCGCTTGTCGCCCACCTCGAGGTTTGTGTCGAGCGTGATGGTCACGACGGCGGTGCGCCCGTCCGGGGCGACGTCGAGGCCGAACGACATGGTCGGTTCGTGGAGCGCAATCATGTGCAGCCCGGTCATCGCGTTGCGGTTGATGAGCTTGTCCGCGCCGCCGAGCTCGTGCAGGTTCAGCTCTCCGTCAGGGCCCATCACGGGGGCGTGCATGATGGCCTGGACGAGGTCTCCGGGGCCGCTCTGGTTCATCAGCACCGAGAGGGCCTTCCGGGCCTTGGCGTCGGGCACGGCCGTCCGGAAGGCGTCGATCACGACCCTGTGCTGGTCGGGCCCGGTCAGGCCGCCGACGTTGGTGCCGTGGAGATACTTCGTGCCGTTGATGGTGTAGGTCTGGCGCCCCGCGTCGTCCAGCATCGTCTGGAAGATGGACTCGTCGCCGCCCGCGAAGCGCGTCCTTTTCCTTCCGGCGAAACTGTCGGCGATGTCCTTGCCGAGGAGGCGCGCGAGTTCGCGCTCGAGCGGCCGCAGGCGCGGGTCCCCGAAGTCGAAGTCCTCCCAGTTCCGGAGCTCCGGCGCGAAGGCGGCGACCTTTTCGGCGGTCTGATCGAGCGGCCTGATTCCATTTTCCCGGGCGGAGGAGAGCGGGAGCTTGACGATGTAGCGCGCCAGGTAGGCCGCGTTCCTCGGATACATTCCCGTGGCGTGCCGCGCGTAGAGGTTCGCGGCGGCGTTGAGCTCCGATCGGCCGAGCCGGATGCCGTACTCCCCGGCGGCCGCCTCGACGGCCCGCCTCGCATCGGCGGCGGAGACGTTCCCGAGGGCCTTCTCCACGACCACCGGGGTCGTGGTGGAGGAGCCGTCGAGGGCGACGGTCGTCTCCCAGTGGAACCGGAAGGGGAAGCCCTGCGGCTGGGAGTAGCGGATCGTGACCGCGCCGGTCGCCTCGTTCTTCGAGATCTTGTAGGCGAGCGGCATGTGCTCGGTGCCGATGGGGTTGGCGATGCCGTGCTGCGGCAGGATCTCCAGGATCGGGGGGTGGCCGGCCTGGGAGAGCCCCCGCATCACGGCGTTCGCCTGCTCGACGTGCACCTTGCCGCAGAGGGCCTCGATCCGGTCGGCGACATGGGCGTTGGCCGCGTCCTGGCCGCTGACGGCGCAGGCGATGGTCTCGCCGCCGATGACGACGGTGAAGTGGCAGTCCGCCGGGGCGAGGACGTCCTGCCCGTTCGCGAGGTAGGTCGGATTGACCGGGCGCTTCAGGTCGCCGAGCATGAAGTCGCGCCCGCCCTGCGTGGTCCCGTCGATCTGCTGCATCTTCATCGTGGTGGACTGGATCTCGGCAAGGGGGGCGGGCTTCCTGCCGCCCCGCATCGCCGCCACCAGTTCGGCGGCGGTGCAACCGGTCCTGGTCAGCAGATCGTCGTACTTGAGGGCCAGGGCGATCGTGTTGTATTGCTTGGTTCGGTCGTCGAAGGCGCGGGAAACCTCTCGCGACGAGGCGTTCGGCGGAAGGCGGAGGTCCGGGGTGAGCAGCGCGTTGAGATTCGTGCGGTCGAGCCGGCCGGCGGCCTTGAGCCGGGCCACTTCGTCGTAGTGCCGGAGGACGCGCGCGAGGACGGCCGCGTTGCCGACGACGTTGGTCCCTTCGTGCTGCCCGAGCTCCGTCGTCGCCGGCTCGAGGGCCCGGAACGCGGCATACACGACCTGGCGGCGGGCGGGCGGCAGCGCGAGTATCGTGCCGAGGCAGCCGGAGCCGTTGCCGCGCACGAAGAAGTTCGTCGCGTCGTTGTCCAGGACGCCGAAGATCTTTTCGGGGTCGGGCTCGTCGAGATTCGCGTCCGGGCGGATGGCCAGGTCCTGGAAGAGGAACGTCTCGTAGCCCAGCTTGGCATCCGGATGCACGAACGAGCGGCTGGCGTTCGACTTGGTGGGGGTGTCGTAGGCCCGCCGGTTCGCGACGTCGGCGGAGAGGCCGGCGTACCACTCGGCGAACCGGTCCATCAGGGCGAGGCCGGAGCGGAAGGCCTCGACGCTCCCGGTGAAGCGCCCGCCGTACTGGAAGAGCCGGTGCGCCTTGCTCCGGTGGTCGAGGACGGCGGCGAGCGCGTCCGCGTCGGAGACGTTCGTCGCGGCGGCCCTGTAGAGCAGGAACGCCTTGAAGAGGTCCGGCACCTCGGACGGATGGTAGCCGGCCGCAAGCGCGCGCGCGGTGCCGCCGACGGCCTCGAAGTCGGCGCGTTCGCGGGGCTCGGTGAAGAGGGTGCGGACGAGCATGGGGTTGATTTCCGCGAACGGGTTGATCGCCGTGTCGGACGAGAAGTGCCGGAACGACTCCATGGCCATGGAGTCCAGGTTTTCCGTCCGGTCGAACTGGTCGGACTCGTACTCCGCCTGCACCTCCGGACGTGCGTAGAACGCGTCGAGAAGGCGTTCCAGTCCGGGTCGCGCGCGGACGGCGAGGATCTGGACGATGATCTCGGGCCCGTCGACGTCGTCCGGCCCGATGTCCTCCTTGCCGGCCAGCATTCCGACCGAAATCTCCCGGATCGCCGCCCCGATCTTCCGCATCTCGCCTTGGATCAGCGGCGTCGGCGCGTTGTCGCGGAGCAGTCCCTCGAGCGTGTCCAGATCGATCTTCCGCCGCGTCTCCTCGACGAGGCGGGCGACGTCGACGATTTCGACTTTCTCGAGGGAGAAGAGAACCATCTTGATCTCGTCGGCCGTCTCGCGGGAAAGCCGGAGCGCGTCGACCTGCTCGAAACCGCGCGCGAGCTCGGCGACGGTTGCGTCCGCCAGGTCCATGAACGCCGCCTCGAACGCCTCGTCCGTGTCGAACGCCTTCTTGCCTTCGAGGATGTCCGACATGAGCTGCTGGGCCTTTTTCTCAAGCGGCTTGACGAGGCCCCAGTTGGAGTTCAGGACGACCTGGGTCGTGACGCCGAGCCGCTCGGCGACGTTCCGGATCGCCCGGTCCTTGGCGGCTTCCACGAGCGGAAGCGCCTTGCAGTAGAGTCCGGTCAGGAGCTCGATCGTCTGCCTGTGTTCGGCGACGATCCTCGTCGCGTCGGCCGGGGCTCGCGCCTCCGTCATGCGCCGGAGGAAGTCCGGGTGGCGCGCATTCAGGGCGTGCACCGCGTCCATTACGCTGTCCGTGTCGCCGCCCCGGGCGCGGATGAACTTCTTGAATTCGTCGGCGAGGATTCGATTGGCTCCTCCTTTGAGGGCGCCCGTCAGGAATTGTTCGGCGATGGCGTCCGCGGAGAGCCGCTTCGTATCCTTTTCACGTTCGTTCAGGAAGATGCCGCACAATTTCTCGTTTGTCGCCAGGATTATCAGATTCGCATTGGCGGGCATGGCCGTCTCGCCCAGACGGCTGCGTAGCGCATCCCTCGCCGTCTCCGCCAGTTTCCGATGCGCAGGCATCAGAAGATCGGAGTTGCTGGCCAGCGAATCCCTTACGAAGCTGTTGTATTGCCTGTTGGACGTGGCCGGGACGTAGGCCAGCTCGGTAACGCGCACGGAGGCCGGTTGCTTGGCGGCCATCGCCACGAGGACGCGGTTGGCGCGGATCGCGTCCGGCGTGGCATCCGCGGGGAGGGCGAGCAGCTCCTTCGCAAGGTCGAACGCGTCCTGGGCCGTCAGGCGGTTCGCCACCGAAAGCGTGGCGTAGTCGGACACGCCGCGGCTGTAGAGGCACTGGATCGCGAGCGCCCGCGCCTTCCGGCCGAACGCCGGGTCGTTCGGCAGATTCGCCAGGAACGACTGCCGCGCCTCGCGCGTCGCGAGCGCGCGATACTGGCTGACGACCTCCCGTTCCGCCGGGCGCACGGCCTTCGTCGGGTCGGAGAAGCGGACGATCAGGTTCTCGAGGCGTTCGACGAACTGTTTCTCGCTCAGGCCGGTCGGCATCTCGATCGTCGGACCGTTCGGCACCGCGAACTTCGCGGTCGCGAGGACGTTCTCGCGCGGCCGGTCGTTGCACGTCGCCAGAATCGCCTCGAGCTGCGCCTTCGCCATCGCGAGAACCTTGGGACGGTCTTCGGTGGGCACGAAGTCGGCGGCGTCCGACACGACTTGCGAGAAGCGGGCGATGTCCTCGTCCATGTAGACCGTGCGCCGGTCGTCCGCGAGCGCCTGGTTGACGGCGTCGCGCTTCGCCGCGCGCGTGGCCTTCGTCTCCGGATCGAGGAGCGACTTCGTCCCGACGATGTGCTCCAGATCCCCGTTCGGGCCCCGGGCCCGGTTGATCGCCTGGGCGTTGCGGTCGAGGATCTCGCGGATCTGCTGCCGGGAGAGCGGCACGACGCTGCGGAAGCGAAGGGTCCGGTCCGACGGGCCGGCCGGCGCGAGGCCGAGCTCCTGGCGGACGCGGTCGATCTCCTCCTGCCCGACGCCGTGCTGCGAGAGCGCCTTGACGAGCGACTGCTTGATCGCGATCACCTCGGCGTGGGAGATCTTCTCGTTGTTCTTCGACGTGCGGTCGACGTGGTTGTTCATCTTCGCGAGCTTGGTTTCGCTCGCGAGCTTCACCTCGCCGGCGTTGTACTTGCCGGACGAGATGTCCTGGAACTGCTGGAGGGAGATGTTGACTTTGGCGAGGTTGATGGAGGCCATGGCGAGGCTGGAGGTTGGAGGTTGGAGGTGAGAAATGAGAGGCTAGTGGTCGACGGTTAGCGGGGAGGTCGTGCAGGTGCCGTCCACGTCGACCGTGCACGTCCATGGGTCCCCGTCCCTTCCCGCCCCGCAGGGGCGCGTCAGACGCTCACGTGGTCCGAGCCGCCGCGGTGGAACTCGCGGTATTCCTGGCCGCCGAGGCGCTCGGCGACGGAATCGACGCGGCCCGTCTTGAAGCCCGCGATGCCGGTGTTCATCTTCTGGATCTCGAAGTTGCCGCCCTCCAGCGCGATCGAGCGCAGGAGGCCCTGCTGCGCCTTCGTGAGCGGCGCGCCGGGCTCCGGGATCGGACTGCCGTTCGCGATCAGCGTGGAGAGGAACTTGCACTCCACGTCCATCTGGCCGGTGCGGTCCTTGCCGCTCTTGCAGTTCCAGCAGGGCACCTCGCCCATGAGGTTCGCGATCACCGCGATGCGGGCGGCGACCTTGAAGGCGTCGTGGGCGTCGCTCCGCTCGGCCCTGGCGTCCAGCGCCTGGCGGCACTGCGCGAGGAGCGTGCGGACCGCGCTCTTCTTCTTCAGGTCGGCATCGCTCCGGAGGAACGCGTCGACCCGCGCCTGGAGCGCCGTGAAGGCGGTCTGGTTCATGCGGCTGGAGAGGTCCCAGCCGCCGGCCGCGTCCGGCGCGATCTTGAAGAGCGTGTTCACGGCGCCCTCGTTGACGCCGAAGTTGAACTTCAGGATGCTCGGCTTGACCCGGATCGTCCGCCCCTTGTACTGGAACTCGACGCCGTTGCGCTCCACCGCCTCCCAGGCGGCGGTCTGGTCGGTGAGCATCCGGCGCTCGTCCACGGAGGAGCCCTTCTTGAAGAGGTGGCGCCCGGTGCCGGGCGTGAGCAGCGAGACCGACGTCATCTCCAGGTCCACGACGGTCTTGCCGTCGTTGCCCGGCTCGGGCAGCTCGGTGTCGTCGAACTTGGCCAGGAAGGCGGCGATCACCGCCTCTTCGGCGCGGCGGGCGTTGGCGGCGGCGCGCTCGGCGTCGTTGCGGATGCTCCAGGCGGAGTGCACGCCGTGGCGGACGCCGCGGAACGCGACGGTCTGCGGCCCGCCGGGCTCGCCGACCGCGATGCTCGAGACGGAGAGGTTCACGGCGTGGTCCGCCGTGGAGCAGTGGCACATGTAGCCGTGGACGCGGGCCGGGTAGCGCGATGCGATGAGGCCGCGGTCGCTGCGGTCGCGGGGATTCTCGCGGCCGAGCTGCTCGGCGGGCGCGATGACGCTGCGGAGCGAGACGGGGCGGCTGCCGACGGACGAGAGGATGGGCTTGTCGATGGTCTTCCAGGGGCGCTCGTTGAGGTTCTTCTGGAACCCGGCGTCGACCCGCCGGACCACGTCCGCGGTGCCGATCCTGAAGTTCCGGACGCCCTCCTGCGCCAGCTGCCGCCGGAGCAGGTTCACGACGAACGGCGCGACGTATTTCTTCGAGGCGTCGTGCGAGAAGCCGGCGATGCTGTCGTTGAACCGCTGGATCACGGCGGTGTCGCCGTAGAGGTTCGAGATCGCGTGGTCGATCGCCTCCTTCGCCTTGGCATTGCCCGCGCGCTGGGCTTCCTCGGACAGCTCGACCATGGCGTTGGCGGCGGCGTCGCGCCAGATGTTCTTGTAGTCATCCAGGTTCGCCTCGGCGAGCGGGTTGCCGTCGAGCGTCTCGCGCACCTGGGCGAGCTTGTCGAAGAGGGCCGCGACGAGACTGTCCACCGCGCTCCGGAAATCCGCCTCCGGGATGCCCTCCGGAACGACGCCGGTGGACTTGAGCCGGACCAGCCGGGCCGCGAGCTCCCCGATGCGGGCGTGGAAATCGGAGAACTCGGCCTCCGTGAGCGGCATCTCGCCGAGCAGCTGGACGGCGGTTGCGCGCTGCTTGAGGAACTTGTTCACGGCGTTGCCCTTGTCCGCGAGGAAGAAGTGGGTCACCTCGCTGGGGACGTCCGAGTCGCCGAGGCGGATGTCCGGGGCGCGGTCGCCCGACATCAGCATCTGCGCGCGGAGGACCTTGGCGGCCTGGATGGCCTCCGTGATCTTCCAGCCCTTGAGCTTCGTCGTCGGGGTGAGCCCGGCGATCGAGACGGCCTGCTGCGCGATGGAGGAGCCGTAGCGGGCGCTGAGGGCGCGGGTGAAGTCCTTGATCACGGCGGCGCGGACGGTCTTGAGCGATCCGCCGAACGTGCGGGCGAGGAAGCCGAGCCGGTCCTTTTCCGCCATGATCCCGTTGGAGTCGCGGGTCAGCGAGACCGTCGTGGCCTGGTCCTGGCGTGCCCAGTTCTTGTAGTCGGTGATGGTGAGAGGCATTTTCGTTCCTTTCCGTTGTCGGTTCCGGTGCCCTGTCTACACGGCAGGCCCCCGGAAGGTTACGCCCGTTTCCTACGGACTGATGATCAGGTTGTCCTTCGCGGCGTCCCCGCCCGTCCCGGCCTCGCCGGCCTCGGCGTCCTCGCCGGAATCGTCGTCGTCCCCGTCGTCCGCGTCGGGCCCGATGTCCCGCGCGGCGGCGACCAGCGCGGCGAAGCGCGCGGCCCACGCGGACTGGAGGTCGACGAAGCGCGCGAAGACCGTCTCCACGGACTCGGGCGTGGCATCGGCGAGCGGCAGCGGGAAGATGAGGACGACCTCCTCGAGGGCGGCGTTCCAGGAGAGCGTCGCGCCGAAGGTCTCCTGCCAGTAGAAGTTCGCCGCCAGCAGCTCGGTGAAGACGGCGGCGCGGACCTCCTCGGGGACGGGGCCGAGCGTCGCGACGAAGTCGAGCTCGTTCAGGGCGGCGCGCTCCTGGAGGAGCACCGCGCGCCCGTCGGAAAGCTCCAGCGTGCAGGCGCGGTTCTCGTCGAGCGAGATCTCGAGCCCGTTCCTCGCGCCGATCTCCTTCAGTATCGAATCGATCTCCATGGGGTTCCTCGTTTCTGTTCCGTCTACGCGCGGGAGGCGAAAGGGCCGCGCGCCGGACCGGTCCGGTCCGACGGGGCCGCGGCGGGGGCGGAAGCTCGCTTGGATTTCATGCGGGATATCATACCACTTGGAGCCCGCTCCAAGTCAACGGCTTTTTCGCGCCCGCGAACAATGTCGCGCCGTGGCGGGGTGCGGACCCCGCCACGGCGCGGGGCGGGCGGCTAGGCCGCTTCGAGGTAGTACTTCGTCAGGAGCGGGAAGTCCTGCGGGTTGGAGCGGATGGCGTTTTCGACGAGGTCGACGATCTGTTGGTCGGTGAGGGTTTCGGTCTGCTGGATCTCCGCCTCGTTGCTCTGGCGCTCGATCTGCTGAAGCCGGTCGTTCTTGAGGTTGAACTCGGGGCCGTCGGGCATCTCGTCCAATTCTTTCTCGAGCCGCCTGCGCTCGGCATCGAGGCGGACGCGAGGCGATGTGAGCTCGGTGAGGAGCTTCGACTCCTTCATGAGCTGGCGCCGCGTTGCGCCGTCCCGGACGACGAGGATGCCGTCGTCCGTGAGAATTGACTTCTGGAGGAACGGGAACTTGTTTTCGTCGAGCTCGTCGATGCGCCAGTAGTCGAGGGAGTCGGCGCTTCTGAGGAGGTAGCCCTCGACGGTGGTCTGGTCGTCCCGCTTCGTGGTGATGTTGGACTTGACCTGCTCCGTCCAGAGGAATCCCGCTGCGCCGGGGTAGCGGTTCTCGACGGCGTTGGCGACGTTTTCCGCCGAACGCTCCTCCGATTGGGTCGTTTCGACGTGGTTCGCGGTACGTCCGGTGTCGTGGCCCGCCGTGCCGAGGGCGACGGCGTTGAGATCGACGCGGACGCCCTTCTCCTTGAGGATGTTGCCCATCGCGATGGAGAGGACGAAGGAACGCGTGGCGTGGGTGCGGCCGTGGTAGTTGGTGCCCTTGTCGAAGGTCCGCTCGTGCTCGCGGTAGGTCGGGAGCACCCCGAGGAGGAACTCCTTGCGCTGCGCGTTCGTCTGCGGCATCGCCCGGGCGTTGGCGGGCGCGGGGACGCCGACGAGGAAGCGGGGGCCGGCCTTGGAGGCGTCGTAGGGCTCGTCCTTCTCCATCTGCGCGGCGATCTTCGGGTTGATCTGGGCGACGAAGGCGCGGGCGAACGGCGGAACGACCGAATAGTTGATGTTGGTGCTGGTGCGGGGGTCGCCGCTGCTGGCCTTGAAGCCGTATTTCTGCGGGAGACGCCGGACGAGGGCTTCGAGGAACGCGGCTGCGGTCTCGGCGGTGCCGAAGGTCTCGGGGGCCTCAAGGTCGCCGCCGTCAACTGCCGGAACGGACAGCATGGCGTGGTAGAGCCAGCGTCCGTCGGGCGTGTCGAGCGCGGCGGCGATCCTGGCGAGCGGCTCGTTCCCGACGCGCGTGGCGAGGCGGGAGAGCGCCACCGAGGCAATGCGGTCGAAGAAGCTCTCGCGATCGTCGGCGCCGTAGTCGAGCGCCCCCTGGGCCTTCTCGTCCTCTATCATCCATTTCGAGGCGGTCTTCGCGAAGGCCTTATAGCAGTCGAGGATGTCCTGCGCGGTGAGTGGCGCATTGCCCTTGAGCTTGGCCTCGAAGGCGTCCGTCAGCTCCGAGCTCGCCTCGTAAACGCCTTTGAACTGGGCCTGGTTCTTGAGTTTGCCTGCGCTGACGGCCCAGGTGAGGAAGGCGTTGCGCTCCGCTGTGCTCGGAAACGCGAAGGTCGTCTGCTCGCGCATGATCTGCGCCTTCTTCTCCACGAAGGGCTTCACGGCCTTCCGGCGGATGCGAGCGGAGAGGTTCTCCAGCAAGTTGTCATCGCCGATGCTCTTCCGCCTGGCGATGTCCGTTTGAATCGCGCGGATTTCGTTCTGGATGCGCTGGCGGATGGCGTTCTCGGCGGCGCCGGCGACGGGCGGCACCCCGGCGAAGGCCTGCTGCAGCAGCTGCGCGCCGTCCTCGACGTCCTTTTCGAACGTCTCGCGGACCGTGGCGGCGATGTCGTCGAGCGCGCGGGTGGCGGCGACGTCGAGCCGCACGACGGCCTCGGCGGCGGCGGTGGTGGGCACTTGGAGCCGGACGACCTCCTTGAGGAGGCGTTCGCGCCGAACGGGGTCTTCGATGTGCCGGGCGTCCATCTCATTGAGAGCAGAGACGAGGCGGACGAGGAAATCGCGGAACGTCCTGGAAAGGTTGTCGAGGACTTTCTCTTCATCGGTGATCGAGATCTCAACGCCGAATGCCGTGTCGATTCTCTGGCGCATCAACCGGTCAGCCTCCTCGACGATCCAGTCGGGAAGATTCGCGAGATCGCCGTCGGCGAAGGCCAGGAGCGAAGCATATGCATCGCCCTTGGCATTCGCCTTCACATGTTCCATCAGCTCCGCCCGGCGCTCTCCGAGGAAGGCGTTGCCACGCGCGACGAGCCGCTCCTTCATGTGGCCGACGGCCGCCGTCCTTTGCGCCATCATCGCATCGTTGTAGCGCAAATCGTCCGCGTCGAGCGTGTCGCCGGAGTTGTAGAAGGTCACCTTGAACGGGGCGTTCCGGGTGTCGCCGAGGATTTCGGCCTTCGCCTCGTCGCAGCGTGACCGGACCCATTCGTCCCTGTCGAGGCCCGCCTTCTCCTCCTCGGGGAGTTTCGCGAAGAGCCGTCCGAAGTGCTCCTCCATTTCCTCGGTGTCGATGCGGATTTCCTCCACGTCCTCCTCGAGAAGCACCGGGCCGTGGATCTGCGCCTCGATGTAGGACTCGCCCGGGAAGATCGGCGACTTGGGGTTCTCCTGCTGGCGGAGCTGGGCGACGCCGAGATTTACGGCGGTGAAGTCCGCTTTCTGCGCGAGGAGATTCTCGATGTTGTCGTAGTTGGCGACGGCCGAGCGCGCGCGCTCCTTGTCCCCGTAGTTTTCGATGAAATGGCCGAAGATTTCCTCGCTGTCCACCGGTCGTTCGCCGCTCTTCGCGTGTTCCGCGAAGAACGCGCCGAGATTGTCCGCGACGTTGATGAGCGACTGCACATCGAAGCGCTTGAGGCCGCCGAACATATTGAAGAATGCATCGAGTTTGCCGGCGACCTGGGAATCGGGCGTGCGCAGCTCGGCGAGGGCGGCGCCGGGGTCCTTGAGCCGTCCGGCGAAGGCGGCGACAAGCTTTTCCTCGATTTCGGCGCGCCGGGACGTCGGCATGGACATCTTGATCCCGAAGAACGTGTCGTCAAGCGAGAAGGTGCAGCGCCGCTTGACGTGCGGCTTCATCACCACGACCACGCGGCCGTAGGGGGCGTTCTGGGTGTCCGCGCCGCCGCTCGTGTATTTCTGCGTGTTGAGCGCGCCGTAAACGGGACGGTCGCGGCCGGCGATCGGCTTTCCGGCGTATTCGGGGAAGAAGGTCTTCTCGACCTGGTCGCGGTGCTTGAGGTCGCCCGTGCCGAGCGGGTCGCGATTCTGAAGCTCCTTGGACTCGAACGTGTTCACGATGTGGGCGTTCTGGCGCTTGAAGAGCGATGGCTTCTTCTCCCCGGTGCGGCTGTAGCCCATGAGCGCGGCGAACTTCATGTTGATCGTGAGCTCCTGCGAGCGGAGCATGTCGCCGATCTTGCGCGCCTCCGCGGCGCCCATGCCGTGGCTCCTGAGGGTCGCGTCCACCTTGCCGGCCGCGACCTTGGAGCTGTTCGACCCCTTCGCCGCGCGGTTCGCCAGGATGCCGAGGTTCACGGTCGTCATGTCCTTCTCGCCGCCAAAGCGGTTGGCGGCCGCCGCCTCCGCGCCCGCGTAGCGCTCCATGAGGCTCGGGACGGCGGCCTTCTCCGCATCCGTCGGCGCCCGGTCGATCGCCATGCGGCGCGAGATCTCCGAGACGACCATCGCCTCGATGCGGCAGAGGTCGGCGAAGGCCCGCTCCGCGAGGCGGGCGGTCGCGGGCTTCGCGTCCGGGTGGTTGATGATGCGCGTCAGCTCCTTCTTGAAGGCGTCCGTCCCGCCGGAGATGAGCCCCTGGTAGACGTCCGAGAGCTCCTTGTTGTCCATCGCGTCGATCGCGGTGAAGAGGCCCCGCTCGAAGAGCCGCGCCGTCTCGAGCGCGGCGTCCGACTCGCGCGGCGCCTGCGGCGGCGCCGGCGGGACGTTCGGGTTGTCCATCGGGGGGGACGGCCTCACGTTGGCGAGGCTGCGCGCCGCCACCTCGCGCCCGATGTAGGCGCGGAAGGTGTTGAGGTGGCGGAGCATCGCCTTGAGATCGACCGTGCCGTCCTTGCCGAACGTGAGCGCCCGGAGCGTGGCCGCCGCCGTCTCCTGCTGGCCGGCCGCGGCGTTGGCGAGTTTGGTGTTCCTGGAGAAGCCGGTGCGCCTCATCTTGTCGAGTCCGAGCGTCTCCAGATCGACCTGCCGGCCGCCGGCGTCAACCGACGTGGCGCTGCCCATCTTCTCGTCGGCGAACGCGACGAGCGCCTTGATCTTGCGCGCGGTGAGGGGCGTGCCGACGTTGCCGTCGGCCTGCAGGTGGCGTTGGAGCGCGTCGCCCAGCTTGACGCCGTAGTGGTCGGTGTAGGCCTTGATGAAGGCGTCCGTCGCGGCCTTGTAGGCGTGCGCGCCGTGGTGCGCCTGGTTCTTCGTGGTCTTGAGCGCCCCGTCCTGGACGTAGACGAGCTTGTCCGGGCTCTGGGCCGCGATGGAGCGGAACGCGTTGATGTCGAGGGGCATGGGCGTGGTCCTGTCGAATGGGGAATGCTCGATTCGCGATGCGCAATGCGGATCGCGAGGTCGCGTATTCTACACGAAACCGGGGCGGAATGTTACAAAAATCGCGTCCCCCGTTTGCGCGGGACGCGGGCGGGCGGCTAAGCTGCCGCGCCCCGAGCCCCGCGCTTGCGTCGGCAGGATGCGCCGCGGCGATGCCGCGGCGCGGAAATCGGCCGGTAATCTTTCGAGTTTGCCGCGGCGGGGTGTTTTTGCTAGACTCCACGGCGTTGGAGAAAACGCCCATGCTACCGCCCGTCAACCGAAACAATCCCGATCGATGGAAGGCCGACAGCGACCGGTCCGTCGATTACTACAACGACTGGTTTCTCAGGTTCGCGCCGCCTTCGTTCCGCCGCGCCCGTGCGACGGCAGCGAAGAAGGTTTCCGATGCTTTCAAGTGGACGGCCGACTGCCGTCGCCTTGATGCCGATTCGCTGCTTGCGCATCCTTCGATTCTCGCCGTCGCGCGGCAGCTTACGTGCCCGCCTCTCGCACGGGACCGTCTCGCCGGTCTCGCCCACGTCGATTCGGCGTTTCTCAAGCGGTGCGAAGAATCGGACGGACGGCCGCTCCGGGCATCCGACAAGACGAAGCTTTCGGCCGTACTGTCCGTCCTCGGCCGGATGCTGGACACGGACGTAATGCCGTGGCTCGCGAAGGCCGGTGCCGCCCCTACGACCCAGCAGCGGAACCGTTCGGCGCTCGTCGTGGCCGACCGAGTCTGCGGCGCGCTGTCTGACCCAATCCTCCGCAACGCGCAGGAAACCCGCCAACTCGACGCGATTTCGGGTTGGCTCGGCGCCCGCGGATACCGCCGGGCGTCGCCATCGACGCACGGGGAAATGGCTCCGGGCGAGTTCGCAATCCGCCTGAACATGACGGGCCGGTCGTCCGGCGACGACGCCCGTCGCGTCAACATTCCGGTGGACGTCGTCGTTTTGCCCGCGAACGCCCGAAAGGGAGACCTCCCGATTTTGATCGAGGCGAAGTCGGCCGGAGACTTCACAAACGTGAACAAGCGGCGCAAGGAGGAGGCCCAGAAGATCGAACAGCTCCGCCGCCAATACGGCGTGGACGTTCCTTTTGTCCTCTTTCTCTGCGGCTACTTCGATCCCGGCTATCTCGGCTACGAGGCCGCGGAGCGCATCGACTGGGTCTGGGAACACCGGATCGACGATTTGGAGAAGCTCGGCCTGTGAGCACGGAAAACGTCGAGAGGAAGCGGCTGGCCGAACAGGAGCGGATCGACGCCGGAAAGTCCGTCGAGGAGCGGCGGGCGATGGGACAGTTCGCGACTCCGCCGGACCTCGCCGCGGCAATCGCGCGGGCGACCGCCGGATTCCTCGGCGGCGCCGGGCCGGTCGATCTGCTTGAGCCGTCGGCCGGGACGGGTGCGTTCCTTTCCGCCTTCTTTGCCGAACCGGGCGTTCATGTCGCCCGCGCGACGGCCGTCGAACTTGATCCCGCGTTCTTCGAAGCCGGCCGTCGGCTCTGGACCGGCCGCCGCTGCGAATACCGCAACGAAGATTTCACCCGAGTCCGACCCGACCGCGGCTATGGACTCGTTGTCGCGAACCCGCCCTACGTCCGCCACCACGGAATCGACAAGGACGAAAAGAAACGGCTTCAAGATCTCGTCAAGACCGAAACGGGCCTTGCGCTTTCGGGACTGGCTGGGATGTATTGCCACTTTCTCCTCCTGTCGAAGAAGTGGATGGCGCCCGGCGGGCTCGGCGTCTGGCTGATACCAACGGAATGGATGTCGGTGAACTACGGTTCCGCCGTTCGCGCCTTCCTTTCGGATAACGTCCGACTTCTCCGCGTCCACCGGTTCGCCGCGGACGATGTACGCTTCTCCGACGCGCTCGTCTCCTCGTGCGTCGTCTGGTTCCGGAACGAACCGCCGGCCGGTGCCGCCCTTTTCACGGAAGGCCCGGATCTCCTGAACCCGAACCGGACTTCTTCCGTTCCGTTCTCCGCGCTCCGCGGCACCGCCAAGTGGCCGCCGTCGGAACAAGACGCGGACGAGTTGTCCTCGACGCCCCGTCTCCGCGACTTCTTCACAATCCGCCGCGGCATCGCGACCGGTGATAACGACTTCTTCGTCCTCGGCGAGGAGACCGTTGCCGAGCGAGGCATCCCGCCCGCGTTCGTCCACCCGATCCTGCCCAGTCCGCGACACCTCAAGACGGACCGAATCCTCGCCGATGCACGTGGCGTTCCCGTGAACGCCCCGCGGCTGTTTCTTTTCGACTGCACGGGGCTCGATCCCGCGACTTTCCCCGCGCCGGTGCGCGACTATCTCGCCGCAGGTGCGAAAACCACGGGCAAGAAGAAACTCTGTGCCTCGCGCCCCGTCTGGTACAACCAGGAGCAGCGCCTGCCCGCCCCAATTCTCTGCTCCTACATGGGACGCGGCGACGGAACGGGCGCCCCCGTCCGCTTCATCCTGAACGAGTCGGAAGCCATCGCCGCAAACTCCTTTCTGATGCTCTATCCGAAAGGGACGCTGCGGCGATTCCTGGCCAGCCGCCCCCAGGCCGTTGTCGCCGTCTGGGAACGCCTACGTGCGATTCCGCCGGAAGAGTTCCGCCGGGCGGGCCGTTGCTACGGCGGCGGCCTTCAGAAGATGGAACCCCGCGAACTGGGCGACCTCGACTGCACCGCGCTCCGCGACTGGCTCGAAGAGGCGTCAGGCGACCGTTTCGCCGAAGACGATTCCGGGCAACTTCTTCTCGCGATGGAACCGCCGCCCGATTTCGCGGGGTTCCGGTCCGAACCGCGGAAGAAAAAGTTCGGCAAACCGCGACGTTCCGCTCGTTCCGCGGACAAGACGGACTCGCCCCGCCGCGTATCGGGAAAAGCGCGGATTCGCCGGTAGAAAGAGGTCGCGTGGCGGGGTGCGGACCCCGCCACGCTCCGGACGCCGCAGACGCCGAGGATCGTCCGCAGGAAGAGGGTGCGCACCTCATTGTTGACCGCCCGGCTGTCCCTGCCGCGCAGGAACTGCCCGCGGCCGTCCCACGTCTTGGCGGCGATGCTCCTGGGCTGTCCGTTCGGACCCGGCACCCCCCGCCCCGGCTTCTGGCCTTCGATGCACGCGATGTAGTTCTCGTGCTTCTGCGCCGACGCGAATTCGACGAACGCGCTGAACTGCGCGCCAAACTTGTCGATCTGGAGGTTGATGGCCATCTGGGCTACAGTTCCGCTGCGAGCTCCCGGACGGCGGGCATGGCGCCCGTCCCGGCCGAGATGGTCCGGCCGGCAAGCGGGTCGGCCGGGGCGGCGCCGGCGTGGGCGATCGCGTTCTCGTCGTTCGCGCCCAGCGCGAAGGAGACGAACGCGTTGTACTGGGCGTTGTCGAGCTGGATGGGCATGGCGGATTCTTTCAGTGACGAGTGACGAGTGACGAGTGGTCGCTCCGCGGGGGCTACACGCGCAGGAAGTCGTCGCCCGAATCCGGAGGCGGTTCGGCGGCCGGGGCGGCGCCGCCCTCGGCCGATGCGCGCGAAAGCGCGTCGGCGATGCGCTTCGACGCCGCCGCCAGCGCCAGGAGGCGCCGGCCGAACTCCTCCGTGGAGAGCCCGGCGAGCGGCAGGACGGCGGAAAGCAGGAACATCCCCTCCCGGAGGCCGAGGAAGTGGCCGTCCGTGCCGGCGCCGTTCGCCGCGAGCTCCAGCGCACGACGGAGCATCGGTCCATCGGGCTGAGCGTCCTCGAGCGGCAGGGAGAAGATCACGCAGTCGTCGCGATCGGCGCGGTATTGCGTGCTCACGGCGACGCCGTCCGCCACCACGTCGAAGCTGTCCGCGCCGGGCTTGCCCGGCTCCACGCCCGTCTTTTCGGCGAAGTCCGCCACCAGCGTCTCGAATGCGTTCATGGCCCCTACTCCATGCTCTGGCGGTTCCACTCGGAGTCTTCCATCGCCTTGTAGACCTTCGTGGCCGTGTCGGCGAAGAGGAAGCCGGCCATCGGGGTCTCCGGCGGTTCGAGCCGGGTTTTGAGCAGGGCGTCCTTGCGCTCCTGGAGGATGTCCTCCTGAAACAGGAGGATCATCCGCTGGGTGAAATCGCTGAGCCGGGCGGGACCATCCCGGGTCGTCAGGGCCGCGAGCACGGCCCGGAAGTGGAGCTCGTCGAACTTGAAGCGGGGCGTGTTCAGCTTGGGGCGGTTCTCCCCGTTGTCCTTGGTGAGCGGGAAGCCGAGGCGGCTCCCCTGGGCCGCCTGCATGAACTCCATGGTGTTGATGGCCTCGATGGCCTTGCGCATGGCCGTTTCCATCCGGCCCTTGAGATCGGACGGGACCTTGCGCTCCCCGTATGCCTTCTCCTCCAGGTGCTGCACGGAGTAGAGGGCGATCTTCCGGACGTAGGCGACGTTCTCCGGCGCGGCCAGGATGCGCTTTTTCTCGACCCAATCGGCGACGCTGGCGTCGGCGACCTGCTCGGCGAGGCCGTGCGCCTCGCGGCGCGCGTCGACCGCCGCGATGGCGTCGGCGTGGGCCGACTGGAAGCGGCCCGCGATGTCGCGCAGGGTCGCGCCCGAAAGGGAATGCTTCGTGTCGAGGCGGTCGATCTCGCCGGCAAGCGCGGCGTCCTGCTGGAGCTCGGCGTTGGCGAGAAGCGACGCCTTCACGACCTCGGCGAGGCGCTGCGCCTTCGCGCGCCCGTCGCCGAAGCCCGTGAGGCACTTGAACCACTGCCAGAGGTTCGCCTTCTTGATGGTTCCCGTCGTGTTCGAGAGGTAGTAGTCGCTGCCGGCCTCGAGCCGGGAGAGCGATGCTGCGGTGATGTTCATGGCGTTTCTCCTTGGGTGGGCGGTTCGGCGGTTAGGCGATCGGTCTTCTCGCCCTCTCTACACGCGGCGCGCCGGGCGGGTTACAACTCCGCCCGCCGTTGCATGCGGTGAGTTTCCGGAACGTCCGCCACGGCGAGCGCGCCGCGGGTGCGCCCCTGCCGGCGGCGCGCGACTACACCTGCACGAAGCCGCCGGTGCCGAAGGTGGGCTCCTCCGCGGCCGCCTCCGCGGCGGCCTTCGCGGCGGGACGGAAGTCGGCGAGAAGGCGGCGCCAGGTCTCGGCCTGGTTCACGAGCGACTCGAGCGCGGCGTCGAAGGCGTCGGAGTCGAGCGTCGGGAGCGCGAGGCGGCGCACGGCGACGTAGGTGCCGCTCTCGGGCGCCTTGGCGAAGAAGGCGTCCGACTGCAGGCTGGCCTCGAGCAGCAGCTCGGCGAAGTCGGCGCGACCCTCGGCGGGCGGGTCGCCGATGTCGGCGGAGATCGAGACCGCGTCGCCCGCGGCGACGAGGGTGACGACGATGCCGTCGATGTCGAGCGCGGCGGCGTTGTCCTCGGCGGCGAGATCCGCGATGCCGTGGCGTTCGGCGAAGGAGGAGATGAGTTCGGTGAAGTCCATGGCGGGTTTTCCGGTTTGGTGGTTGGGTTGTTCGGATGCGGGGAAGTATACCACTTGAAGCGCGCTCCAAGTCAACGATTTTTTCGCGCCCGCGCGGGACGGGCGGCGGTGCTGCCCGCCCGGAGCGGGACGGGGCTACGCGACGGTGATCTTGTAGCCGGTCCTGCACGTGATCGCGTCGTTGTCGCTCGCGAACCGGAAGTCCGGGTCGAGAACCTGGCGGACCGTCTCGTAGGGCCGCTCGGCGTTCGGGTCGAGGACGTGCTGGGTCATGCGGGCGCCGTCGTATTTCGAATAGTCCACCGCGGCGAGGCGGTCGAGCTCCTGCGGGGTGATCGCCAGCGAGAAGGACGCCTCGACCTTGCTGCCGGCGCCGAGGTTCTCCAGCGTGTCGTATCCACCCTTGCCGTCGGCGACGTCGATCGACGGCGGCCGTTCGAGGACGAGCTTGCAGTCGACCTTGAGCGAGCCGTCCTCCGCGAAGCAGATCGTGAACTCCGGGCTCGGATCGCCCGCGACCGTCAGCTGGTTGTCGCGCCCGTGCGGATCGAGCGCGAGGGGCTCGGCGTTCATCGCCGCCATCGCGGTCTTCTGGTTCAGGAGCGCCATCAGGGCGTGGACCTTGCCCTTCTCCGCGTCGTCGAGCGAGGCGTAGTCCGCCTTGGCGCCCTTCGTCACGAAGGCGGCCAGCTCGTCGCGCGCGGTGCCGAGGTCGCCGGAGAGCTGCGCGCCGTTCGGGAGCCGCACGACCATGCCGCGGGCGCGGTCGAGGGCGAACTGGGAGTTTTCGTGCTTCCCGCCCGCGAGGACCTTGCGCTCTTCGCAGAAGTCGAGGTTGATCATGCTGCGGGCGATGGTGTTGCGCGCGTCCCGCAGCTTTCCGACGCTGTTTTGCGGGACCTCGCCGCCGAAGCGGGCGTAGGCGCCCCGGATCTTGTCCGCCCGCGGCCCGTCGCCGGCCACCGCGTTCCGGACGAACTCGGCCTGCTCCTTCTCCGACGCCTCCAGGGCCTGATCCTCGATGAACTCGAAGATTTCGGCGCCGTCGATGTCCTTGTTGTAGTTGGCATTGCGCGGGGCATTCGGGATGGGCCGGACCGCGGTCGGCGCCGTTCCGAAGCGAATCTGCGACACCTGGTTGAGGACTTCCATCCTGCTGCCCATCAGCGTGCCTTGCAGCCGGGTGTGGGCCTTCTGCCCGTCGGAGGCCTCCCGCCGGTTGAACCTCCCGGTGCTGACTTCGGTGTAGAACGAATACACGAGGCTCGCCGTCCGGCCGGTCGTCGCCGCCGCGATCCTCCGGGCCGTCCCTTCGCCGCATCGCGCCAGCAGGAGGCTCGCCGCCAGGTTCTCCGCCGCCCTCACCTCGTCCGCGCCTTGGAACTTGCGGAGGGCGCCGGTGGAGAGCATCGCCTTCTCGATGCCGTCCGAGAACTGCCGGACGGCCTTGTGGACGGACAGGTCGGAGGACGACGCCGAAAGGGACTTGATCCGGTCGATCTTCATCCGGGCCGCGGCGGCCAGCATGTCCCGGAGGAAGCCCTCGGGCGGCGCCTTGCCGTTCATCGCGACCAGGAACGACTTGCCGGCCTCGAAGACGGCCCTGTTGCCGCCCGCGAGCGTCCGAAGCTCGGCGACGTCGGCGAGAAGGCGCTCGGCCTTCTGCCGAACCTGATCCGGCGTGCGCAGGACCGCGTCGCCGCCCTGGAGGATGTCCCTGGCGGTCGAGACCGCCACGTCGAGCGCGTCCGGGTCGCCGGCCGCCGCGCCGACGAGCGTGTCGAGAAGGCCGTCGATCCGGTTGCGCCGCTCCTCGGCCGATTCGTTCGCGCGCGGGGCGTAGAGGCCGCCGACCTTGGCCTTCGCCCGCTCGAGGGCCGGGGCGACGCGGCCGATGACCTCGTCCACGGCCGCCTTGACCGCCATGATGCGGCGCGCGGTGAGCGGCTTGCCGCCGCCGTAGTCCTGGAGCCGCATCGCCGCCTTGACGCTCGGCGGGATCCGGTTCTCGCCGCCGAACATGCTGGCGATCGACTGGCGGAAGAGATTGCGCACGGCGTCGTTCGCGTTCTTGTTGGCCGTCGAGCGCGGAAGGAACGGGCGCACCGAGTCGCCCTCGCGCCTCTCCGACGCCTTGATGGCGCGGCCGCCGAGCGGCCCCTCCACACCCATGCGGGCGATCGCCTTGCTGGTGGCCGGGTTCGCCTGGTCCTGCGCGAACTGGACGAACTGGTTGAACTGGGCGTTGACTTCGAGCGGCATGGCGGGACTTCCCTATAGGGTTAGGTGGTTAGGTGGTTCGGTGGTTAGGCCGTTGGATGGTTCGCCCTGTCTACACGCGGCGGGCCGGGCGGGTTACACCGGCGCGTCGCGAAGCGAAGGAAGTCAGTTGGCGGCCGGCGGGGCGTCCTCGTCGAGCTCCGCGCCCGCGACGGGCGCCGCGGCGCGACGGGCGCGCTCCAGCATGTCGAGCCGGGCGCGCTCCTGCTCGCGGGCCACGCGGGCGGGGAGCTCGGCGGCGTGCTTCTCGTCGATGACGTTCCGCTCCCGGAGGGCGGCGAAGAAGGCGGCGCGGCGCGCGGCCGGCACGGTGACGGTCACGCCGCCCCGCGGCCGGGGGGCAACGGTCCCGCCGCCCTGCTGGCAGAAGGCGAGCAGCCGGGTGCGGTCGGCCCCGCGGAGGTTCTTCGCGGTCGAGTAGACGAGGTCCCCGTTCGGCTGCACCGTGAGCTGCCACGGGACGCGGGTTTTGGGGGAGACGGCGAGGTGCTTGAGGTCGACGGTTCCGTTCGGGCTCGTCCAGCGGGTGGGCGAGGTCAGTTTCTCCAGGTTCTCGATCGTCTCGATGGCGTCGATCTGCAGCTGCGCGGGGGCGCCCTGCGGCGGATGGGGCGCGAGCGCGTCGAAGGCGGCGAGCTGGGGCGCGAAGACCGCGAGGATCCGTTCGACCTGCCGGTGGAACTCCGCCGACATCGCGCCGACGTTGAAGATGATCTTCTCGCGGAGGTTCCTCTCCGCCCGGCTGAGGTTCCCCGCGTCGGTCCTGAACGTGGCGAGGTAGTCCGCGAAGAGATCGTCGATGCGCCGGGACCGCATGAGTTCGCGCAGCTTGAGGACGCCCTGGAACTTGGCGAAGCGCGTGTCGTCGTCGAAGACGCTGTAGTTGGCGAAGCGCTTTTCGAGCAGGCCCGAGTTCCGGTCCGTGAAGGACAGGTCGTCGTGGATGTCGAGGTCCTTGCCGTTGCCTTCGAGCGAGTGGCCGGGGTCGATGGCGAAGAAGCGGCCCTTGACGAGGCCCTTGTTCTGCCCGTGGGAGCCGACGGCGTCGCGGTCGGCGAGGGCGAGGAAGAGCGCCTTGTAGCGGCCGAGCGGCTCGATGGGGTCGGCGCCGGGGGGCGCGACGGCGTGGCCGTCCTTGAGGAAGCCGGCCTCCAGGTCCTTGTAGCCGTCGGCGTATTTGGCGGAGAGCATCAGCTTGGGGTGGCCGTCGGAGTATTCGCCGCGCACGAGGGAGAGCTCCTGCGCGGGGATGCCGAGCAGGCGCGTGATGTCGTTGGCGAGGGCCTCGCGGACGGCGCCGATGGAGGCCTCGTCCGCCGTGGTGAGGCGGAAGGTGCGGTAGAAGAAGCCCTTGATGTCGCCGAACTTGGCGGCGACGCGCGCGGGGAGGCGCAGGCTGCCCCTGCTGCCGGGGGCCTTGGGATCGGGGCGGTCGCCCTCGTTGTAGTCGAGCTTGACGATGTTCTGGTCGGCGAAGTGGCGGAAGATGGGGGACTTCTTGAAGTCGGCGCTGGTCGACGGCTCGTTCATGACGGCGTGGCGGATCTCGAGGAAGAGCTCGCTCTTCACCTCGGCGAGGATCCGCTTCGCTTCCGCGCTTGGCTCGGCGCCGCCGGGGGGGAAGAGCTCCGCGACGTCGACGTTCTGGAACTTCGCCTGGAAGGCGATGGCGATGGGGGAACCGGCCCTCCCCAGCTCGCGCTCGAGGATGCGTTCGGCGACGGCGGCCATGCCGCAGGGATGGGCGCGGCCGGCCGCCATGGCGAGCTCCCGGCGCGTGGCGGGGGGAGGGCCGTCGCGCTTCGCCCGGAGCGACGGGGTCCGCTCCACGAGCCGGTCGAGCGATTCCCGGTTGGCGGGGGACCAGAGGTCCGCCATGAAGCCGTGCGTATCGTCCGGCGACCAGTCGTTGCGGTAGATGAAGCCGGGCTCGACGCCGTTGGTCTTGAGCTTCTCGAGGAGGACGGGGTTCGACCGGTGGCGGTTCACGCGCTCCCCGGCGCCGATCCGCCCGCTCTTGATCAGGTCCTCGATCGAGGTGGAGGCCCCCGCGAAAACGGGCTTGGCGCCGAAGTTGCGAAGGCCCGTCGGCTCGTCGGGCGCGATCTCGACCGGGACGTTCCGGGGGGCTTCGTGGTTCGCCTGCGAGAGATCGCGGACGGCGATGTCGCCGCCCCGGGCGTCGACCGCCGCCCGGGCGGCCGGTATCGCCCGGCGGATGGTCTCGGACACGAGCCGCGCCAGCTGGTCCTGCGTCGTGACGTTCGCCAGGTCCACGGCCTGCTGGCCTTCGCCCAGCGGGTGCTCCGCCAGCCGCGCGCGGAGCTCGCGGTTGACGTCCAGCGAAAGGGCCAGCACCTTCGGATCCGAGTCGAGCTGGCGGTTCAGCTCGCTGCCCCAGCGCTGCCGCTTGACGTGGTCCAGGTGCGACAGCGTCTTGCCGACGTCCTCGACCCGGAGCGACAGGCCCGTCTGGTTCCGCGCGCCGAGGACCGTGTCGAAGGCCTGCGTGCCGAAGACGCCGTACTCGGCCTCCAGCGCCGCCTTGAAGGCGCCCATGGTCGCGACGTTGGTCGCCTTGGAGGTGGTGAACACGATGTTGCCGAGGCGGACGGTCCGGGCCTCGTTCGCGCCCCGCACGACGATGTCGCGTTCGGGGAGCCGGGACGAATTGGCGACGTTCCGGAATGCATCGACGTTCAGGGGGGGCAGTGGCATGGCGGGGCCTCCGTTCGCGATCAGGGGTTGAGCCGCAGGGACGGGCCGGCGTCCGGGGCGTCCGCCGCCGGGGCCTTGCCGCCGGCGAGGACCCCGCGGATGCGATCGGCCCAGACGTCGCAGAGCTGGACGATCTTCTCGACCGCCCCGACGAACGCCTCCGGATCGGCCGCCGCCGGCTCGAAGTCGAAGAGGTAGTCGTAGACGACCGTCTCGGTCTCCGCCGCGAGCGTAAAGTGGCCGCCGGCCGTCTCCAGGCCGAAGAGGCCCGCGGCGAGGAGCTCGCGGTAGACCTCGCGCCCGGCGTCCTTGGGCAGGTCGGCGACCTCGACGAAGCAGAGAATCTTTCCCGAAGGACCCACAAACTGGAAGTTGACGTTGTATTCGTCCTGGACGCGGACGCTGACGAGCCCCGCGTCGTCGGGCGCGAGCGCCTCGATGCCGGTCCGCTTGCGGAGGACGGCGAAGAAGTCCTTGTAGTCGTCGAGAGTGGGCATGGGCGGATCCTTTCAATGCACAATGCGGAGTGCATAATGGAGGTGAGAAGATCGACTCGTTTACACACGGCGTGCCGTGCAGGTTACACCGGCGCGTCGTTGTTGAATGCGGAGTATTCTACCACTTGGAGCGCGCTCCAAGTCAACGGATTTTTCGCGCCCGCGCGCGACGCCGTCGCGCGTCGGGCGATACCCAAAGCCTTCGGCGCTTGCCTTTCGCGGAGAAAAGCGCCATACTTGCTGGGCATGAACGACAACCCTTCCCGCCTGCTTGCTTCGGCCGTTCTGGCGGCGGCTTCCACGATTCCCGTCCGGGCCGCCTGGGTGACGGGCGTCGACGGCCACGGCTACGAGACGCTCGCGCGCGACGGGGTGACGATCGTCTACGGCGAGGACGACGCCCATCCCGGCGGAATCGTCCTGCGGGAGGTCCGTTCGGCGCCGGCGGAGGGCGACTGGACGCTCGACGCGCTTGCGGACATCGAACGCGACACGGGCCTCGTGCCCACCGCGATCGGGCCGGGCTTCGTCCATTCGCGCGACGGACGCCTCAAGTCCTTCGCGATCCCGGCGACCGTCCGCTCGCTCGGTGCGGGCGCGTTCTCCGGGTGCGTCGGCGCCACGAACGCGCTCGCGCTGCCGGCGGGGCTCGAGGAGCTCGGCGACGCCGCGTTCTGGATCTGCGGGAACCTGACCGGCGACCTCGTGATCCCGGCCGGCGTCGAACGGATCGGGCCGGAGACGTTCTACGGGTGCGAGAGGCTGACGGGGCTTTCGTTCGCGCCCGGCTCGCGCCTCCGCTCCATCGCCCCTTCGTGCGGGACCGGCCGCGCCGGGGCGTTCGCGAAATGCCGCGGCCTGCGCGGGACGGTCGACTTTTCGCCGTGCCGGGACCTGGAGTCCATCGACCCGGTGGCGTTCGTCGACGCGGGGCCGATGGAGCGCTTCGTCTACGGCCGGGAGTTCCTCGAGCGCAAGGCGGCGCAGCTGCGCGCCGCCGACGCCGCGAACGGCTACTCGCGCGCGTCGACGGACTGGCTCGCCGGCGCGTTCGGCATCAGCACGCACTGGACGTTCGCCACCACGGACCAGAAGGGGGGGCGCAACCCCTTCGAGGAGGCGGTGGACGCGTTCGACGTGCCGCGCTACGTCGCGCAGGCGAAGCGGGCCGGCGCCGAGTACGTCATCTTCACCTCGACGTGGGGGAGCTTCCACCTGCCCGCGCCGAGCGCGGCGGTGGACGCCGTCGCGCCCGGCCGCACGACGAGGCGCAATCTGCTCGCCGAGCTCGGCGAGGCGCTCCACGCGGAGGGCATACGCCTCATCCTCTACCACAACTACGGCTGCGCCTACCACCGGAACCATCCCGATCCGGACGACGCGTGGATGGTGCCGATCGGCTTCAAGGACGGCCGCCTCGAGGACTTCGGCACGAACGTCGTCGCGATCGTGACCGACATCGCGCGCACGCTCGGGGACCGCATCGACGGCTGGTGGTTCGACAGCTCCGCCATCGCCTGCCTGGACGGCCCCTTCGGCTACAACACCGGCGTGGAGATCGGCTCCTACCGCTTTCCCTTCCGCGAAATCGCCCTGGGGTGCAAGGCCGGCAACCCGAACGCCCTCGTCAGCTTCAACTCCCAGGGCGGCACGTTCAGCTACACGCCGTGCCAGGAATACTTCAGCGGCGAAGAGATGCAGTCCTGGCCGCTCTGCGGCCGGACGAACGACCAGGGCATGCAGATGCACGTCTGGTGCACGATGGACAACCGGGAATGGGTGCACGACGGCACCGGCTTCGCCGGCCTCCGCTTCGGCGACGACGAGCTGGCCGCGCTGATCCGGACGCGGACGGCCGACGGCTGCGCCGTCACCCTCAACGTCGACATCGACCGCACCGGGCTCCTGAACCCCGCCGCCGTCGACCAGCTCGCCCGGCTCCGCGACCTGCGACCCTGATGTCCGGAACGAAGAAACAGCCCGACGCCGCCGCGTCGCTCGCTGCGATGCTGCGCGGCGGAGAATCCGTCCCGGCGGGCGCGAAGCTGGCGCTCGTCCTCCGGATGAGCGTCCCGGCGATGATGGCGGAGTTCGCGTCCATGGCGATGTCCTTCATCGACGCGGCGATGATCGGGCGGCTCGGGACGGCCGACGCCGCGGCCGTCGGCCTGATGGCCTCGTCCGTGTGGCTGTTCGGCGGCGTGTGCTGGGCCGGCGTGGTCGGGTTCTCCGTCCAGATCGCCCAGGCCGTCGGGGCCGGACGGGAGGCCGAGGCCCGATCCGTGCTGCGCCAGGGCCTCGCGGTGCTGGGGGGCCTGTCGCTGGCGCTCGCGGCGGCGGGCGCCGCCGTGTCGCCCTGGCTTCCCGGGTGGCTCGGCGGCAAGGGGGGCACGGCGCTTCTCGCGGCGCGGTATTTCGCCATCTGCATGGCCGGCGTCCCCTTCCTGCAGCTGGGCGCGCTCTCCACCGCCGCGCTCCAGGCGAGGGGCGACATGCGCACGCCCGGTTCGCTCAACATGCAGATGTGCGCGCTGAACGTCCTGTTCAACCTGCTGCTGATCTTTCCGTCGCGCGAGTGGACGCTCCCGTCCGGGTTCGCGCTGCGGCTGCCCGGCGCGGGGCTCGGCGTGGCGGGCGCGGCGCTCGGGACGGCGCTCGCGGAGGCCGTCACGGCGCTGCGGCTCGGCCGGGCCCTGCTCGTGCGCGACCCGGTCCTCTCGCTGCGCGCGGACGAGCGGCTGCGCCTGTCGCGCCGGGTCGTGCGGAAGGCGGCGAGGCTCTCCGCCCCGGTCGCCTTCGAGAACGCCGCGATGAACGCCGCCGTCGTCGCGGCGACGGCGGTGGTCGCCCCGCTCGGCGACGTCGCGATCGCCGCGAACTCCTTCGCCGCCACGGCGGAGGGGCTGTGCTACCTGCCGTGCATCGGCATCCGCGCGGCCGCCCAGACGATCGTCGGGCAGGCGGTCGGCGCCGCGCGCGCGGCCGCGGCGCGGAGCTTCGCGTTTCTCGCGACGGCGTGCGGCATGTTCGCGATGGCCTGCGGCGGCGTCCTTCTCTGGTTCGCCGCGCCCCACCTCATCGGCCTCTTCACCCGCGAGCCGGAGATCGTCCGGGAAGGCGCCGCCGCGCTGCGCGCCGTGGCCTTCGCGGAACCGTTCTTCGCGGCGGCGATCGTGGGCGGCGGCGCGCTGCGCGGCGCGGGCGACACGCTGGTTCCCGGCGCGTTCAACTCCCTGAGCATGTGGTGCGTGCGGCTGCCGCTCGCGGCGATCCTGGCGGAACGCCACGGGCTCCGCGGCGTCTGGGAGGCGATCGCCGTCGAGCTCGTCGTCCGCGGGTGCTTCGCGCTGGCCCGGCTCAAGTCGTCCGGCTGGAGCGGCGGCCCGAGGGTGCGGGATTCCGAATGCTGAATGCGCGGAGCGCGTGGCGGCCCTAGCGGAGGTCGGCCGAGACCTTGACCTCGACGGGCATTTCGATGCGGTAGTTTTCGGGGATCGCCTGGCGGGCGCCCAGGTAGAAGTTCTCCTCGCGGTCCTCCACGGGGGTCCGCAGGAAGTCCGCCACGGGGTTGTCGTCGTAGCCGGCGAAGTCCTGCCCGACCAGGCGCTCCATCTCCTCGGGTTCGACGCGAATGTCGACCTCCGCCGTCGCCTCGCTGCCGGGGCCGCAGTCGTACACCGTGTCGTAGACCTGCATCTGGGCGGGGCGCCGCCGGATGACGAAGGAGACCTCGAGCGCCCCGTTATCGGCGAGGTTCAGCGCGACGGTGCACTCGCTCGCGCTTGCGGCGTCGAAGCCCGCCGCCTGGCCGATCTTCTCCGGATGGAGGGCGACGCCGAAGGCCGTCCACGCCTCGCCGGCCCTCGCCTTGGACGCGAACGCCATCGCGATCTGCGCCTTCTTGCGCGCGACGGGATCGAGCGCGTCGTAGGTCGCGCCGGGATTGCCGCTCACGAACCGGGCGAACTGGTTGCGGGCCTCGGCAGGGTCGGCGGAGACCCGGCCGACGCCGGGCAGCGTGATGTTCATCCCCGCCGCCAGGTCCCGCTCGAAGCTCGTGGTCTGGTTCCGGGCGAACCGGCGCAGGTCGCGCGCCACGTTGCGGTTGAGGAGCGTGCGGACGACGCTGCGCATGTCGGCGGAGAATCTCTCCGCCGGGGAGTCCGGCTCCGGCCCCATCGTTTCGGACAGGGCGGCGCGGAGCCCCTGCGCGGCGGGGCCGTCGCCCTTCGCGATGGCGCCGATGGCGCGCTCCTTCTCCGCCGCGAGCTCCGCGCGGGCGTAGGGGACGATGTCCGCCAGGAGCCCGTCGGCGTCGTAGTCGGCGGGCTCGAGCGCCGCCGGGTCGGCGGGCTCGATCTGGTTCTGCGCCAGGTCCATGCCGCGGGCCAGGCAGATCTGGGCGTTGAGCTCGCCGAGGCGCAGGCGGAGCCGCTGGGCGACCTGATCGATGCCGCGGACGAGCCCGTCGGAGAACTCCTCGTCCTCCCGGTCCTCCGCGATTCCCCGGAGCCTGCCGTAGCCGGCCTCGAGGTTGGCGGCGTTGCGCGAGCGGATCGCGTCGTGGATCGCCGCGAGTTCCCGCTGGGTCGCGCTCAGGAGCATGGTCCGCTGCACCAGGAACCGGAAGGCGGCCTGCTGCTCCGGGCCGGCGAGGACCTTCCCGAGGACGGCCGACAGGCGGCCGACGTTGTCCTCGACCTGGACGAGGGCCCGGTGGATGTCGCGGACGCCCGAACGGGTCGCGAGGCCGACCAGGGCGTCGACGGGGAGCTTGAGCAGGACCTGGAAGGCCCGGGTGAGGGTACCGCGCGGGAAGACGGCGTTCGCGTCGGAGAGGAAGTCGCACCCGATCCGGAGCAGATCCTCGGCCCGGCGGTCGGACCGGGCGATCTCGCGCAGCTCGACGAGGTTGTCCCGGATTCCCTCGACGCGCTCGCGGACCTTCTCCTCGGAGCGCAGCGCGGCCGACGATCCCACCAGGATCTCGTCGAGGTTGTCGCGGACGATCCGGCGCAGGTCGGCGTCGGTACCGCAGGCGGCGAAGGCGGCGGCGACGAGCCGGTCCGCCCGGGCGGGGTCGTCCCCGGCCTTGCGGTAGGCCGCGCTGGCGATCTCGCGCGCGTCCAGCGGCACGAAGAGCTTCGTCGCCGCGGTCTGGTCGGCGATCGCGCCGGCGTGGTTGCGAAGGACGCTGATCGCGAACGAATACAGCTCCTGCGGGGAGATGCCGTCCGGGGCGGACCGGATCACTTCGGCCAGGTCGCGCCCGGCCGGGTTCGCCGTCGCGAACAGCGCCACCGCCCGGTCGCCGTCGAGACCGGCGATCCCGGAGTCGCGGACGGCGTCGGCGAGCGCCTTGGCGTGCATCGGCGCCAGCCCTCCCTTGTCGAGGGCGTCGAGGATGTCGTCGTTCGTGACGCCGCCGAACGAGAGGGAGTTCATCAGTTGGATGGCCGAGAGGCCCGGCTTCATGTGGAGGTCGTCGTTCGCGACGTCGTCCCGCAGGAAGAAGTCGTGGGCGGCCTTGAGCGGCGCCTCGTCGCCCTTTGTCGCGATGCGCAGCACCGCCTGGAACGCCTGGATCTGCGAATCGAAGCCGTAGAGGTGCTCGCCGAGTTCGCCCTCGAGCAGCTCGAGCAGGCCGTCGAAGAACGTCCGCAGCGTCGCATAGCCCGCCTCCTTGTCCAGCTGGGGCTGGGAGAGGGTCGCGTTCAGCGTGGCAAGGGCGCTGGCGAAGGCCTCCTTTTTCGCGACGGCGGCGAACGCGCCGATCTTGTAGGTCTTCGGGTCGAACGACTGCAGGCGCAGCGCGTCGGTCTTGAACCGGTCGGACAGCTGCCGGGGAAGTTCGTCCCGGAGGCCGTCGATCGAACGGAAGAGGTCGATGCGGCGCCCCATCATCTCGGCGGCCTTGTCGCGGAAGAGCCGTTCGACGTCCTCCAGGCTCTCCGCCGGGATCTCCCCCGAGATGATTTTCGCGCCCATCTCGTCGACGGCCGGACCGACGTCGGCCCAGTTGCGGATCTGGGCGAGGAGCGAGGAGCGCGGAATGCCGTTTCCGAGGCCGGCCGCCAGCTTGTCCGCGGCCGCTTCGTAGAAGCCGGTCCGGGTGAAGCTGGTGACGGCCGCCGCGAAGGCGACGAAACGCTGCAGCCGGTCGCGGAAGGCGGCGAACGCCGCCGCGACGCCGCCCGCGTCGGCGGCGTCGCGCAGCGCCGCCGCGAGCTGCGGCTCGCGCTGGAGGAATCTCATTCCCAGGGGCGACGGGACCAACACGCCCTGCCTGGCGGCCTCCTGCTCGATCGCATGGTCGGCCGCCCTCTGCATGCAGCTTTCGACGAGCAGCCCCTCGAGGGCGCCGCGCAGCGTGTCCGGCCCGAGGGGGTTCTCCGTGCCGAGGGCGTTGATCCGTTCCCACGTTTTCGCGTTCGTGGCCACCGAGGAGAGGCGCGCGCCCTCGGGAACGATCCCCGCGCCGAACTTTTGCCGTGCGCCGGCGAGCATTTCGTCGACGATGCCGCGGATGTCGTGGGGCAGGATGTCCTCCCGCTCGGGATACGCGAGCGCGTCGCGTATCGCCTCGTTGCGTTCCTTCGGCGGGACGGCGCCGGCGAGCTTTCCCTCGCCGTCCACGGGGGAGTGCTTCAGGGTGAAGATCGCGTCCTCCATCCTCGCGACGAACGAGGCCGTGCTCCTGCGCACGGAGAAGTCGACCGTCTGCCCGTTCTCGAGCTCCAGCCGGGCGACGAGCGTGCGGGCGTCGTTCGTCGGCAGCGCGCCGGGGTGCTTCGCGCGGGCGGCGGCGATCTTGGAGCGGGCCATCTCGACCATGCGCGCGGCGTCGTCGCGGGAGACGCCCGCGAAATCGCCGGAGACGAGCCGGGCGAAGAGAGCGATGTCGCGGTTCTCCTCCAGCCGGCGGCGGGCGGGGATCGCCGCGTTCGCGGCCTCGCGGAGCTGCCGGCGCGACTCGAGCTCCTTGGGCGAGAGGCCCGCCGTCAGCTGCTCCTGGGTGCGGATGGTGCCGGGGCCGTCGTGGGCGTTGAGCGTGTCGGCGTAGCGGTCGAGGATCTCGCGGACCTGCTGGCGGGTGAGCGGCCGGATGTTGCGCTCGCGCAGCGAGAGGTTGTCCTCCGCGCCTCCGAGGCCCAGGCCCAGCTCCGCGCGCACGCGGTTGAGCTCGTCGTTCGAGACGCCGCCCGCGCCGAGCGCCCCCACGAAGGCCTTCTTCACGGCCACGATCTGCTCGTGGGGGATCGCGACCTTGTTGCGGCCGCGCAGCGCGCCGACGTGGTGGTTGACCTTGTCGAGCGAATGCTCGTTCTTGAGCGTCACCTCGCCGGCGTTGTGCGTGCCGGACGAGATCTTCTGGAACTCCGCGAGGGAAACGCTGACCTTGTTCAGATTGATTGCCATGTCGGGCCTTCTTTCAATGCGGAATGCGGAATGAGGAGGGAGGTGTGGAGAGGTTCGACCTGTCTACACGCGGCGCGGCGGGCGGGTTACACCGCTGCGCGTCGTGGAATGCGGAGTATCATACCACTTGGAGCGCGCTCCAAGTCAACGGCTTTTTCGCGCCCGCGCGAAGCAGCGGCGTGGCGGGGTTCGCACCCCGCCACGCCGGCACGGCGGCGCATGGATTTCGTTTGCGTTCCGGGCGGGGGTTCGGGTAGAATCCGGCGAACCTGAGGCACGAAAACGCTTTTTCACATGACACCCCACGAGTCTTTCGACACCTGCATGCGCGCGTTCGCGGACGCGCTGGGGGTGGCCCTGCCCGAGCGCGCCGACGAGGGCGACGAGGTCGTTCTCGCCATCGACGGCACGGAGGTCTCGTTCCGCGAGGACGCCGGCGGCGGGACGGTCGTCCTCGCCGCCGACGTCGGGGAGATGCCGCCCGACGCCGCCGGCGCCTTCGCCGCGGTCGCGCTCCAGGCGAACTACGCCGCGGCGGGCGGAACGGCGCTTTCGCTCGACGACGAGGCGGGCGAGCTCTTCGCCACGTCGTCGCTCCCGCTCGCCCTCGCGGATCCGGACGCCCTCTCCCGCGCCGTCGAGGATCTCGTCGACACGGCCGCGGAATGGAGCCGGCTCGCGACGGCCTTCCTCGACGTGGACGAGGAGGCCGCGCTCTCGAGGGCGGACGACGAGGACGCCAGCCCCCTCTCCGGCGTCCCCGATTTCATCCGCGTGTAACCTCCGGCCACCGAAACAACACGGCATAGCAAGACACGATGGACTACGCCCAGCGCATGAACGCCTTCGCCGCGAAATGCGGGCTCCCGCCGCCGGAAACGGCGACGGGGGCCGTCGTCATCGACTTCGACGGCATCGCGGTTTCCTTTCTCGACCACGCGTCCGACGGCGCGATCCTGCTCCACGCCGGGATCGGCGAGGCCCTCGGCGGCTCCGGGGGCGCCGTCGCGCGCGACATGCTGGCGGCGAACGCCGCCCTGCGCGAAAAGCCGGGCGCGATCCTCTGCCAGGACCCGGAGACGAAGGCCTTCGCCGCAATCCGTGCGATCCCCCTCCAGGCCGCCGAGCCCGACGTCCTGCTCGAGGCCGTCGGCGACCTCGTGAAGGCCGCCGCCTCGTGGCGGGAGCGCCTGGGCCGGGCCTAGGGCCGGGCGGCCTTGCACGGCGTGGCGGGGTGCCGCCACGCCGGCTGCGGCCGGGTGCCGCGGCTTCCCGCTCGCAGGCAGGAGGGTTCACGGGGCGGGCTCCTGCCCGCCCTCGGCGGATGCGCGGCGGAGCCGCGCCCGCGGGGCCCGCGAAGAGGGGCTAGATGCCGATGTCGATCTTGTAGGAGTTTTCGTCGTCGGCCCGCGCTTGGCCGGCATCCTCCTGGATAGCGTTGACAATGGTGGGGATGGCGAAAATGTCGAACGCGCGCTCGGAGATGTTGGCGGCGGATGCCGCGCGCGGCGCCCTCGCGAGCGAGTCACCAGTCCGTGGAGCGGCCGGTCTCCCGGCGATAGCGGGCGACGGACTCTTCGAACGGCAGGACCTTCTCGAGGCCGCCGAGGCGCTTGGCCTCCCCGTAGAACCAGACCTTGAAGTCGAGGAGGGCCATCGCCTTGCGGAATACTTCCAGGTCCTTCTCGACCTTGGCCCGATGCTCGCGGAAGAGCTGGAGCCGCGTGTCGACCAGGGCGGCGCCGGAGGCCTGCATGAACTTGCGGATCTCGGCGAGCGGCATGCCCGTGTCCCGGAGGCGCGAGATGACCAGAAGCGCGTGCATGCTCCGCTCGGAGAACATGCGGCGGCCGCCGTTGCGCTTCAGAGACGGGATCAGGCCGAGGCGGTCGTAGTAGCGGAGCGTGTCCTGGGAGAGCCCCGACCGGGCGCTCGCCTCGGCGATGGCGATGTATTTCTGCTCTTGCATGTGGGGAATCCTACCACTTGGAACGTACTCCAAGTCAAGAATTTTCCGCGACAGCGCGGGACGTCGCGCCGTGGCGGGGCCTCCCCTGCCCCGGCTCGCGGCGGCCGCGACGGCCGGACCGCACCGGCGCCGTACGGGCGAGAATCAGAAGTAGTACGTCGTGCTGACGGTGGCGAGGAGGACGTAGCGGTCGCAGTCGGAGCGGGACTTTTCGCCGTCGCGGCCGTTGCCCAGGTCGTGGCCTTCGCCGAAGGCGTAGTCGAGGCCGACGTTGACGCTCATGTTGTCGCCGCGGCGGCCGACGCTGAAGGTGACGCCGTACATGTCGACGTCGGTCGTGATGAAGTCGGTGCTGTCCGGGTCGTCCGGGACGCGGATCGAGGAGAACGCGGTGTAGAAGCCGGCGCGGATCGGGTAGCGCTCCGCGACGATGTATTCGCCGCCGAGGCTCACGTCGAGGACCGAGTGCAGGTGGATCGACTGCGAGACGGGGACGCCGTGGATGTTCCAGCGCATGAGGTCGAACGTGCGCGAGGGGTGGTAGATCGCGTCGAGCGAGAAGCCCCACACGCCCGGGACGGTCCGGCCGACGCCGACCGCGAGCTGCCACGGGATGTAGTTGTCGGCCTTGACGTCCGTGGAGTAGATGCCGAAGTCGAAGCCGTCCTGGCCCTCGCTGTCGATGCCGTTGATGCTGAGCGTTCCGTCGTCCCAGACCCGGACGTTCGGCGTCTGGATCGTGGCGCCGACGCTCCAGCCGTCGCCGAGGTCGTACTGGGCGCCGACGCTGGCGAGGACGCCGAGCACCGAGAGATCGATGGCGCCGTTGATCGAGCCGACGTCCGTCTGTAAGGAGCTCTGGGAGATGCTGCAGTCGCGGTAGACCGCGAAGAGCCCGGCGCCGAGGGAGAGCCGGGAGTCCGCGGGGGTCCAGGAGATCGCCGGGCCGATCCAGAGCGTCTGGTCGTTGTAGTCGCCGTTGTTGAAGCTCGTGCGGGCGCCGTCGGCGGCGACGATGTGGCGCTTCTCCTGCTTCGGGGCGAAGACGCCGAAGCCGCCGACCCACTCGCCCGAGAGGCGCGACACGCCGCCCATCGCGCCGGGGATCGTCACGAAGGTGTCGCTCTTGTCGTCCGCGCCCCAGTCCAGGGCCCCCTTCGTCCGGTGGTGCTCGCGGCCGTAGAGGTTCGCGGAGAGCGAGATGCTGTCGCCCTGCGAATGCGCGAGGCCGGCGGGGTTGTAGAAGATGGCGTCGACGTCGGCCGCGGTCGCGATCGCGGCGCCGCCCATGCCGCCGGCGCGATCGCCGATGACGAAGTCGCGGTAGCGGCCGTCGGTGGCGATCGAGGGCTGCGCCGCGCAGACCGCGAGCATGGCGGCAAGGGAAAGACGAGCGGAGGTTTTCATGGTTCGGTTCCTTTCGTGGTTGTTCCGGCGCCCCTGCATTCTATGTGAGAGGCCCTAGCAAATCAAGCGTTGGCTGCCCTCCGGACGGCCGAAGGGGCGGTCGACTCCCCCGAGGCGGGCACGCTCGGGAGGCGGGGGGGCTACCGCAGGTCCTTCTCGTCGATCATGATCTCGTTGCCGAGGCGGTTGCCGGTGTCGCCGTATTTCTCGTTGCCGAAGTTCCCCTCCAGCGGCGCGGACATGTAGTCGAGCACGTCCGTGATCCAGGCCCGCTCGTCCTCGTCCTCCGGCATGTGGTCGAGGATCCACGCGATGTTGTCGATCATCTTGTTGAGGCCCGCGCCGTCGAGGACGTTCCCCGCCGTGAGGCGCTCCGCCAGCTGCGGATACTTCGTGCGGAGCTTGTTCTGGGCCCACAGGATGGCGTCCTTCTGGATCTTGGTGAGGTTTTCCTTGCGGATGCCGGGGGCCTCCTTCGGCGTGAAGAGCGAGACGAAGAGGGAGGAGCCGTGGGCGATGGATTCGAGGATGTCGCCGAACCGGTAGCCGCGCGTCTTCATGCCTTCGGCGACGGAGGCCGGCTTGCTGAAGATCCGCAGGTGCGCCGTGGAGCAGAAGATGCCGAACGTCTCGCACTTGAGGAAGAGCCGGCGCCGCGGGCCGTTTCCGTTGCCGCCGTTCTTGAGTCCGTCGGAGTCCGGGATGGTGAAGAAGTGGAACGTCCTCATGCCGTTCAGGAGGCCGCCCGCGCCGGTCGGGACGTCGTAGCCGCGCGGCATGTTGAGGTGGCCGTCGACGCGCGCCGACTGGTAGGGCTTGGCGTGGGTGGAGGTGCGGATGTAGAGGTCGTTGGCCTTGTCGAGCCAGCGCGCGATCTCGCCGTTCTTGTCCTCGATCGAGAAGGAGCCGCGGTACATGAACTCGCCCTTCTTGAGCGCCGTCGCGTGGAGCGCGTAGGTGAGCGCGACGATGTTCTCGCGCGTCGGCTCGAAGAGGTGGGTCTTTCCGCTCATGAGCGCGCCAAGCACCTCGTTGCCGCGATTGATCTGGGACTCGATCAGGTAGCGCAGCTCGCCAATGGTGCGCGGGCGGTGGACGGAGGAGCGCGCGGATAGGAGGCCGACGCAGTGGATCCTGGGGAACTTGATGGAATAGGTCGCGCCGAAGTATCGGGCCGGCACGTCGATGAAGTCGGGCAGCGTCTTGGGGTCCAGCAGGGGGCGCGGGTCGGGTTTCGGCGGCGCGTAGGGGACGGGCTTGTAGGTCTTGGCGGCCTTGAGGCCGTCGCCGCCCTCCTGGCGCGCGATGAACTCCTCGGGGTGCGTGATCCTCTGGACGTTCTCCTCCGAAAAGGCCGCGAAGACCTGCTCCGCGCGGTCCTTGGGGACGACGAGGCGGCAGAAGCCGAGCGCGTCGCGCTCGAAGATCGCGCCGGCGCTCTTCGCGATGCCCTCGAGGACGTCCGTGGTCTCGAAGGACATCTTCGTCTCGCAGTAGTAAACGATGTTGTCGTCCTTGAGGGCGGCCTTCCACGGGACGCGCGACTCGGGGAGGACCTCTAGGTGGTTCAGCGCGACCTGTCCCTTCTTGCTGACCCACGTGGTGGGCGAGGTGAGCTTCTCGAGGTTGGCGACGGTCTCGATCGCGCCCTGCTGGATCGCGGGGCCGTCCTTCGCGAGGTCGTCGTAGAGATTGAGGTTGTTCGCGGAGACGTCGAGGATCTTCTTAAGCGACTCGTTGAACTCGGCCTCCTTCTTGTCGATGTCGGCGCAGATCTTGGTGCGAAGGGCCTTTTCGGCGTCGGAGATGCCCTTCTCCTTCGGGTCGAACGCGGCGCGGTAGTCGTCGAAGACCTTCCTGAACTCGCCGGCCTCGGCGCGCTGGCGGAGGTTGATCACGCCCTCCATCTTGGAGAAGAACGTGTCGTCGTCGAAGACGGAGAAGTTGTTGAAGCGCGGCTTGGAGCTCGTGCCGTAGGTGTCCTTGAAGGAGAGGTCGTCGGAGATCTTGAGGTACTTGCCGTTGCCCTCGAGCGAGTGGCCGGGGTCGATGGCGAAGAACTTGCCGCCCACGAAGCCCTTGTTCTGGCCGCGCTTGCCGATGCCGTCGCGGTCGGCCGTGACGAGGAAGAACGCCTTGTACTTGCCGAGGCTCTCCATCTGGAGGGACTTCGGCGCGCCCTTGGGCTTCACGACGCGGCCGTCCTTGAGCATCCCGGCCTCGAGGTCCTTGTAGCCGTCGGCGAACTTCGCGGCGAGCATGATCTTGGGGTGTCCGTCGGAATACTGCCCGCGGACGATCTCGAGCTCCTGCGAGGGGACGCCCGCGATGCGCGTGAGGTCGTTCGCGAGCGCCTCGGTGACCGCGCCGGCGGAGATCGTGTCGGCGGACTGGCGGGAGGTGAAGCGGTAGAGCTGGCCCATCTTGCGGCCGACCGCGACGCGCTCCGGGCGCATGAACGTGCCGGCGCTCGCGGTGTCGCCGCTGGAGAACTTGGCGCTCTCGTTGTAGTCGAGCTTGACGATCGCGCGGTCGGAAAAGTGCTTGAAGATGGGCGAGAAGGTGTGGAAGTCCTCGTTGGGGCCGACGTTCATCACCGCATCGCGGATCTCGGTGAACAGCTCCGTTTTGGCCTCCTGGAGGATCGCCTTGTTCTTCGGGTCGGACACGGCGCCGTCGAGCCGCTGCAGGTCCTGCGGCGCGAAGTAGTTCTGGAGCGCCTTCGCGAGGTCGGCGAACGGGTGGTTCTTCATGCGATCCGGCTGCAGCGCCAGCCGCACCGCCTCCTCCAGCACGAACTCCGCCGCAGCGGCCATCCCCGCCGGATGCGCCCGGCCCGCGAGCATGATCTGCTCGCGCAGGCCCTTGCCCTCGCATCGGGCCGCCAGGTCGGGATTCTTCGCCTTGAGCTCGTCCAGCGCCTTCCGGCTCTCCGGGGAGTTGATGTCGGCCATGAAGCCGTTCGTGTCGTCCTTGGACCAGTCGTTGCGGAAGATGAAGCCCGGCTCGACGCCGTTGGTCTTGAGCTTGTCGAGAAGCACCGGGTTCGTGTCCGAGCGGTTCACGCGCATGCCGGAGCCGAGCACCCCCCTCTTGATCCGGTCCTCGACGGACGTTTCCTTGTCGTTGAAGACTTTCTTGAGGTTGCGCAGTCCGGTGGGTTCGCGGCTGCCGGCCTCCTGCTCGACCTTCTTGCGGCCGCCGAGCGCGATGTCCTCGCCGGCGTCGCCCGTGCGCTTGTCGTGGATCGCGTCGTTGAGGCGCTTCACCGCCATGTGCGCGATGTCCGCCTGCGACTTGCACGCCTTCGGGTCGACGCCCTTGAACGGCTCGCTCGCGATGGCGGTGCGGATCTCCTGGCGCAGCTCGGGCGAGAGCATGCGGAACTTGGGGTTCGTGTCGAGCTGGCGGTTCAGCTCGCCGGCGAAGCGCATCTGCTTCACGGAGTCGAGCTTCGAGAGCGCGGCCTTCACGTCGCACGCGCGGAGCGACTTGTGCATCTGGCTGCGCGCGCCGAGGACCGTGTCGAACGCGTGCGTGCCGAAGACGCCGTATTCCTTCTCCAGCGCGGCCTTGAACGCGGCCATCGTGGCGTCGTTGGCCTTCTTCCCGGCGGAGAAGACGTAGGCGCCGAGGCGGGCGGTGGCGTTCGCCCCCTTGCCGTGGATTTCGATGTCGCGGCTCGTGATGACCGCGTTATTGGCGATGGAGCGGAAAGAGTCGAGTGTCAGTGGCATGGCGGTGGTCCTTTCGGAGAGACTACACGCAGGGCGGGCGGAAGGTTACAGCGCGCTCTTTTCGTTCTTTGCGGCGAAACGACTACGCATGAATTCGGAAGGCCTGGAGGTCCGGGACCTCGTCTCCGGAAGAGTCGCCGGAGGCGCCGGGGGCCTTGATGCGCTCGGCCCAGAGGTCGCAGAGCTGGAGGATCTTCTCGATCGTGTCGACGAAGTCCTCCGTGTCCTCGGCGGCCCGGTCGAGGTCGAAGAAGTAGTTGTAGACCACGGTCTCGGTGTCCGGCTCGAGCGCGAAGTAGCCGCCGGCGGTCTCCTTGCCGAAGAGCCCGCCCGCGAGCAGGTCGCGGTAGACGTCCTTCGACGTGTCGGCCGGGAGCTGCGCCACTTCGACGAAGCAGAGCACCTTGCCCGTCGCCTCGACGAACTGCAGGTTCACGTTGAACCGGTCCTCGACGCGGACGCTCACGAGCCCGGAGGCGTCCGGCACGAGCGAATCGATGCCGGTCTCCTCGCGGATTTGTTTCAGAAACTTCGTGTAGTCTTCTTTGGTGGCCATTCGTGGTTCAATCCTTTCTTGATTCATGGGAGCTCGACGCGGTAGAACCGTGCGGCGGGGTGCGGGGGCGGGAGGACGAGGGTCGCGGTGCCGTCGCCGTTGAGGAGGGGGAAGCAGCTCCTATGATACACGAAACCGGGCGGAAAAGATACTAAATAATCTCCCCGCTCCGCTCTTCGGGACCGCGTGGCGGAGCGGCGCTTCCGTTGGCGGGCCACGCGCGAAAAAAAAGGTTTCACGGCCGGGCGGTTTCGTGTAGAATACGCGCTTTCCGGGATATCCACGCCTTCGGAACCACTCCCTCCATGAACATCGAAAAGAAACTCGAGGGCTCGGCCCTCACGATCGCCCTCGAAGGGCGCCTCGACACCACCACCTCCCCCGACCTCGAGGAGGCGCTCGCCGCGTCGCTCGACGGCGTGTCCGAGCTCGTCTTCGACTTCACGAAGCTCGACTACCTCTCGTCGGCCGGGCTCCGCGTCCTGCTCTCCGCCCAGAAGCGGATGAACAAGCAGGGCTCGATGAAGCTCGTCCACGTGAACGATGCCGTCAAGGAGGTCTTCGAGATCACCGGCTTCGCCGACTTCCTGACGATCGAGTAGGCGCGCCCCGCGCTCCCGTTCGGCCGTCCGAACCCGCGAACCAGCCAGCATGCTCCCTCTCTCCGCCCAGCTCCGGATCCGCCTGGTCGTCCTCGTCGCCGTCTCGTTCTGCCTGGCGACGGCGACGCTGTGGAAGGGCGAGACGATGCGCGCGGAGAAGGACGCCCGCGCGCTTCTCGAGCTGAACTACCGCGACGTCTCGCGGGGCTTCACGGACCGCGCCGACTACCAGCTCGTCTCGGTCGCCCGCGAGATCGCCAACCGGCTCGGCTCGTCCGGGCGGCTCGCCTCGGAGGACGTCGCCGCACTCTGCGCCGAGCAGGAGATCGCCGAGATCTACGACGTCGACACGCGCGGGATCGTCGTCGGCGGCAGCCGGCTGGTCGGCTCCTACATGGGCGCCGGACCGCAGTCCGGGGAGTTCCTGAAGCTGCTCGAGCCGGACGGCCCCGAGACCCTCTCGCAGCCGGACTTGCCGCGCACGTCCGACGGCCGGCTTTTCAAGTACGCCGCCGCGCGCTTCCCGGACCGCAGCGGCTACATCGAGGTCGGCTGGGCCGAGGAGCGCTTCCTCAAGTTCCTCCGCCAGCGCGCCTACGGCTACACGCGCAGCTGGCACATCGACGAGCGCGGCTTCATCGTCTTCGTCGACCGCGACGGCGTCGTCACGAGCCACGCCGACATGTCGCTCGCGGGCAAGACCCTCCAGGAGGCGACGGGCCTCGATCCGGCCTCCGTCCCGACCGGGACGCTCTTCCGCGCGACGATCGCCGGGGAGCCGATGTTCTGCTACGCGGGGCCCGTCCGCGACTACCTGGCGGTCCTCGCCGACCCGGTCGCGGACGTCTTCGCCTCGCGCGACCGCTTCATGCCGCGCATGGGGGCCGTGCTGCTCGCCGTCTTCGCGCTGCTCTTCCTCTTCGTCTCGGGGATGCTGCGCAGCCGCGTGGCGGGGTCCGTCCGGCGCATCGGCGACGCCCTCCGCCGCATCGCGGGGGGCGACCTCGGCGGCCGCGTCGAAGAGCGCTCGTGCCTCGAGTTCTCCGAGCTCTCCGACAACATCAACTCGACGGTCGTCGCGCTGCGCGACGCCGCGGAGGAGCGCGTGCGCCGCATCGAGGCGGAGCTCGAGCTGGGGCGCACGATCCAGCGGGCCGCGCTCCCCGCCGACTTCCCCTCCGAGGAGGGCTGGAGCCTCGCCGCCTCGATGGAGTCCGCGCGCGAGGTGGGCGGCGACTTCTACGACTTCTTCCCGGTCGGCGAGACGCACCGCGCGTTCCTCGTCGCCGACGTCTCCGGCAAGGGCGTCACCGGCGCGCTCTACATGATGAACGCCAAGACGCTGCTCAAGGACGCGCTCCTCGCCGACCCGGAGCGCGACCCGGCCGCCGCCCTCACGCGCGCGAACAACGAGCTCTGCGCCAACAACCCCGCCGAGATGTTCGTCACCGCGTGGGTCGGCGTCCTCGACCTCGAGACGGGCCGCGTCGCCTTCGCCAACGCGGGCCACAACCCGCCGCTGCGCCTGCGCGAAGGCGCCGCCCCCGAATGGATCCGCGAGAAGTCCGGCTGCCCGCTCGGCTGCTTCGAGGGCGTCGCCTACAAGCGTCACGAGGTCGCGCTCGGCCCCGGCGACGCGCTCTTCCTCTACACCGACGGCGTCACCGAGGCGATGGACCTCGCCGGCGCGCTCTTCGGCGAGGAGCGCCTCGCCGCGACCCTCGCCGCCGCCGGCTCGCGCGTCCCCCGCGCGCTCGACGTCGCCGTCCACGCCGCCGTCTCCGCCTTCGTCGCCGGCGCCCCGCGCGCGGACGACCTCACCGTGCTCGCCCTGCAGTGGCTCGGCGCGCCCGAGCGCCGGATGCGGACCTTCCCGAACGACGAGAACGCGCTCGCCGCCTCGGCCGAATTCCTCGAGCAGACGCTCGACGAGGCCGGCTGCCCGCCGAAGGACAAGGCGCGGCTCCTCGTCGCGCTCGACGAGGTCGTCTCCAACGTCGTGCGCTGCTCGGGCGCGTCCGGCCTCGCGATCTCGGTGCGCCTCTCCCGCGACCCGCGCGGCGCGACGGTCTCGGTCTCCGACGACGGCAAGCCCTTCGACCCGCTCCACATCCCGCCGCCGGACCTGACGCTCGGCGCGGACGAGCGTCCGATCGGCGGCCTCGGCATCCTGCTGCTGCGCAAGACGATGGACGGGCTCTCCTACCGCCACGCCCACGGCTGCAACATCCTCACCTTCCGCAAGGAGTTCGCCGAGCCCGGCGACGCCCGGAAGAACGTGTAACGTTCCGCCCCGTTCCGTGTAGAACGGGTATCGGCCGCAAGGCCACGAAACCCCTCCCCAGCCCCGCCCGCCCCAACGACCCGCCGCGAAAGGCCCCCCACGCCCCTTTCCCTCGACGCCATCCGCAACTTCGCGGGCAACGACCGCATCCTGGTCGACGCCCGGACCGGGACCGTCCAGTCCGAGAACAAGCTGCAGCCCTTCAAGAGCTTCTTCGACATCGGCGACGCCCGCCAGAGGAACGCCGAGACGCTCTCGATGATCCACCACGCCTTCCTCAACGACCCGCGCTTCGCCTCCCGGGACCTGCTGTCCGCGGCCGTGCGGATGCTCGCGCAAGTCCGCACCGACCGAGCCATCGGCGCCGCGCAGCTCAGGGACATCGCGGACGAGCTCTTCCGCCTCTCCGGCGAAGGGGCCGGAAACGGCGTCGACGCCGTGATCCGGGAGCGCGTGGCCCTCCACCTCGCCGCCCGCAGCCTTCCGCGTTTTCGCGGACGGAGCGAACGTTCCTGGACATTCCCCACTTTTCGGCGCCGCAATGTCGCGGAAGCCCGCAAACAGGCCACTTGCGTCGATGCGGCGTCGCGCGCCTCCCGCGCACCCCGCCACGTTACCGCAGGAGGGGGACGAATCCTGCGCGCGTCCACGGCGGCCAGCCCTCCGCCTCCTGCTCCGGCCGCCTCCGCCCGCGAATCTGCAACACGGTCGGAGAGCCTGTGTTAACGGGTCATGCCGCAATTTCACCGTGCGTGATTATTAGCAATTTCTCCGCTTCCCGAGCGCACAAACACCGGAAAATCACGCACGGTGGAATCGGATTTCGGAGTTGCCGTCCGGAGCATGCCCGGAGCCGCGACTCGGACCGGACGGCGAAGCCGCAGCCCTGAGCTCCGCCTTGAGACCGGGTGCCGAAAAAGTGGGGAATGTCCAGAGCGAACGTCCGGATTCCTCCATTGCCAACTTTTTTTGTATCTTTTCCGTCCGGTTTCGTGTATGATACGCCTTGTCTATCGCCTTTCCGCCCATGACAAAGCCCCTTCTTCCCTTCCGCAACGCCTACGCGCGCGCGCTCGCAGCGCTCGCGATTTTTGCTTTTTCGCCCGCCGCGCGCGCAAGCACCGGCTTCACGCAGTCCGGCATGATCGCCCACTGGGACCAGACGCTGTCCGACGGCGTCGTCTACATGGTCTCGCAGAGCATGACGCTCAGCGCCTGGGGCGGCCAGAGCGCGCTCAAGGTGGCCGACGGCGCCACGGCGGTGATCTACATTCCGTCCAACGTCACGCTCACG
The DNA here is from genome assembly GCA_902761575.1 of uncultured bacterium. Classification (GTDB taxonomy): domain Bacteria; phylum Verrucomicrobiota; class Kiritimatiellia; order RFP12; family UBA3636; genus UBA3636. Next base: position 43,418 of record CACWKU010000003.1, read on the forward strand.
GTGAACGGCGGCAGCGCGAACGGCACGACGGGAGCCGGCGCCGCCATCCGGGTGCCGGCGTCCTCCACGCTCGTCATCACCGGCCAGGGTTCGCTGGTCGCCAGCGGCGGCGGGGGCGCTAACGGCGTAAACGGCGGCGACGCGGACTCGTGCTACCTCAAGGTCCACGGCGACAACAACAATTCGCACGGCGGCCATGGCGGCGCGGGCGGCGCGGGCGGCGGCGGCGCGGCGGCGGCGATTGGCGGCGCCGG
>CACWKU010000004.1 GCA_902761575.1 uncultured bacterium
AACGCGCCGCATCGGCGCCCGCCGCCGGTCGGGCCGCGGCGGCCTGCGCGCCCGCGCCCGTTCCCGCGGTCGTCCTTCCGCCCGACGACACGCTCGCGCCGAAGGACGGCTTTGAAATCCACACGATGACGGCGGAGGACAAGACGCTATCGAACCTGGCCCGCTCGCGCGGAATCACCCTGGCCGAACTCCTCGCCGCCAACCCGCAGATCGCGGATCCCGACCTCGTCCGCGCCGGCCAGCCCGTCTACCTCCCGATCCCCTCGGCGCGCCCCGAACCGGCGCCCTGACCCGCCCGCCCGTCCGGATGGTCGTCACGGCGACCGGCGACTACGCCTACCGCCGCCCGGACGGAACGATCGTCTGCCCCCTCTCGGCCCTGAAGCCGTAGCGCCGCGCCCCTCGCGCGCCCGGTCGCGCGAACCGTCGACCTGTCGCCCCGCGAGTGATGCGCGCCACGGCGCGGGTTTGCCTTCCAATGGAGGCGGTTTTGTCGAAAATGTAAAAGCAGACAAAAACTGGAAACATCCTGTTCCTATTTTACGCGATATTGCCACAGGGCGTGCCGCCCCGCTGCGCGCGTCCGCGCGTAGCGGGGCTTGGCACGCCCTTTGCTACCACGCTTGGCGGGCAGCACGCCCCAACACCAAGGAGACCCACCCCATGACGGAAGAAACGAAGAAAGCGACCGACTTCGGCGCCGACGTGTTCGGCGAGGAGGCGATCCGGACCTACCTCTCGAAGGAGACCGCGAAGAAGCTCCAGGCCACGATCCGCGAGGGCAAGCCGCTCGACCCGTCCATCGCCGGCGAGGTCGCCCACGGCATCCGCCACTGGGCGATGGACCGCGGCGCCACGCACTACACGCACTGGTTCCTGCCGATGACCGGCTCCACCGCCGAGAAGCACGACGCCTTCCTCGAGCTCAAGGACGGCGAGCCCGTGATGCAGTTCTCCGGCAAGAACCTCATCGTCGGCGAGCCCGACGCCTCCTCGTTCCCGAGCGGCGGCATCCGCTCCACGTTCGAGGCCCGCGGCTACACGGCGTGGGACGCCACCTCGCCCGCCTTCATCAAGCGCCACTCCAACGGCGCCACGCTCTGCATCCCGACGGCGTTCTGCGCCTACACGGGCGAGGCGCTCGACAAGAAGACGCCGCTCCTGCGCTCGATGCAGGCCCTCGACCGCTCGCTCAAGCGCCTGATGAAGCTCTTCGGCGTCGCCGAGGCCCACACCGGCTGCACGCTCGGCGCCGAGCAGGAATACTTCCTCGTCGACAAGGAGTTCTGGAAGAAGCGCCCGGACCTCGTCCTCACCGGCCGCACCCTCTTCGGCGCGGCGTCCGCCAAGGGACAGCAGCTCGAGGACCACTACTTCGGCACCGTTCCGGACCGCGTCCTCTCGTTCATGAACGACGTCGAGCGCGAGCTCTGGCGCCTCGGCATCCCCGCCAAGACGCGCCACAACGAGGTCGCCCCCGCGCAGTTCGAGCTCGCGCCGCAGTTCGAGGAGCTCAACCTCGCGATCGACCACAACATGCTCGTCATGGACGCCCTCCGCAACGTCGCCGAGAAGCACGGCCTCAAGTGCCTCCTGCACGAGAAGCCCTACGCCGGCGTGAACGGCTCCGGCAAGCACAACAACTGGTCGGTCGCCTACGGCGGGCGCAACCTCCTGGACCCCGGCACCAACCCGGCCGAGAACGCGCTCTTCCTCACGATGCTCTGCGCCGTGATCGAGGCCGTCGACAAGCACGCGGACCTGCTGCGCGCCTCCGTCGCCGGCGCCGGCAACGACCACCGCCTCGGCGCCAACGAGGCCCCGCCCGCCGTCATCTCGATCTACGTCGGCGACCAGCTCGCCGAGGTCCTCGACCGCCTCGAGAAGGGCGGCGGCGAGAAGGCCCGGACCGGCGACGCGATGAAGCTCGGCGTCGACACCCTCCCGGCGATCCCCAAGGACGCCACCGACCGCAACCGCACCTCGCCCTTCGCCTTCACCGGCAACAAGTTCGAGTTCCGCGCGCCCGGCTCCAGCATCTGCTGCTCCGGCCCGATGACCGTCCTCAACACGATCGTCGCCGAGGCCGTAGACCGCATCGCCGCCGAGCTCGAGAAGGCCAAGGTCGCCGGCAAGGCGAAGCCCGGCCAGCACACGCCCGCCTTCCACGCCGCGCTGCAGAGGATCCTGCAGGCCTCGCTCAAGGAGCACAAGCGCGTCGTCTTCAACGGCAACGGCTACGAGCCCGGCTGGCTCAAGGAGGCCGCCCGCCGCGGGCTCCCGAACGCGCCGGACACCCCCGCCGCCCTCGCCGCGCTCGCCAAGAAGGAGAACGCCGCGCTCTTCGAGAAGTACGGCGTGATGACGAGGCGCGAGCTCGCGAGCCGCCACGAGATCTTCCTGGAGGAATACGCCAAGAAGGTGCGCATCGAGGGCGCCTGCGCCCGCGACATCGCCGCGGAGATGGTCTTCCCGGCCGTCAAGGCCGAGTACCTGGAGACCGTCCAGGCGCTCGTCGGCTCCGAGAAGGCGGCGGCCGCCGCCGGAGCGACCGCGCTGCGCGCCAGCGCCGAGGAGCTCGGCGAGGGGCTCGACGGGCTCCGCGTCGGCATCCGCGCCCTGGAGGCGTCGCTCGCCGGCCCGGACGAGGCCGCGATCCTGGCCGACATGGCGTCCCTGCGCGCCACCGTGGACGCCCTCGAGCGCCGCGTCTCCTCGGCCCGCTGGCCCCTGCCCAAGTACCGGGACATGCTGTTCCTCTATTAGGGAAGTCCCCTCCGCGCGGGCGCCGGCTTCGCCGCGCCCGCGCGGAGCGGGCTTGGAACGCCGCCGCAGGCGGCTTCGAACCTGCGAACTTTCGAACTTTCGAACCTTCGAACCTGCGAACCACCGAACCGTGAAACTCATCATCGCCTACATCCAGCCCGAGCGGCTGAACGCCGTCAAGCAGGCGCTCTTCGCCCGCGAGATCTACAAGATGTCCGTCACCAACGCGCTCGGGTGCGGGCAGCAGGGCGGCTACGTCCACATGTACCGCGGCGCCACCGAGGAGGTGACGCTGCACAAGAAGATGCGCCTCGCGATCGGCGTCAACGACGACTTCATCGAGAAGACCATCGAGGCCATCGTCGAGGGCGCCCGCACCGGCGACATCGGCGACGGCAAGATCTTCGTCCTCCCGATGGACGAATGCGTCCGCATCCGCACCGGAGAACGCGGCCCCGCCGCGATCGGATAGCCCCTCGCGGGGGCCAGGCGCAATTCGCGCCCGGCCCCCGCGACGGTCTGAGCTCGCCGCTTCGCGGCTCGGCTCCGCAAACGGGAGGCGCTTTTTTCCGCGTGACTTGCGGGGCGGGGTCTGATAGACTTGGCGGCGCTGAAGGGGAAAACGCCATGTGCAAGCTCGACGAGATCCTCGCGCGCCGCGACGAAGTGAACGCGCTCGCCCGGAAGAACCGGGCGGGCCGGATGTTCGTCTTCGGCTCCTGCGCCCGCAAGGAGGAAACGCCGGAGAGCGACATCGACTTCCTCGCGGAATTCGAGCCGACGGCTTCGCTCATGAACCGCGCCGCGCTCGTGGTCGAGCTGGAAGACCTGTTCGGCTGCGGGATCGACGTGGTTCCGGCCAAGTCCCTTTCCTCCAATCCGGCATTCGCAGCAAACGTGCGAAAGGATCTGGTGGCCGTATGACGTCCGACCTCGACCGAATCCAACACGTCTTGGACGCCATCGCGAGGATCAAGCGTTTCACGGCCGGCATGAACCGGGACTCGTTCGTGTCGGATCCGACCACAGCGGACGCCGTCGCCTACAACATCATGATCGTCGGCGAAGCGACGCGTTGCATCTCGGATGCGTTCAAAGAGGCCCATCCCGACGTGCCGTGGAAGCAGATTCGCGCCATGCGGAACATTCTCGTCCACGACTATGTCCGCACGGACGTCGACCAACTCTGGCTCGTCGTCGAAAACGATCTTGACGATCTGACCGCGAAAATGACCGCGGCAAAAGACTCCTCACCTTCTTCGCCACCCCTTTGAGCATTGCGCATGCGCAAGACCCATATGAGGACCACCCCGCCACCCAGCACCCTTTGACAACAAACGAACCAGCTTGCTAACTGCAAGCGTCGCCGCCCTGAATCCGTGGAAAGATTCGCTGACGACACAAAGCAGGAACGCGCCCCGCGCGTCTTCCTTCATGTGTTTCAGCAATGGCCTTTCCACGGAGCCAAGGGCGGGACACCGGAGGAAGGCGCTTTCTTTTTGCCTTGGCGTTGGAATCCGGAATCCAAACGAAACACCAAGGCAAGAGAAAGGAACAAAGCGTCCGATGAAAAGTCACACCATGCTGTTGGCAATCGCCATTGTCACCATCCTTCTTTCCGGTTGCGGAAACAAGCCACCCGTGGGGGCGGAAGTTCGCTATGGGCTTCTGTCCGATTCCGTTTTGCAACTTTATAACTCCTCCCACGAACGAATGAACATTCAAGTTACCTTTACGGCCAAGAATGGCGTTGACAGAGTTCGTCGATCTTTTCAGATTGCACCATTGTCCAGAATTGAGATTGGTGCACTTGAATGCCCGTGGAACTTTGAAGCAGGCGAAACCGCTGTTATCCATGTTGATGGATACGGGCAAGACTTACATGTCAAACTTTCCCAAGATGGCAAATCATACGAGACTTGGTATAGATGAGTGCAAAATCCTAAACTGAGCGCCACCGCACTCATCGCGTGAACATTAACTCCACGGACTCTGCGTGAGTTTCAACGGGAGGAGGCTCCGCCTCCCCCGAATCCCTGACGCATCCGGCGAGTCCGGGTTCCGCGTTCTCCGCGAACTCCGCGTGAGAATCGACCCTGTGCCCTCCGCGTGTAAAGCGCGCGGCGTCCGGCTTTCGGGAAATGTAAGCGATTCCGGGTCGGGCGGAGGAAACCGCGCGGATTCCCCGCGTGGCACGGCGGTTGCTATCCGTGAGGTCCGGGGCGCCCGAGCGGGGCGAAGCCTCCGCTCGGGCGCCCCGGACCCACACCGCAACACGCACACAAAATGACTCCCGAACTCGTACAAGACAACCTGAACGTCGTCTGGACGCTCGTCGCCGGCATCCTCGTCTTCACGATGCAGGCGGGCTTCGCCCTGGTGGAGACCGGCTTCACGCGCGCCAAGAACGCGGCGAACATCATGATGAAGAACCTGATGGACTTCGCCGCCGGCTCGCTCGCGTTCTATGTCCTCGGCGCCGCGCTGATGTTCGGCGCGACGAAGCTCGGCGGCGCCCTCGGCTGGGGCGGCCTCGGGATGCCGGGGCTCGCCGAGGGCGAGGGCTCCTGGAACTGGACCTTCCTCTTCTTCCAGACGATGTTCGCCGCGACGGCCGCGACGATCGTCTCGGGCGCCGTCGCCGAGCGCATCGAGTTCAAGAGCTACCTCGTCTACTCGATCCTCGTCTCGGCGGTCGTCTACCCCGTAAGCGGCCACTGGATGTGGGGCGGCCTCGCGGGCGAGGGCTCCGCCGGCTGGCTCGAGGGGCTCGGCTTCCACGACTTCGCCGGATCGACCGTCGTGCACTCCGTCGGCGGCTGGATCGCCCTCGCCGGCGCGATCGCCCTCGGCCCGCGCATCGGCAAGTACCGGCACGACGGCACCGCGAACCCGATCCCCGGCCACTCGCTCGTCCTCGGCACGCTCGGCGTGTTCCTGCTCTGGATCGGGTGGTTCGGCTTCAACCCCGGCAGCTACACCGCGGGCGTCGGCTCCATCGGCCGCGTCGCGATGACGACGAACCTCGCCGCCTGCGCCGGCACCGTCGCCGCGCTCGCCACCGCGTGGGCGATCATGGGCAAGCCCGACCTCACGATGGCGCTCAACGGCTCGCTCGCGGGGCTCGTCGCCATCACCGCGCCGTGCGACCTCGTGACCGCGAACGCCTCGATCGTCATCGGCCTCGTCGCGGGCGTCCTCGTCGTGCTCTCCGTCTTCGCGCTCGACAAGGCGCACGTCGACGACCCCGTCGGCGCCGTCTCCGTCCACTGCGTGAACGGCGTCTGGGGCACGCTCGCCGTCGGCCTCTTCGCCGCGCCCGTCGCCGCGGGCTACGGCAACGACGCCCCCGGCCTGCTCTACGGCGGCGGGCTCCGGCTCCTCGGCGTCCAGGCGCTCGGCGCGCTCTGCACCGCCGCCTGGGCCTTCGGCACCGGCACCGCGATCTTCTTCGCCCTCAAGAAGGCGCATATCCTCCGCGTCCCCGCCAAGACCGAACTCAAGGGCCTCGACCTCGTCGAGCACGGCCAGGACGCCTACGCCTCCTTCCAGTTCTTCAGCAACACCTAGTCGTGCGAGGGATGCGCGCGGCGGCGGCGCCGCCGCGCGCATCCCGTCGGTTCTCCGCTTCGCTCCGGCCCCGCGCCGCTTCGCTCCGGCCCCGCGCCGCTTCGCTCCGGCCCCGCGCCGCTTCGCGCCGCCGTGGCGCGATCGGATCGAGGACGACAAGGCGACGGGACGACAAGACGACAGGAAAACGCCCCCGGGGATCCTTCGGGACGAATGGGGCGATTTCTCGTCGTCCCGTCAGCTCGTCGTCCCGTCGTCCATGATCGTCATTTTCCCGAGCTTAGGGCTACGAACCCGGCGTGTGGAATTCGGATTGCTTTTCGTCCGCCCGCCGTCCCCCGGATGACGGAATCTACCGGCTTCGACCGATCGGTACGCGGAGTCCCGCCGCGGAGCGGCCCTAAGAAAACGCCCCGCGAGAATCGTACAATGCGACGGAGACCCCGACAATGAAACGACTCCTCTCCCTTCCTCCGCACGGTCGCGCGCTCTGCGCGCTGGCCGCGCTGGCCGTCCTTCCCGCCCTCGCGCAGGACTCCGCCACGAGCGCCAACGACACGGTCGTCGTCGTGGAGCGGAGCTGCGTGAGCTCCGGGAGCGTCCTCGACCTCGTTCCGCCGCCGCCGGAGGCCGGCGAACCGGACGGCCGGCCCCTCCAGCCGTCCGGCGCGGCGGCGCGCGCGTTCCGCTTCCTCGCCGGAATGCAGCGGGAGGACGGTTCCTGGCCCGGCGACCCGCCGGAAATGGCGACGGCGTGGGTGCTCCTCGCGGCGCTCTACAACGGATGGTTCGAAGAGGACGAGTGGCGGGAGGCGTTCGCGCGGGGCGTCGGATTCCTCGTCGGGGCGATGCGCGAGGACGGGTCCTTCGACGCCGGGCCGTTCCCGCCGGGGCTGGGCGAACCGCGCGCCCCGGCGCTCGCGCTCCTCTACGCCGCGGACGCAACCTGCAATCCGCGCACCCGGGAGGCGGCGGACGCGGCCGCGCGCGCCGCGTTCGGGACGAACGCCCCGCCCGGCCTCTTCCGTTCGCTCGAGCTCCTCTCGTACCACCCGGTCTTCGGTCGCGCCTTCCGCGAACTGCGCATGGAGCGCGCCCGGGCTCTCGTTCCGACGGAACCGCGCGACGGCCGCCCGGCGGGCCTCTGGACCTCCTCGCCGGACTACGGCGAACTCGACTATGTCCTGCCGAACCTGCCGTACTCCTCCCTCGTCTGGTTTCTCGGCGGAAGCTCGAATCGCGTGACCGTCTGCCACCGGGGCCGCGAGCGGACCTTCGTCCGGACGCCCGAAACGGAATCCGTCCGCGCCACCGCCGCCTCGCTGCTCGTCCCGGGAGGGATGGGCGTCATCAGCAATCGCCCCCCGTTCCCGACGGCGGAGGAGGTCGCCCGCGCGACCGCGCCCCTCGACAGGCTCTCCGCGAACAATCACCTTGTCCGGCACGCCGCGCTGCGCTGGCTCCGCGAGCGCCAGTCCGAGGACGGCTCCTGGCCCGGCGGCGACGACCCCGTCGTCGACACCGCGCTCGCCCTGCTCGCGTTCGCCGCGGACGGCGGCGACTTCGTGGACCGTCTCGGCGTCGACGGCCTCACGCGCGCCGTCCGCTTCCTCGCCGCGTCGATCCGCGACGACGGCTCGTTCCCCGTCCGCGACCCCGCGGGCGACGCCGCCGCGCTCCCCGTCCTCGCGCTCCGCGCCATCTCCGAAGCGTCGCCCCATCCCGAGGTCCGCCTCCTGCTCCGCAAGGCCGGCGCCGAGCCCTACGACGCCGGCTCCGAATTCACCTTCGCCGAACGGCTCCTGCTCGCGTGGCCCGCCCTCCCGCCCGCCGACTGGGACGCGTTCCGCGAGGCCGACCTCCGCGCGCGGCGCTGGGAAGTCCGGCCGGAGCGCCCCTTCGAGCGGGACAAGGGCCCGAAGCTCGTCCTGCATTGGGACGAACCGCCGGTCGAGCCCCTCTTCGCCGATGGCACCCCGCTTCCAGCGGCGGCCTTCCGTCCGCCCCCCGCCGACGCCGCTCCCGACGCCCGCGCCCTCCGCGCCACAACCCGCTGGCTCCTCGTCCCCCCGGCCGGCTCCGTCCGGCATTTCCCGTCCGGACACGCCGTCGCCACCAACGCCCCCGCCGCCCTCTTCCCCGACGACGTCAAGGTCACCGTCCACCGCCACGCGGAGGTCGCGGAGGTCTCCCTTCCCGGAGGGGGTTCGGGGGAGGCGGAGCCTCCTCCCGTTGAAACTCACGCAGAGCGCGCAGAGGCCGCAGAGTTTGGCTCCCCCGTTGGGGGAGCTGGCGAGCAAAGCGAGCCTGAGGGGGTCTCGCACGCGGCGTCCGTGGAGGGGGCTTTCTTTCTCGCTGCGCTCGAACGGGCGCGGGAGATCGCGTCGCGGGCGGGAGCCGAATGCCACGTTCGGACGCTCTATTCGGCGACGCGCGGGCGGGAGTTCAAGCGGGGAACCCAGTTTGCCGCCCAGCTGACGGTTCCGAATCCGTCGGCGGACGAGGATAAGACGTGGCTCTCCAAGGCGACCGCGACGCTTTATCTCGGACTCGTCGGCACGAACGGGGTGGACCTGGCCGACTACGACGACGAAATCCGTTACGGCGAGCTCCGGAAGAAGGCCGACGTGAACGGCATCGTCTCCACCGGACAGGGTACGCAGCTCTGCCTGCGGCCCACGATCCGCAACAAGTGCCTGCATTGGACCGACGGGACGATCTACGCCATCCTGCAGTATCCGGTCCGCTTCGAGCCCGCGTTGTTCGCGGGCCTCTGGCGGGAGACGACGAACGCCGTCGCGGGCCGGGCGCTGTCCGCGCCGCCGCCCGCGGACGCTCCCGAGGCGCGTCCCGACGATCTGGAGGAGGAGGGCGTCCGCCTCCTTCCCGTGCTGACGGAGCGCTTCGCGGGGGCGGGCCTCGAAAGGATCTGGACCTGCTGGTTCGTCTCCCGCGCGCCGCTCTACGATGGATCGTTTCTTCGCCTCTCCTCGGGGCAGGGCCTCGACAACACGAAGAACCGGGAGTGGTGGATGCGGATGACGGCGCACGCGGCGGACCCGGCGAATCCTGCGCGGGATCCCGCCGTGGCCGACCTGTTCTACGGGCGGACCGACGGCCGGCCGTTCGTCCTCGAGGACTACGCCCTTGCGAACCGGGACCGCACGCCGAAAATCCGGGCATGGACCGACGGCGACCGCTTCGTCGTGCTGAGACCCTATACCCCTCGGGACGAGGACGCCGTCTGGGACCGCTTCTTCGAAATCACGACGAACGTCGTTCGCGGCCCGGTCTTCGCTCCCTAGCCATCGGCCATCCCGTCATCCTTGCCCCTACTCCGCAGCCGATTCCACCGTGTGTGATTTTCAGCGCTTTTTCCGCTTCTGGAGATGATAATCGTGCAAGTTTTACACACGGTGCGATTGCCTTTGTGCCGCCGCCGTGGCGGGATTGAGTTTCTTCGACTTGGCGACCTGCCGACCCGTCGACTTGGGCCAAGTCGGCAAGTCGCCGAGTCGTCAAGTCGCCCCTGCCGTGGCGGGGTGCGGACCCCGCCACGGACGCCGACATCGCCGCCGCCGGACTTGCGCTCGCCTCCGGCGCGATGACGCAGGAGCGGCTCCTCGACTGGATCCTCGCCCGCCGGTAGGCCCCGGAATCCTGGCGCCGCAACGCGGCACGCCGACGGGCGCGATTCCGCTTCCCACCCGCTAACCGATATGCTAGAATGGCCCGCAGAAAGGTCCCCGCCATGCCCACGCCGCCACGATCCTATTCCGCCGCCGCCGCGGAGAAGCTCCGCCTCGCGCTCCTCGCCCTCGCCGCGTCGGCGACCGTCGTCGCGTCCGCCCAGGACACCGACACCGATGCAGATTTCGACGACCCGGATGTCCTCGGCGAAATCCCCGAGGACATCGAAACGGGCGGCGATTACGGCGACATCGCCTGCCCGAAGAAGGGATGCAAGTCCGAAGACTGCTGGTGCGACGACGATTGCGTCGAGGGAAAGCCCTGTACCGCCTGCGACACGCAGAGTGGCGACGGGAAGGAGAAAACTCACGCAGAGAACGCAGAGGGCGCAGAGTCTCAATCTCACGCAGAGAACGCAGAGGGCGCGGAGGCCAAAACTCACGAAGAGAACGCAGAGAGCGCGGAGGCCAAAACTCACGCGGAGAGCGCAGAGGGCGCGGAGTCGGGAGAGGGTTCGGGGGAGGCGGAGTCTTCCCCGTCCGTTGCTCCCGCCGCCGCCACGAACGCCGTTCAGGAGCTTGCCCGCGCGATGTCCGAGAAGTCTGGCTATCCGGTTTCCGCGGACCTCGTTGTCACCGCCGCCAAGCGATTGAACCAAGACCCGGAGGAATACGCGAAGAAGACGCTTGAGGAGATCGGCGGCGCCGCCGCCTCCACCAACGCGCCCTCGTCCGCTCCGTCCGACCGAATCCTGGTTCTCGGTCGGCGGCGCTAGATTCCGCCCCGCCTTCGCCCGCGAAACGACAACAATCCTGAAACACCCTCGCCATGCCAACGCCTCCACAATCCTATTCCGCCGCCGCCGCGGAAAAGCTCCGCCTCGCCCTCCTCGCCCTCGCCGCGACCGCGGTGGCGGGGTGCACGTCCCATCACGAACCGCCGTCGTCCTCCGAAAGAACGGCCGGCGTCATCGTGTGCCTCCCCCGCGAAACCGAGGTCGCGCCGGCCGTCCCTTCCCGCACGCGCCCGACGAAGGCGGGCGAATACATCGTCTACGACGTCGAGCCCGGCGACACGCTTTCGGACATCGCGCGCCGATACGGCGTTTCGGTCAAGTCCCTCAAGGAACTCAACAACCTCTCCGAACCGGACCGCCTCCGCGTGAAACAATCGCTCTTCATCCCGATGGAGAAGGATTCCTCCGCCACCAACGCCGCGCCGCGCGAAGCCGGTTCCGTGCCCGAGGCTTTAACCTCGGGTCCCGCCCCCATCATCCTCCCCGTTTTTCGGACCAGTGGCCGCCTTCTGCCCGAACCCTAACCACACCCGCGCTTGCGCCGGCGCCGGGCCGACGGCCCGGCGCCGGGCGCAAGCGACGCCCAACCATGCAGGTCACCCTCTGCCTCACGCACGACTGCACGCTGCGCTGCCCCTACTGCTACGCGGGGGCGAAGCGCCGAGCGGCGATGCCGTGGGAGGTGGCGAAGGCGGCGATCGACCGCACGGTCGCCTGGCAGCTCGCGCACTATCCCGAGAAGGACTACGTCCTCGGATTCTTCGGCGGCGAGCCGCTGCTCGAATGGGACCTGCTGCAGCGCGCCGACGCCTACGCGGCGGACGCCGCGCGCGCGGCGGGGCTGCGCTTCGGCCGAACGGTGACGACGAACCTCACGCTCCTCGACCGCGGGAAGGCCGACTGGCTCCGCGAGCGCCGCTACAAGCTCGGGCTCTCGATCGACGGCTCCCCGGCGATGCACGACGCCAACCGCCGCTTCCCCGACGGCCGCGGCTCGCACGCCGCGTGCATGGCCGCGCTCCCGCTCGTCGAGGACTTCCCCGCGCCGCGCCCGGAGATCATCTGCGTCGTCACCCCCGCCACCGCGCCGCTCCTCGCCGAGGGCGTCCGCTTCCTCCACGCGCGCTCGGCGCTGCCGATCGCCGTCAACCCCGACTTCACCGCCGACTGGGACGATGTCTCCCGCGCCGCCCTCCGCGCCGCCTACGAGAGCCTCGCCGAGGAGGTCCTCGCCTCGTGGCGGGCGGCCGCCCGCGAACCTTCGAACGCCGCCAAAGGCGGCTTGCGAACCTTCGAACCTTCGAACGGTGCGGCGGCGCGGCCGCTGCACCTCACGTGGTTCGACGGCAAGCTCAAGGCGCTGCGCATCGGCGGCTACCGCGCGTGCGACAAGTGCGACCCCGTGCGACGGGAGCTCGCCGTGGCGCCGTCGGGCAACCTCTACCAATGCCCGAACCTCGTGGGCGACGACGACAAGGAGGACCTCCGCCTCGGCTCCGTGCAGACGGGGTTCGACCCGGCCGCCGTCGCGCGCGTCCTCGCGCGCCGCGGCAACCGCGACCCGGCCTGCCGCGACTGTCCCGCGGCGCCGCGGTGCGTGAACTGGTGCTGCTGCGCGAACTGGTTCTCGACGGGCCGGACCGACCGCGTCGGCTCCTTCGGCTGCTTCCACGAGAAGCTCTCGATCGAGCTTGCGGACCGCGTCGCCGAAACCCTCCTCGCCGAGCGCAACGAGCCCTTCGCCGCCTGGTTCAAGGCCTAGCCGCTCCGCCGCCCCCGCCGTGGCGGGGTGCGGACCCCGCCACGGCGTGGAAGGCCGCGCACCGGCGGGCGACAGTTTCTGCAATGATGACGGCGGCGGAACAATCGTCGGCTACGCGCGAACGCCGTCGGCGAGCAGCCGCGCGAGCAGGAAGGCGGAGAAGCGCGGGAGCGTGAGGATGCGGTTCTGGAATCCGACGTTGACGTCGCCGAACTTGATTCCCCACGAGATGTCGGGATAGCGCTTGTCGTCGATGAGCGTCCGCAGCGACCGGGAGCGGCCGTTCGTCGCCTTGACCTCGACCGGGATCAGACTCCGTTCGTCGCGGACGAAGAAGTCCTCCTCGAGCGGCGTCTCGTCGCGTTTCCAGTAGTAGAGGTCGAGGCCGGACTTGTGCAGGGACTCCGCGGCGACGTTCTCGTAGAGCGCTCCGCCCCAGACGCCGAAGTTCCGGTTGGCGCGCAGGTCCTTCTGCGCGGGCGCGTCGAGCATCGAAACGAGCAGGCCCGTGTCGGCCAGGTAGAGCTTGAACTTGTCCGGATCGTAGTTCCCCTTGAGCGGCAGCGACGGAAACAGCAGGCAGTGGCACGGCAGCACGATGCCCGCGTCCGCCAGCCAGTCCACGCACCCGCGGTAGTCTCGGAAGCGGGCGCCGTGCGCCACCTTCGAGATCTGGAACTTGCGGTTCTCCTTCGCGAGCTGCGCCGGCACGTGGTCCAGCACGTTCAGGATGCGGCCCTGGTCCAGCCCTTCGGCGTATTTCCGCGCGTCGTCGCGCCAGCCGTCCACGAGCGAGCGCTGCAGTTCGAGCGAACCTTCGAACGTCTTCCTTTCGAGATAGCCGGAAACCACCTCGGGCATTCCCCCGAGGACGCAGAAGTCCCGGAAGCGCTCGCGCAGGACGTCGCGCTCGAGCGTTTCGAACGGCCGCCGCTCCGCGAGGTGCGCGTAGATTTCCTCGACGAACCCCGCGTCGTATCCGAGAGCCCACAGGAACTCCTCGAAGTCGAGCGCGTGCATTTCGACGTCGGCCTTGTAGCCCATCGAATGGCTTGCGATCCGCTTGTAGTGGACGCCCAGCAGCGACCCGCTGGCGATCACGTCGAACCGGCCGTCCTGCGCGAAGAACTTGAGGCTCGTCGCGATTTCGGGGAACGCCTGGATCTCGTCGAAGAAGAGAAGCGTCCCGCCGGGGACGAACCGCAGGGACGGATCCACGAGCGAAATGCGCCGGACGATCTCCTTCGCGGAGAACCCTCCGTCGGCGATCCGGAGGAACTCCGGGCGTTCCACGAAGTTGATTTCGACGACCGAGCCGTAGCGCCCGGCCGCGAAATGCCGGATCGATTCCGTCTTCCCGATCTGCCGGGCCCCCTTCAGCAGCAGCGGCTTTCGCTTCTCGCTCCGCGCCCATCGGTCGAGAACGCCGTCGATCTTCCGCGTGATGTATTTCATCGGATCGTTCCTTTCGGCACGGCATTCTAGGAGACCCGCCGACCGATGTCAACACAAAAATCGATGACAAAATAGAATCAATTGCACAAAATAATACCATAATGGAAAGAAATTCCCGCAAAATATGAGGATGACGACCGTGAATCATCTGCGTCGTCACCCCCGCTACCGCCCCACGCCGTGGCGGGGTGCGACCCCGCCACGGCGTGGAAGGTCGCGCAACGGCGGGCGACAGAATTTGTAAAGCGGGGCAGCGAAGAATGCGCAATGGCGGCCGCTTCGCGGGGTGGCACGGGGAATGCTCATCCGAAGGCGAACGGCGGCGAAGCCGCCTTCGGACGCGCGCAAAGCGCGCCTGGAACGCCGCCGAAGGCGGCTTCGAACCTGCGAACTTTCGAACCTGCGAACCTTCGAACATGTCCAAATACGTCTTCATCACCGGCGGCGTCGTGAGCTCCCTCGGCAAGGGAGTCACCTCGGCAAGCCTCGCGCTGCTCCTGAAGAGCCGCGGCTACCGCGTCTTCATGCAGAAGCTCGACCCCTACCTCAACGTCGACCCCGGCACGATGTCGCCCTACCAGCACGGCGAGGTGTTCGTGACGGACGACGGCGCGGAGACGGACCTCGACCTCGGCCACTACGAGCGCTTCGCCGGCGTCACCTGCACGAAGGCGAGCAACTTCACCTCCGGCCGCATCTACTCGGCCGTCCTCGCCCGTGAGCGCGCCGGCGGCTACCTCGGCGGGACCGTCCAGGTGGTGCCGCACGTGACGGACGAAATCAAGGCCGCGATCCGCTCCGCCGGCGAGGCGCACGGCGACGAGCCCGCGCCGGACATCGTCCTGTGCGAGATCGGCGGCGTCTCGGGCGACATCGAGAGCCTGCCGTTCCTCGAGGCCGCGCGCCAGTTCCGCTTCGAGGCCGGCGCCGAGAACACCTGCTTCGTCCACCTCACGCTCGTGCCCTACCTCAAGGCCGCCGGCGAGCTCAAGACCAAGCCCTCGCAGCACTCGGTCGGGCAGTTGCGCGCGATCGGCATCATCCCCGACATCCTCGTCTGCCGCACCGAGCGCGCGATCCCGCCCGAGCACCTCGACAAGCTCGCGCTCTTCTGCAACGTCCGCCGCGAATGCGTCATCGAGGAGAAGGACGTGGCGGAGTCCGTCTACGGCGTCCCGCGCGAGCTGCGCGAGCAGGGGCTCGACGAGCAGGTCCTGCACCAGCTCCGGCTCGACATCTGGCCCATCCGCCACACCGTCTGGGACACGCTCGTGCGCAAGGCCACGCAGCCGAAGCGCGCCTGCCGCATCGCCCTCGTCGGCAAGTACGTCGCCGTGCGCGACGCCTACAAGTCCGTCCACGAGGCCCTCCAGCACGCCGGGATGGCCCGCGACGCCCGCGTCGAGGTCGTCCCGATCGAGGCGGAGACGCTGGAAGGGCGCGGCGGCGCGGCGGCCGCCGCGCGCCGCGCCCTCGCGGACTTCGACGGCATCCTCGTCCCCGGCGGATTCGGCTCGCGCGGCGTGGAGGGCAAGATCGCGGCGATCCGCTACGCGCGGGAGCACAAGGTCCCGCTCCTCGGCATCTGCCTCGGGATGCAGTGCGCCGTGATCGAATGCTCGCGCGACCTGCTCGGCTGGGCCGACGCCAACTCGACCGAGTTCGACCCCGCCACGAAGCACCCCGTGATCGACCTGATGGAATCGCAGCGCGGCGTCACGCAAAAGGGCGGCACGATGCGCCTCGGCGCCTACCCGTGCGTCCTCCGCAAAGGCTCGCTGGCCGCGAAACTCTACGGCCCCGCTTCGTCCCGCTCGTCACTCGTCACCCGTCACTCGTCACTGACCGTTTCCGAGCGGCACCGCCACCGCTACGAGCTGGCGATGGACTCCGAGGCGCGCAAGGCGCTGGAGGCGGCGGGGCTGCGCGTGAGCGGCGTCTCGCCCGACGGCTCCCTCGCGGAGGTCGTCGAGCTCCCGGGCCACCCCTACTTCATCGCGTGCCAGTTCCACCCGGAGTTCAAGTCCCGCCCGACCGCCCCGCACCCGCTCTTCCTCGGCCTCGTGACGGCCGCGCTCGCCCGCGCCCCTCGCGCGCCCCGTCGCTCCGCGTCGGGGCGGCGACGGTCGTAGCTCGCTTCGCTTGGCGCCGTACTGCTTCGCATCCTTCGGGCGGAATGCCGGCGTCGCCGGCTTTGAACCTGGAACCTTCCAACCCGAGAACCTTCGAACCATCCGAATGTCCGACGAAATCAAGCACGAATGTGCGGTGGCGCTGCTGCGGCTGCTGGATCCCCCCCCGGCGGCAGGGGGGGCGGGGGGCGCAGCCCCCCGTTCGTTGCCCGATCCCGGCGGGACGCTGCTCTCGCTGCTGCTCGAGAAGCAGCACAACCGCGGGCAGGACGGCGCCGGCGCGGCGATCCTTTCGCTCGCCCCCGAGCCCGGCCGGCCGGCCTGGTGGATCCGCAGGTCCGCCTCCGCCACCGCCCTCGCGGACCTGCTCGGCGCAATCGGGCGTCGTCCCGCCGCCCCCGGCGAATCGCTCTTCCTCGGACACCTGCGCTACGCCACCTACGGCCGCGGGGACGAATCGTTCTGCCACCCGTTCGTCCACGCCGAGCCCCGCCTCGATCGCACGCTCTTCCTCGCCGGCAACTTCAACCTCACGAACACGCACGAGCTGTTCGAGGCGTTCCGGAAGGCGGGAAACCATCCCGCGAGTTCGGCGGATGGATATCTGCTTTGCGAACTATTGGCCGCGGAGCTGGGATTGTCCACCAACTCCCAATGTTCACCATTGTCCACCAATTCAAATATCAATTCCAATCCCGGCGCGCTCGGAGAGCGCGCCCTACCAAAAGAAACTCTGCGTTCTCTGCGCTCTCTGCGTGAGAAAGAAACTCCCATCCTCCGCGCCCTCCGCGCGGTGCTTCCTAAGCTCGACGGCGCGTTCACGCTGTGCGGGATGACGGGCGACGGCTGGGCGTTCGCGGTGCGCGACGCGCACGGCATCCGCCCCGGCTGGTATCACGCCTCCCCGCGTGCGGTGGCGGTCGCCTCCGAGCGGCCCGCGATCCAGGCGGCGCTGGACTGTCCGACGGACGCGGTCCGCGAGCTGCCGCCCGGCGTGGCGCTGCTGGTATCCCCCGCGGGCGAGGTTCGTTTCGAGCGCGTTCTCGAGCCGGCCGAGCCCCGCCCCTGCGTGTTCGAGCGCATCTACTTCTCCCGCGCGAACGACGCCGACATCCACCGCGAGCGCAAGGCGCTCGGCGCCGCGCTCGCGGCGCCGATTCTGCGCGCGGTGGACTTCGACCTCGACCGGACGTTCTTCAGCTACATCCCCAACTCCGCGCAGGTCGCGTTCCACGGGCTGCTGGAGGCGCTCTGGACCGAGGGGCTCGCCGAGGGGCGGCCCGTGCGGTTCGGGCAGGTCGCCGTAAAGGACGCCAAGTTCCGCACGTTCATCGCGGACGCCGCCGCGCGCCGCGAGATCGGCAAGCACGTCTACGACGTCACCTACGGCCTCGTGCGCCCCGGCGTGGACACGCTGGTCGTGCTCGACGACTCGATCGTGCGCGGCACGACGATGCGCGAGGCGATCCTGCCGATGCTCGACCGCCTCGGCCCGCGGCGGATTGTCGTCGCCTCCTCCGCTCCGCCCATCCGCTACCCCGACTGCTACGGCATTGACATGTCCACGCTGGGCGAGCTCGTCGCCTTCCGCGCGCTCGTGAACCTGCTGGGCGACGAAGCGGAGGCGGCGCTGCGCGCGGCGCTTGCAAGCGCCGCGCCCGATTCGCTCGCCGCCCTCTACGCGCGGTTCACGGAGGCGGAGCACGCCGCCGAGATCGCGCGGCTCCTCACGCCGCCCAGGATGCGCGCGCAGGTCTCGGTCGTGTACCAGACCGTCCCCGCCCTTCACGCCGCCCTGTCGGCGCGGGGAACGCCGCCTCCGGCGGCTTCGAACGGCGGCGAAGCCGCCTTCGAACGCGCGCAAAGCGCGCTTGGAACGCCGGCAACGCCGCCTTCGAACGCGCGCGACGCGCGCTTCGGCGACTGGTACTTCACCGGCGACTATCCGACGCCGGGCGGCTATCGCGTCCTGCGACGCTCGCTCGAAAACCACCTCGCCCGCCGCGAAGGGCGGTCCTACTAGCTCGCAAGTCCTGCGCAACGCGTCGGCGCATCGCGCCGACGGCCGCGCAGGGCGTTGAAGCTTCGCTTCGCTCCGGCTTTTCAGATTCTGTAAAACCATGCTCTCCGCTGGCGCGGATTGTGTCGCGGCGCAGTGCCGAAACGCGGAAAAACCACGAATACACTGTCTGGCACGGGCGATGCTTCCATTCATTGTATGAACTACGAGGAAAAATGGCAGGCGGAGCGCGAGCGCGCGGGGTTCCTCGTGCTGGCGGACGGCGCGGTGTTCCGCGGCGTCGCGTTCGGCGCGCGGGAGGACCGGCTCGGCGAGGCGGTCTTCAACACCGGGATGTCCGGCTATCAGGAGATCGCCACGGACCCCTCCTACGCCGGGCAGATCGTCGCCCTCACCACCGCCGAGGTCGGCAACTACGGGACGAACCCCGACGACGCCGAGTCGCGCGGGCTCTTCCTCTCCGGGCTCGTCGTGAACGAGCTCGCGGAGCCGTCCAACTTCCGCTCGACCCTTCCGCTCGACCGGCTCCTCGCCGACGCGGGCGTGCCGGGGCTTCGCGCCCTCGACACGCGGAGCCTCACGCTTCACCTCCGCGACCATGGCTCGCAGAAGGCGTATTTGCATGCCTCGAACGAGCCGCTTGACCCTGCGGAGGCGGTCGAGCGTGCCCGTGCGTGGGAAGGCCTCGACGGACAGGACTACGCCGCGCGCGTCTCCTGCAAAGTCGCGTACGACTTCGCATCTGACCTTCGGGGCGAGGTTGAAAGTGTAAAGGGTAAAGGGAAAAGTGGCGGGCAGGACGAAACTTTACCCTTTACCCTTTCAACTTTAAACTCGACCGCGACGAGCGGCGCGGAGCGTCCGCTCGTCGCGGTCTACGACTTCGGCGTAAAGCGCAACATCCTGCGGTCGCTCGCGTCGTTCGCGCGGGTGCGGGTCGTGCCGGCGAAGACGCCCGCGGAGGAGGTCCTCGCGCTCAAGCCCGCCGGCGTCTTCCTCTCCAACGGCCCCGCCGACCCCGCCGCGCTGCCCTACGCGATCGAGAACATCCGGAAGATCCTCGGACTTATCCCGTGCGATGACTCGCTCGTCACTCGTCACTCGTCACTCGTCACTCCCATGACGGGCGGCCCCCGGCCGCCCGTCATGGGCATCTGCCTCGGCCACCAGCTGCTCGCCCTCGCCTGCGGCGCGAAGACGGGGCGGCTCGCGTTCGGGCACCACGGGTGCAACCATCCGGTGAAGGAGCTGGCGACGGGCAAGGTGCAGATCACCTCGCAGAACCACAACTTCGCGGTCCTCGCGGACTCCCTCCCGCCGGAGCTCGAGGTCACGCACGTCAACCTCAACGACGGCACCATCGAGGGCCTCCGCCACAAAACCCTCCCGGCCTTCTCCGTCCAGTACCACCCCGAGGCCTGCCCCGGCCCGCACGACGCCGCCCCGCTCTTCGACCGCTTTCGCGTCCTCCTCGCCTCGCGCGCTCCCGCCGCCCGCTAACCCTTTCAACCCCTTCAACCTTTTCAACTTTTCCCTTTCAACTTTAAACCACCGATCCATGCCCAAAAGAACCGACATCCGCAAGATCCTCGTCGTGGGCGCCGGGCCGATCGTGATCGGCCAGGGGTGCGAGTTCGACTACTCCGGCGTCCAGGCGGTGAAGGCCCTCAAGCGCGAGGGCTACGAGGTGGTGCTCGCCAATTCGAACCCCGCCACGGTGATGACCGATCCCGAGCGCGCGGACCGCACCTACATCGAGCCGCTCACGGCCGACGTGCTGCACGAGGTCATCCGCCGCGAGCGCCCGGACGCGCTCCTGCCGACGCTCGGCGGCCAGACCGCGCTCAACCTCGCGATGGAGCTCTCGAAGAGCGGCGTGCTGCGCCGCTACCGCGTGGAGCTCATCGGCGCGGACGCGGACGCCATCGCGCGCGCAGAGGACCGCAACCTCTTCCAGGGCGCGATGCGCGAGCTCGGGCTCGACCTGCCGCGCGGCGGCAGCGCGCACACGCCCGAGGAGGCGCGCGCCGTCGCGCGCGCCATCGGCTCGTGGCCGCTCGTCGTGCGCCCCGGCTTCACGCTCGGCGGCACGGGCGGCGGCATCGCGCGCGACGCGGCGTCGTTTGACGCCATCGTCGCGCGCGGGCTCGCCGCGTCCCTGAACGGCGAGGTGCTCGTCGAGGAATGCCTCGAGGGCTGGAAGGAGTTCGAGATGGAGGTGATGCGCGACCGCGCCGGCACGGCGGTGATCGTCTGCTCCATCGAGAACCTCGACCCGATGGGCGTCCACACGGGCGACTCGATCACCGTCGCCCCGATCCAGACGCTCACGGACCGCGAATACCAGGCGATGCGCGACGACTCGATCCGCGTCCTGGAGAAGGTCGGCGTCGCCACCGGAGGGTCGAACGTGCAGTGGGCGGTCGATCCGAGGAGCGGCCGCCGCGTGATCATCGAGATGAACCCGCGCGTGTCGCGCTCGTCCGCGCTCGCGTCGAAGGCGACCGGCTTCCCGATCGCCAAGATCGCCGCGCTGCTCGCCGTCGGCTACACGCTCGACGAGCTCCCGAACGACATCACGCGCAAGACGCCCGCGTGCTTCGAGCCGGCGCTCGACTACGTCGTCGTCAAGGTTCCGCGCTTCGCGTTCGAGAAGTTCCCCGGCGCGGACATCACGCTCGGCACGCAGATGAAGGCCGTCGGCGAGGTGATGGCCATCGGCCGCACCTTCAAGCAGGCCTGGTGCAAGGCCGTGCGCTCGCTCGAGGCGCCCCTGCGCTACCACGACCTCTCGCGCTTCGACCCCTGGTTCCGCCGCGAGATCGCCGAGGTCGCGGCGTTCAAGGTGTTCCTCGGTTCGAAGGTTCGAACGTTCGAAGGTTCGAAGGTTCGCAGGACGAAGTTCGCGAAGGGTGGCGAAGAAGCGCAGCTTCTCCGACAGGCGAAGGTCTTCGGCCTTTCCGACGCGGAGATCGCGGAGGCGTGCGGCACGACCGAGGACACGGTCCGCTCGCGGCGCCTCGCGCTCGGCATCCGGCCGGAGTTCCGCGCGGTCGACACCTGCGCCGGCGAGTTCGAGGCGGCGACGCCGTATTTCTATTCGTGCTACGGGTGGGACGAGGGACATGGGACGCGAGACGCGGGAACGGCGGCGCCTCGTCTCAAGTCCCGCGTCTCTCGTCCCCAAAAGTCGAAGGTCCTCGTCCTCGGCGGCGGGCCGAACCGGATCGGGCAGGGCATCGAGTTCGACTGGTGCTGCTGCCACGCGGCGTTCGCGCTGCGGGATCGCGGGTTCGAGGTGGTGATGATGAACTCGAACCCCGAGACGGTCTCGACCGACTACGACACGAGCGACCGGCTCTACTTCGAGCCGCTGACGTTCGAGGACGCGATGGAGGTCTACGAGCGCGAGGGGTGCGACGGCGCGATCGTCCAGCTCGGGGGACAGACCCCGCTCAACCTCGCCGCGCGGCTCGAGGCGGCGGGCGTGAAGGTGCTCGGCACCTCGCCGCGCGACATCGACCGCGCCGAGGACCGCGACGAGTTCCAGGCGCTCGTCGCCGAGGCGGGCGTGAAGCAGCCGCCGAGCGGAATCGCGCACTCCGTCGCCGACGCGCGCCGGATCGCCGCGAAGCTCGGCTACCCCGTCCTCGTGCGGCCGAGCTTCGTCCTCGGCGGGCGCGCGATGGCGATCGTCTCCACGCCGGAGGAGCTGGAGAAATACGCCGCGGAGGCCGTCGCCGCCGCGCACGGCAAGCCGATCCTCGTGGACAAGTTCCTCGACCACGCGGTCGAGCTCGACGTGGACTGCGTCGCGGACGGCCGCCGGTGCGTCGTCGGCGCGATCCTCGAGCACGTCGAGGCCGCGGGCTGCCACTCCGGCGACGCCGCCGCGGTCACCCCGCCGCGCTCGCTCTCGCCCGGGACGATCGCCGAGGTGGAGCGCATCGCGCGCGTCTTCGCGGAAAAGCTGCACGTCGTGGGCCTTATGAACATCCAGCTCGCCGTCCGCAAGGGCGAGGTGTGGATGATCGAGGTCAATCCCCGCGCCTCGCGCACCGTGCCGTTCGTCTCCAAGGCCGTGGGCTGGCCGCTCGCCGACGTCGCCGCGCGCGTGATGACCGGCGAAACCCTCGACGGCATCCTCGGCCCCGAGACGCCGGACGCGGAGCGCGGCGCCGCAGGCGCCCCGCGCTCCGCGTCCAAATCTCCGTATTACTGCGTCAAGGAGGCCGTCTTCCCCTTCGCGCGTTTCCCGGGCGCGGACGTCGCGCTCACGCCGGAGATGAAATCGACGGGCGAGGTGATGGCGATCGACGCCGACCCGGAGATCGCCTATTTCAAGAGCCAGGTCGCGGCGGGGAGCCCGCTGCCGAAGGGCGGCGACGTGTTCGTCTCGCTGCGCGACGAGGACAAGGCCGGGGGCGTGGAGCTCGCGCGCGAGCTCGCACGCCTCGGCTACGGGATCTACGCGACGCTCGGCACCTCCACGGCGCTCTGGGCCGCGGGAATCAAGAGCAAGGCCGTCTTCCGCATCTCGCGCGGGCGGCCGAGCGCCCTCGACCTGCTGCGCGAGAAGGCGGTCGGCTGGATCGTGAGCACGGCCGAGACGGGCCACGAGGCGACCGAGGACAACGCGCGCCTGCGCACCGCGGCGACCGCGGCGGGCGTGCCGCTCACGACGACGCTCGCGGGCTTCCGCGCCGCCGTGGCGGGCCTCTCCGAGAACGGCCCCCTGGGCGAGACCGCGGTGCGATCCCTCCAGGAGTGGCACGCGCTCCTGCCCGACGCGTAGCGGCGAACCCGCTCCGCCTCGCGTTCGTTACAGGCCGAGCGATTCCGCGATCGTATGGACGCCGGCGGGCTGCGCGGCGAGCCAGCGCGCGGCGCGCAGGGCGCCGCGGGAGAGGCACGAGCGCGAGGTCGCGCGGTGCGAGAGGCGCACGAGCTCGCCGTCCGCGGCGAAGACGACGTCGTGGTCGCCCACCACGTCGCCGCCGCGCAGCGCGTGGATCGCGATCTCGTCCGGCGGGCGCTCGCCCGTCACGCCCTCGCGGCCGTAGCGCGCGACGGCGTCCAGGTCGAGCCCGCGGCCCTCCGCCGCGGCGCGCGCGAGCGTGAGCGCGGTGCCGGAGGGGGCGTCCTTCTTGTGGCGGTGGTGCATCTCGACCACCTCGACGTCGAAGCCCGGTCCGAGAGCGGCGGCGGCGCGGCGCACGAGCGCCTCGAGGACGTTCACGCCGACGGACATGTTGGAGGCGATCAGCACGGGCGCGACCTCGCCGACGGCGAGGACGGCGGCGCGCTCCTCCGCGGTGAGCGCGGTCGTGCCGACGAGGAGCGCCCTGCGGTGCTTCCTCGCGAGCGCGGCGTGCTCCGGGACCGCGGTGTGGAACGTGAAGTCGATCGCTAGGTCGCACCCCGCCACGGCGGCCTCGGCATCGTCCGTCACCGGGACGCCGAGCGGCGCGACGCCGGCGAGCTCGCCGGCGTCGCGCCCGAGGAAGGGCGAGCCGGGCGCCTCGACGGCGGCGACGAGCGAGAGCTCCGGGAAGTCGGCGAGATTCGAGACCATCGACCGGCCCATGCGGCCGGCGGCGCCGAAGATCGAAATGCGGATCATTTCACGAGGCCCAGCTTCTTCATCGTGGCGGCGAGCTTCTCCCTGTTCTCGGGCCTCATTTCGCACAGCGGCAGGCGGTAGACCTCCTGCGCGGTGCCGAGCATCGCCATCGCGGCCTTGACGGGGACGGGGTTGACCTCGATGAAGAGGTCGGCGAAGAGGTCGAGCAGGCGCGTGTGGATCCGCAGAGCGCCGGCGAAGTCGTTGGCGAGCGCGAGGCGCACCATCTCGACGACCTCGGCGGGGACGACGTTCGAGGCGACGGAGACGACGCCCTTCGCGCCGGCGGCCATCATCGGGAGCGTGAGCGAGTCGTCGCCCGAGAGGATGTCGATCTGGTCGCCGATCGCGGCGCGGATGAGGTTCACGCGGTTGGCGTCGCCCGCCGCCTCCTTGATGCCGGCGATCTTCGGGTGGCCGGCGAGGCGCTTCACGACGGCAACCGGGATGTCGCGCGACGTGCGGCCGGGGGCGTTGTAGAGCAGGACCGGGAGCCCGACGTCCGCCACCTCGGAGAAGTGGCGGTAGAGCCCCTCGGGCGTGGGCTTGTTGTAGTAGGGGGCGATCTGGAGCGTGGCGTCCGCGCCGTCGTCGATCGCGTGGCGGGTGAGCTCCACCGCCTCGCGAGTGGAGTTGCCGCCCGTGCCGGCGACGACCTGCATGCGGCCGGCCGTGTACTCGACGGTCTTGCGGATGACCTCCTCGTGCTCCTCGTAGTCGAGGGTGGGGGATTCGCCGGTGGTGCCGACGGGGCAGACGCCGGCGATGCCGGCGGCGGCCTGGGCCTCGACGAGCGCGCGAAGCGCGCCGTAGTCGACGGAGCCGTCCTTGTTGAACGGGGTGACGAGGGCGGTGTAGGTGCCTTGGAACATGGGATGCGTCCTTTCGCGTGTGGAACGGCGCCGCATCCTACCACAACGCCGCCGCGCGCGCAAACGCGGTCGCCTGCGCGCGGCGCTTTCCCTTCGCGCCGGATTCTGGTAGACTCGCGGGCATGTCCGGCGCCCCCGCCACGAAGCCCGAGGAATCCGCCGCGTCCGCCCTGGGCCGGCGCGGTCGCGGCGGCGCCCTCCTGCGCTACGCGCTGCGGCGGCTGGCGGGGCTCGTGCCGACGCTGCTGGGGGTGACGCTGCTCACGTTCGTGCTCTTCGACGTCGTCGGCGGCTCGCCCGCGGCGATCGTCCTGGGCAAGAACGCGACGAAGGAGCAGATCGCCGAATACGACCACGTCCACGGCTACGACCGCCCGCTCGCCGTGCAATACGTCCGCTACCTCGGCGACCTCGCCCGCGGCGACCTCGGCGAGTCGCTCGAGTACCGCGAGCCCGTCGCGAAGGTCTTGCGGGACGGCGTCGGCGTCTCCCTCTCGCTCACGGTGCCGATCCTCGTCGTCGGGACGGTCGTCGCGCTGCTCGTGGGGCTGCTCTGCGCGGCGCGCGCAGGCGGGCCGCTCGACCGCGCGATGCTGGGCGCGACGACGGCGCTCATGAGCGTGAACTACGTCGTCTGGGTCGCGGCGGGTCAGTACTTCCTCGCCTATCGGTTCGGTCTCTTCCCGCTCTGGGGCTTCGAGGACTGGACCTACCTGCTGCTGCCGATCCTCGTCGGCGTCCTGAGCTCGCTCGGGAGCGACGTGCGATTCTACCGCACGGCGATCCTCGACGAGATCGGCAGGCCCTACGTCCGCACCGCGATCGCCAAGGGCCTCTCGCCGATGCGCATCCTCGTCCGCCACGTGCTGCGCAACAGCCTGATCCCGGTCGTGACGAACGTGAGCCTCGCCGTCCCGTTCCTCTTCACCGGGAGCATCCTGCTCGAGAGCTTCTACGGAATCCCGGGCCTCGGCGGAATCGGACTCAACGCCGTCTACGCGTCGGACTTCGCGACGGTCCGCGCGGTGGTGCTCGTCTCGGCGCTACTCTACCAGCTCGCGAACCTCCTCGCGGACCTCGCCTACGCCTGGCTCGACCCGCAGGTGCGCCTCGCGAAATGACCCCGCCACGCGACATGGAACCCGCCCCCGCCCGCGCCCCCGTCTTCTCGCGCACCGACCTGCGCGTCGTGTTCCTGCTCGTTCTCGGCTACTCGAGCGCCTACCTCGGGCGGCTCGACATGGGCGCGTCGATCCTCCCGATGTCCGCGTCGCTGGGCTGGAGCAACGAGACGCTCGGCTCGGTCGTCTCGTGCTTCTTCGTCGCCTACGCCTGCGGCCAGCTCGCGAGCGGCGTCCTCGCGCACTTCTTCGACCCGTTCTGGTCGTTCGGCCTCGCGCTCGCCGGCTCCGCGCTCTGCAACCTCGCGGTCACCTTCGCGCCCGGCCCGGCGGCGATGCGCGCGATCTGGTTCGCCAACGGCGCGCTGCAGTCCCTCCTCTGGTGCAGTCTCGTCAAGTCGATGGCGCAGCGCGTCTCGGAGCGCGCGATGCCGCGCGCGATCGTCTGCGTCTGCGCGACGCTGCCGATCGGCAGCGTCGCCGCGTTCGGCGCGGCCGCGGCGGGCGCGCCGTGCGGCTTCTGGCAGGGGACCTTCTACCTCGCCGCCGCCGCGCTCGGGATCTCGGCCGCGCTCTGGTTCCGGCTCTTCCGCTTCCCGGCGCCGCCCGCCGGCGCGCCGGCGGCGCACGCCGCGGCGAAGTCCTATCCGCGCGCGACGCGCTTCGCCGACGGGAAGGGTGACGCTGCCCCGGAAGGCCCCGGCTGGGGCCCGGTGGCGGCGCTCGTCGGCGCCACGGCGCTGGCCTGCGGCGCGTGCGGGTTCCTGCGCGACGGCCTCTCGACCTGGGCGCCGAAGGTGCTGCAGGACGCGTTCGGCCTGCCCGCGTCGATCTCGATCCTGCTCACGCTCGCGCTGCCGTTCGTGGGCCTCGCGGGCGCCTTCCTCAACAAGGCCTTCCACGAGCGCCAGCCGCTCGTCTCGGCGATGACGACGCTCTGCTTCGCCGCCGGGACGGCCTTCGCCGCGCTCGCGCTGCTGGGGATCGGCCTGCCGTCGCTCGCGATCGCCGTCGTCGCGTTCGCGGGCGTGTATCTCTCGATGGTGATGGTCACCAACGCCATCACGAGCATCTTCTGCCTCGCCTACCGCAATCTCTTCGACGCCGCCCTCGTCGCGGGGATCGTCGACACGGTCTGCTACGTCGGCTCGTCGCTCGCGGCCTGGAGCCTCGGACGCGCCGTCGACGCGGGCGCGGGCTGGACGCCCGTCTTCGCGATGCTCGCCGTCTCCGGCGGCGCGGGCCTGCTCTTCTCGCTCCTTTCGCTCCGCATCGAGCGCCGCGTCGCGCGCTAGCGCGCGGCCGGCCTGCGCGCGGCGGCGAGCTGGACGAAGACCACCGCCGCGAAGACGAGCGCGCAGCCCGCGATCTGGCGCGGCGAGAGCGCCTGGCGCAGGAAGAGCCACCCGAAGAGCGCCGCGAAGACCGCCTCGAGGCTCATCAGGATCGAGGCGATCGCGGGGCGCGTGCGGCGCTGCGCGACGATCTGCAGCGTGTAGGCCACGCCCGAGGAGAGGAGGCCGGCGAAGGCGATCGCGGGGAGCGCCGCGCGCAGCGACGCGGCCGAGAGGCGCGCGGACTCGGAGGGGAGGAGCAGGAACGGGAGGCCCGCGAGGAACGAGACGAGGAACTCCCCCGCCGCGAGCGCGACCGGATCAAGGTCCGGGGCGAAGCGGTCGACGCAGAGGATCTGCACGGCGAAGAGCAGCGCGCAGAGCAGCGTGAGCGCCTCGCCACGCCCGACCGCGATCGACGCGTCCGGCCCGACGGAGATGAAGTAGAGGCCCGCCAGGGCGAGCGCGACGCCGACCCACGTGGTGCGCAGCGGGGGGCGGCCGACGAGGCAGCCGAGCACCGGTACGAGCAGCACGTAGTTGGCGGTGAGGAAGCCGGAGAGCCCCGCCGAGGTCCACTGGAGGCCGACCTGCTGGCACATCGACGCGGCGAAGAGCGCCGCGCCGCACGCGAGCGAGGCGAAGGCGAGGGCGCGGAAGCCGCCCTTCGCCGGCCGGAGCCCGAGCGCGCGGCGCCGCCAGGCGATGACCGGGAGCAGCGCGAGGAAGCCGAGCAGGTTCCTCGCGACCCCGAACGCCCAGGGGCCGACATGGTCCATGCCGAGTCGCTGCGCGACGAACGCCGCGCCCCAGATCACCGCGGTGAGCAGCAGCAGGAGCGACGGCACGACCGAGCCGGCGCGGCCGCGGGGCGGGGCGGGGGAGGGGAGGGCGTTCACGGTTCGGAAGGGGCGCGGAAGATGGCGGAGAGGGAGGGATTCGAACCCCCGGGCCCTTGCGGGCCAGCGGTTTTCAAGACCGCCGCGATCGACCGCTCCGCCACCTCTCCGTGCTTGGTGCCTCAGGCGGGGCTCGAACCCACAACCGTCGGCTTAGAAGGCCGATGCTCTGTCCAGTTGAGCTACTGAGGCGCAACGGGCCGGGATGATACCGGAAAGCCCCGCCGGATTCAAGCGCATTTGACACGCCGCGCCGTTGTGCTATGCTCCGCCGCATGCAACCCGCAGACAAGGACCTCCCCGGATTCCACAACGTGCTCGTCACCGGCGCGACGAGCGGCATCGGCGAGGCCTGCGCCGAGTGGCTCGCCCGCCGCGGCGCGGAACGCATCTTCTTCTGCGGTCGCGACGAGGAGCGGCTCGCGTCGGTCGCGGAAGCGCTCCGCGCGCTCGGCGCGGACGCCCGCCCGGAGAAGCTCGACGTCGCGGACGCCGCCGCCGCGGGCGACTGGATCCGCCGGTGCGACGCGGAGGCGCCGCTCGACCTCGTCTTCGCCAACGCCGGCATGAGCGCCGACGGGCGCGAGGACGACGAGGCGGTCGTGCGCCGCGTCTTCGCGGTGAACGTCGGGGGCGTGCTGAACACCGTCCTGCCTGCGCTCGCGCTCTATCGTGAGCGGCCGGAGGGCCGCGCCGCGCGGCGCATCGCGATCACCTCGTCGATGACCGGCTACCACGGCATGCCGCAGTGCCCCGCCTACAGCGCGAGCAAGGCGTGCGTCAAGGCGCTCGGCGCGGCGTTGCGCGGACGCGTCCGCGGCGAGGGGATCGCCGTCACCACGATCTGCCCGGGGTTCGTCCGGTCCCGCATCACCGACAAAAACACATGTCCGATGCCGTTCTTCCTCGAGGCGCCCGCCGCCGCGGAGATCATCGGGCGCGGCATCGAGCGCGGCAAGGGCATCGTCTCGTTCCCCTGGCCGATGCGCCTCGCGACATGGTGGCTCTCGACTCTCCCCGAGGCCCTCTCCGAGCTCCTCTTCCGCCTCCTGCCGGAGAAGACCGGCGCGAAAAGGCCGGGCGTTTGAGTTCCGCGGCGCGGCGTGGTACTATTGTCGCCATCGCGCGGGGAAGCCCGCGCGGAAAGGAGCGACCAATGGGAGCCTTCCACGCATACGACATCCGCGGCGTCTGGAACGCCGACTTCGACGCCGACACGGTCTACCGCGTCGGCCGCTGCCTGCCGGGCCTGCTCGGCGCGGACCGCGTCCTCGTCGGGCGCGACGCGCGCGCCAGCTCGCCCGAGCTCTTCGAGGCGCTCTCGCGCGGCCTCGCCGAGGCCGGCGCGGACGTGGACGACGTCGGGCTCTGCACGACGCCCGCGACCTACTGGCTCTGCGCCGAGCGCGGCTACGCGGCCGCCGTGATGATCACGGCCTCGCACAACGCCAAGGAGTACAACGGCCTCAAGATCTCGCGCAAGGGCGCGCTGCCCGTCGGCGTCGACTCGGGCCTGAAGGAGCTCGAGGCGATGATCGCGGGCGGCCTCCCGCCGAAGGCCGCGAAGCCGGGCGCGGTGCGAGAGCTCCCGGGGGCGCTCGACGACTACGTCCGGTTCCAGTCGCTCTTCGCGCCGGACATCGCGGGGCTCAAGGTCGTCTTCGACTGCTCGAACGGCGTCGGCGCGCTCGTCGCGCGCCGGATCTACGGCGGCGGCGCGGCGTATCTCAACGAGGAGCTGGACGGCTCGTTCCCGAACCACCCGCCGAACCCGCTCCTGCCGGAGGCGACGGCGCAGCTCTCCGCTGAGGTCGCGCGCACGGGCGCGGACCTCGGCGTCATCTTCGACGGCGACGCGGACCGCGTGGCGTTCGTCGACGAGACCGGCGCGTTCGTCCGGCCCGACACGATGATCGCGGTCCTCGCGGAGCACTACCTCGAGGAGGAGCCGGGCGCGCGCGTGCTCTGCGACATCCGCACGTCGCGCGGCGTCACGGAGCGCGTCTCGGCGCTCGGCGGCGAGCCGCACCTCTGGAAGGTCGGCCACGCCTTCGCGAAGGTGAGGCTGCGCGAGCTCGGCGCCGCGTGCGGCGGGGAGCTCGCGGGGCACTACTACTTCCGCGACTTCCACAACTGCGACTCGGCGATGCTGTGCGCCTCGATCGTGCTCGGGCGCGCCGCGGCCGAGAAGCGCGCGGGCCGGCGCTTCTCCGACCTCGTGCGCGCGATCGACGTCTACGCCAACAGCGGCGAGTGCAACTATACCGTCCCGGACAAGGACGGCGCGCTCGCGGCCGTGCGCGCGTGGGCGGATTCGCTCCCGCCGCCGGATCGCGTCCTCGACTTCGACGGCGTCCGCTACGACTGGCCGGACTGGTGGTTCAACGTCCGCAAGTCCAACACCGAGCCCTACCTGCGCCTCATCGTCGAGGCGAAGACGCCGGAGCTGCTCGCGGACCGCAAGGCCGCGATCGAGGCGGCGCTGGCGCCGTTCATCGCGGGATAGCGTGGCGGCCTCACGCCGCCGGCGGGACGTTGTGCCGGTAGCGGAAGTAGAGCGCCAGGTCCGTTCCGACGATGACGAGGTTGAGAACGTAGAGCCAGACCGTCGGGTCGGTCGGGCCGGGTGCCGTCAGCTTGAACAGGATGCCCGCGACGTAGCCCGCCTCGATGATTCCCATGAACGCCGGGCTCTTGCCGGCGACAACCTTCGTCCGGATCGCCTTGAGGATGGAGAACGGCCAGCTGGCTGCGAAGCACAGAAGCATGATCGCTTCGAAGACGGAGCTCATGGGAGTGACGAGTGACGAGTGACGAGTGACGCCGAAGGCCCATTCAGCATTCAGCATTCAGCATTCAGCATTCAGCATTGAGGACGGGGGCGGGGGGGAGGCCGGAGTCGAAGGCGACGATGGCGATGCCGCGGCGGTCGGCCTCGGCGACGACGGCGGGTAGGTCGACGAAGAGCGTGCGCCCGGCCTGGACGGCAAGCGCGGTGCAATGCGCCTTGCGCATGACCTTGAGCGTCTTGAGGCCGACGGCGGGGATGTCGAAGCGCATGTCGTGGCCGTGCTTGGCGACCTTGACGACCATCGCGCCGCGGCGCGCGATGCGTCCGCCGCGCCGGATCGTGGCGTTGGTGCCGTCGAACCCCTCCACGGCGAGCGCGACGCCGTCCTTCACGACGACGGTCTGACCGACGTCGAGGTCGCAGACGGCGAGCGCGAGCTTCGAGCCGTACGTCAGGTCGGCCTCCTCCTCCGGCGAAAGCGGGCGCTTCGTGAGAAGACCGGGTCGAGGAATGTGCGCGCCGAGGAAGAGGGAGGACGGCAGGACCTTCGCGCCGAGCGCCTCGATCTCGGAGACAAGGCGGCCGAACATCGTGTGGGCGTTGTGGACCCGCATCGTTGCGAGAATGGCCCGCAGCTCGGGGTCGAAAGCGGCTCGGAAGAACGAGAGAGGGTTGATCTGCCCGGCGAGGATGACATGCCGGAATCCCGAGGCGCGGACGCATTCCCGGAAGCGCGAGACCGAGGAGATCGAGATGCGGGCGGACCAGTCGGCGAGGGAGAGCGTCGAGCCGGGGGTCGTTCCCTTGAAGCCGAGCGCTCCGAGCCGTTTCACGCCCGCGGCTCGCGCACCCCGTAGGACGAGCTTCGGCAGCGCGCCTGCGCCCGCGAGGACGAGCAGGTCCTCGGGGACGGACGAAGAGGATGAGGACGGGGGCTTCATGTCTAGTCAGGCAGCGGAATGACATCGGTCGGGGCGACCCAGGCCTCGGTACGGCGGGATTCGTCGCGTGCGAGGACCTCGGGGTTGAGCTCGAAGACCTTGAGCTCGGGGGCGCCGGGGATTCCGGTGTCGAGCCGGTGCTCGGCGGTCTCGCCGAGGTAGGCGGTGCCGTGGAGGGTTCCGGAGAGTCGGAGCGCCTTGGCGAAGACGGGCGGTTTTCCAAGCCGGATCGCCTCGGGCCGGACGGAGAGGGCCGCTGCGCCGGGGAAGGACGCCTGGGCGCCGAAGAAATCCGGCGGGAGGAAGTTCGTCTCGCCGATGAACGACGCGACGAAGCGGTTCCGGGGCCGGCGGTAGACCTCCAGCGGCGCGCCGACCTGCTCGAGGCGGCCGGCATGCATCACCGCCAGGCGATCCGCGATCGAGAGAGCCTCCTTCTGGTCGTGCGTCACGTAGACCGCGGTGAGGCCGGCCTCCTTGCAGATGCGGCGGATCTCGCCGCGCATCTCGAGCCGGAGCTTCGCGTCGAGGTTCGAGAGGGGTTCGTCGAGGAGCAGGCAGCGCGGCTGCACGACGAGTGCGCGGGCGAGCGCGACGCGCTGCTGCTGACCGCCGGAGAGCTCGTTGGGCCGACGCGAGGCCTTGTCCTCCATCTTCACCGCGGCAAGGGCCCTGCGGACCCGGTCGGCGGCCTCCGACTTGCCGACGCCGCGCATGCGGAGTCCGAAGGCGACGTTCTCGGCGAGTGTCATGTGCGGCCAGAGCGCGTAGCTCTGGAAGACCATGCCCGTGTCTCGCTTGTGAGGGGGAACGCGCGTGACGTCCTCGCCGCCTATGAGGATTCGGCCCTCATCCGGTTCGTAGAAGCCCGCGATGTGGCGCAGAAGCGTCGTCTTGCCGCATCCCGACGGCCCGAGCAGGAAGAAGAGCTCGCCGGGCTCGATCTGAAGATCGACATGATCGAGCGCGGTCGTCGCGCCGAAGCGCTTCGCGAGGTTCTGGATCTGGATGGAGACGGCCATTTGGTGTCCGACTGTCAGACGGTCTGACGGTCTTGAGGGCCGGCACGACGGTCTGCAAGGGCGGGGGGAAGGACGGCGGAGGCGAGGACGAGAAGGTAGCAGGCGAGCTCGAAGGACTCCTCGACGATGTTCTTCACGTGCCGGACGATGTTGATCTCGGCGGGGAGGTGTCCGGTCTCGTCGAACAGCGGCGCGACAGTGTCGGTCCAGATCGGAACGTCGAAGACATGCTTCCAAAGGCCCTTGTAGCCGAGCGCCTGCGCGAAGAGGAGGGCGAAGGCGATGCCGGCGAGCAGCATCGGGCTTTCGGGACCGGCGGCGAAGTCCGCCAGATCGTGCGCGGATTCGGCCGGTCGGCGCATCAGGACGCAGAGGAACGCGGCGATGACGGCGCCGTCGATGACGCACCATGCGCCATGGAAGAAGGCCAGATCGAGAAATCCGTCCAGTTCGCGAACGGCCATCGCGAGAACGAGCAGGGCGCAGAGGACAAGTGCGCGCGTAGGGCCGCGACGGGAGGCATTCGACGCACTGGCGCGAAGTCCGTAGGCGAGAGATGCGGCGGCGAGCACTGTGATCTGCGCTAGCTCGACCGGCCCGTTCTCGAGTACGTTGCCGTTGCGCCCGACCTCGAAGAGGACGAGCAGCGCTGCGCCGGCGACAAGGGCGGCGAATGCGGCCGCAATTGCGACGGCCCGGACGAGCCTGACAGAATCGGATCTTGTAGCGATGTGCATGGCCATGATTCTACACCGAACCGCCATCGCCGCGCAAGCCGGGCGTATGGAGGAATGTCACGGCGAGGACCTCGTCCGGCGTCACGAGCGACATCACCGCGCGCTGCACTCGCGGGCCGTTGGAGGCGGTCGGGTGGAAGGGCGCCTCCGGCACGCTGTCCTGGTGTTGGAGCACGACGCTTCGCGGACCTTCCGGCGCCCACAGCGGCAGGCGCGACGCGCCGTCGATCGCGACGAGCGGGACGTCCAGCGCGTCCGCGATGTGCATCGGTCCGGTGTTGACGCTCGCGATCGCGCCGCACGCGGCGACCAGACGCGGCCATTCGGCGACGGAAGCGGCCTCGCGCACGCGGAGTGAGCTCGTTTCGCACACGGAGTCCGCGGAGTCGGGTGGGGCGAGCTCTCCGAGCGAGCCGCCGACGGCGCGGAGCGCGGCCTCGGCTTCGCCGGGTCCGCAGAGCAGGGTGGGGGAGAAGCCCCTCGCGCGGAGGCCCTCGACGAGCGCGGACCAATGCTCCGCGGGCCATCGCTTGCCCTCCCACGGCGTGAGCGGGATCAAGCCGACGGTCTTCGGATCGGGACGCGGCGCATCCCCCAGCAGGTGCGCGAGGTCGGGGCGGCCGTAGGGAACGCCGGGCGGAGCGAAGGCGCGGGAGACCTCGCGGCGCGTCGCGCGACGGTCGAGCGGGACGAATCGCGCCGCGAACGGCGGCAGGCGGCAGTCCGTCGCGCTCCAGTAGAGCGGGAGCGATCGGACGGTGCGCGCGCCGGCGAGCCAGAGCGCGAGGATCGCGCGGGGGTCGCCGCGCGGCTCGATGCATTCCGCGCCCTTCGCGAAGGGTCGGAGGATGCGCGCGGCGTGGAGGACGTCGCGAACCGGGCCGCGGTATTTGCGCGCGGGGTCGGGCGACGCCCACGCGGGACGCGCCGGGACGAACGCGAATCCCTCCGCCGCCGGGAAGAGCGGCGCCCAGGCGGGATTGCCGGCGAAGGCGACCCGCTTTCCGGAGGCGAGCAGCGCGCGGACGAGCGGCTGCAGCAGGAGCGCGTCGCCCATCCCGAACGGCTCGAACACGAGCGCCGCGTCCCGCCGCTTCGTCCCGAGCGCCCGCCGCGGCCATGTGAGGATCCTCGCCGCGACGGCCGCGAGGCCCGTCGCGAGGAACGCCGCGCGCTTCGGCCACGGCGGATAGATCCGCCGGTCCGGAAAGCGCGAGGAGTCCCGGACGAGTCCCTCGCCATCCTTCGCTGCGGAGCCCGGGTTCATTCGTCCGTGCTCGACGGGGCGGGGGAGGGGGATTTCAGCGCTTCGATCTGCGCGGCGGCGTCGTCCGCCGCCTTCTGCGCCTGGGTCTTCAACGCCTCGAGCGCCGGCCCGAGCTCCGCGGCGGCCTCCGACAGCTGCGCCTTGGCCGACTCGAGCGCGGGGCCGAGCGCGGCGGAAGCTTCCGAAAGCGACTGCGAGGCGGCGTCTGAGGCGTTGGAGAGCGCCTGCTTGAGCTGCTCCGCGGCCTCGTCGAGCGCGTTTTTCGCGGCATCGACGTAGACGGCAGAGGCTTCCTTCGCTTCCGCGGCCTTCGCCGCAGCAGCCTCGGACGCGGCTGCGACGAGCTGGGTCGCGGCCGCGGAGGCGGCGTCCGCCGTCGCGGAAAGCGCGGCGGAGAGGGCAGGGGAGGCGGCCCTCACGGCCTCCACGGCGTTGCTCGCCGCCTCCTGCGCGGCGGCGATACCCGGCGCGGCCGCCGCCGAAATCTTCGCCGCGGCGTCCTGGGCGACGTCTCCGAGCGTCGGAGCGGCCTGTGGCGCGGGCTGCGTCTCCGCCGGCGCGTCCGTATCGACCTCGATCGTCTCCGGTTCCTCCTGACGCGTGCATGCGACGCACAGCACCAGAACGGCGCCAAGGATCGCCGCGATTACGGCGACGACCATCCATCCGGCTCCCGTCGATTCCTTCTCCTGGCCTTCTTCCATCTTTCGTTCCTCTTCTCGTTGTGCGAGCCGCCCGTGTGCCGGGGCCGCTTGTCTTCGAACGGACGGGCTGTCCCCCGTCCCTGCCTTTTGACCGTTATTCTACCCCCTTTCCGTCCCCCGTTCAAGAAACTATCTATGTCGCATAATATGCGTTATGTTTCAAACACGGATATCTGCGACTGGAGCCGTGTTCGCAGCTCTAGTCGCGGCGCATCGGCCCGAGTTGTCGCGTGTGCAGGTTCGCGGCTTGCACCGATGAGGTCCGTTGTGTAGAATCAACGCCAATGGATTCAAATGGGACAAACGAACCAATCGAGGATGACGGACGGGAACGTTCCTTGACGTTCGAAGAAGCGACGGACCTGTTCCACGATCAGGCATTCGACCCCGACGCCGTGGAATTCGATCCGGCCGCCCGCCGCATCCGGTTGACGTTCGAACGGACGGACGAGACGCCGCCCGTACCCGGCGTCCGCTGGGTGCTCTCCATCGACGGCACGGAAGGATTCGAACTCGAGGACAAGGCCGAAACAGGCGCCTACCTGGTCAACGAAATCCTGTTCGACGCCGCCGAAGGCGTCATCCGGATCACGAACGTCCTTCCCGGCCGGTTCGTCGTCAAGGCGCGGAACCCAACGCTGTCCGTTTGCCGCGCGGGAACGCCGGTCGCGACGCCGGAGAAACCCGTCCGACGCTGGAGCGTCCGTCCGGTGTTTCTCCTGCTCTTCGTCTTGACGGCGTTCCTGCTGCTGATCAAACTGCTCCTGGCGTTGAGCATGGCGCAGCACGGCATGACGCACGCCGAGGCGGAAGAAGCGGAACGCCGGTGGCGCGCATCGATCGGCCGCACGTTGGGCGAATTGGCGGAGCTCCGCGCGAAGGAGGCCGGGGAACCGCTCGTCTACCGGTATTCGGAAGCCTCCGCGACCGCGGATTCCATCGCTTCGGCGACGTTCGTGAAGGCCTTGGTCGTCCAAAACCGGCATCCCTTTCCGGACAGCATGTCGATCATCGAAGAGTCGCACGTCCTGAAATGCCTGCCCGACGCGTCGGTCGTCCGCGCGTCAGCGCGGCGTGGACGGCAGCTTGCGGAAGCGGTCGAGGTCGACGGTCTCAAGACGGTAGCCAAGATTCGGGCTGAGGTTCGTCATCGCGGCGTCGATGAGATCGGCGTAACGACGAATGGACGCGCCGGCGTGGTTATCGAACCAATGGATGCTCAGCAGGACCGGCTGTTCGCCGAGCAGAAGGAACTTCGGGTTCGACGAATCGCCCGCGACGAGCGTTTCGTAAAACGTGGCGCGCGTCGGGTTAAGGGGAACGCGGCTCGCAGCAAGCGACGGTAGTTCCTCCTCGGCATCCTCGCCGGTTTCGAGGTCGACGATCTCCGACACGAGAATCTTTCCCTCCTGGTCGAGCGAGACGGCCGGAAGCCCGAGCCCGGAACCCAGATGCTCGCGGAAGTTCTCCGGAAGGATCTTCGCCGGTTCGATCGCCGGAGGAAGCGGTTCGTCCAGGAGCGCAACCACGAGGTCCGTATCGGGCGTGGAATCGATTCGTTGCTTCGCCTGGATGCTACGGGCATAGACCGTGCCGTCCGGTGCGCGGAACCAGAAGCGGGTCCCTGGCTCGGGTGGATTGTGATGGTTCGCGAGCAGCATGTGCACGGGACTCACGAGCGTGCCCGACTTCCGGTTCTTCGCCTCGTCGTTCCACGGGCTCTCGCAGGAGAAGTCGACGTCGGCGGCCCAGCAGCCGGGGTTGGCCGCGAGCGCGTTCGTCGCGAACGCGGTCTGAGGATAGTCGAGGAAGTACGGCAGCGCCGTCGCAGGCGCCTTGCCGGCGAGTCTCGCGTCGACCGAACGAGCGAGGACGGCGAGCGCCGTGTCGGCGTCGTCAGACGCGTGCGGATCGGTCCCGTGCCAGAACTCGTGGAGGTTCGCGAGGCCGTCGCAATCGTCGTCGCGAACCGAATCGGCGGGATCGGTTGGATCGAGACCGTTCGCCAGCTCCCATGCGTCCGGGATCGAATCGCCGTCCGCGTCGGCGCGCGTGCCGAGAAGGAAGAACGCTGCGGGGGCGTCCCGGAAGGCCGACGCGTCGACCGCGAAGGAATGCGGAGGCTCCCCTGCCCCGCCCTCGCTGTGGACGATCCGAGCGCCTCCGTGCGAGAGGTTCGTCCGGCAGTAGAGGTCGAGGAATCCGCCGGGCGGCGGGTCGTCGCTCGGCCACGTCGCGGTGAAGCGGAGCACGCCGTTCGACGCCGCGAAGTCCGTGATGCGGAAATCCTCCGCCGCGGTCGGCAAAATCGCGGAGACCGTCGCAAGGACGAATCGAATTGTCGGCCATCGTTTCACGGCAAGGTTTCGTCCAGGCGCCGGCGGCGCGCGGCGGGACACCGCGCCGCGCGCCGTCAGATTTCCGCGACGAGATCGTAGTCGGTGTGGCCGACGTAGCGCACGCGGACGAAGTCGCCGACGCGGGCGGTCGCGGGAAGGCCGCGGACGAAGGTGACGCCGTCGATGTCGTCCGGCGCCTGGCGTTCGGTGCGGCCGGTCCACGGTTCGCCGCGGCGCGCGGGCGGGGACTCGAGGAGGACCGTCGCCTCCGTTCCGGCGAGCGCGTCGAGCTTCTGCGCGACGACGGCGGCCTGGGCCTTCATCAGCCGCCGGTGGCGGGCGCGCGCGACGCGCGCCGGGACGGGATCCGGCATCGAGAAGGCCTTCGTGCCCTCCTCGGGCGAGAAGACGAACGCGCCGAGATGGTCGAACTTCGTCGCCTTCGCGAACGCGAGCAGCTCCTCGAACATCGCGTCGGTCTCGCCCGGGAAACCGACGAGGCAGGTCGTGCGGACGACGGCGCCCGGCACGCGCTCGCGGATGCGCTCGACCATGCGCGGGACCTCGGCGACCGTGTCGCGGCGGTCCATCAGGCGGAGGACGTCCGGCGAGGCGTGCTGGATCGGGATGTCGAAGTACGGGACGACGCGCCGGCTCGCGGCGACGGTGTCGAGCAGCTCGTCGGTGCAGCCCGCGGGATGGCCGTAGAGGAGGCGGACGCGGAACTCGCCCGGGAGCGCGTCGAGCTCGCGCAGGAGCGAGGCGAGGCCCGGTCGGCCCGGCAGGTCGCGGCCCCAGCTCATGACGTCCTGCGCGATGACGTCGAGCTCGCGGATGCCGTGCGAGACGAGCGCGCGCGCCTCGGCGACGAGGTTGGCGGCGGGGCGCGAGCGCAGGCGCCCGCGGATGCCGGGGATGGCGCAGAAGGCGCAGGCGTGGCGGCAGCCCTCGCCGATCTTGAGGTAGGCGTAGGGGCCGGGCGTGAGGACGAACCACGGCTCGCGCGCGGTGAAGAGCCTCGTCGAGCGGCCGCGCGCCACGGCGTCGATCGCGGGCGCGGCGGCGCCCGCCGCGGCCGCGCGGTCGATCGCGGCGCGGACGATCTCCGGCGCGCGGTCGAGGTCGTCGACGCCGAGGATGGCGTCGACCTCCGGGCAGGCCTCGAGGACCTTGCCGCGGTAGCGCTGCGGGAGGCACCCCGCCACGACGACCGCGGGCGCCCCCCTCCCCCGCCCCGCCGCCTCGGCCTTGCGCGAACAGGCCTCCTCGATGGCGTCGAGCGCCTCCTCCCGCGCGCTCTCGATGAACGCGCAGGTGTTGACGAGGATCGCGTCGGCCGCGTCCTCCGGCACGCCGACGTCGAACCCCGCGCCGCGCAGCGCGGAGGCGACGACCTGCAGGTCGACGAGGTTCTTCGGGCAGCCGAGCGAGACGAGCGCGACCTTCGCGCCGCGGCCGATGTTGGCGGGGTGTTTCATGGAGGCGGATTCTAGCACACGACCATGAGCCGGGGCAACGGGATCGACGACACCGGAAAGAATGCGGGATGCCGCTTTTCGCGGTGCGACGGGCCACGGGCTCACAGCAGGCCGACGGCGTCGACGTCGATCGCGACGCCGACGCCCTCCGGCGGCGGGAGCGCCGCCGCGGCGGCGCGGAGGCGCCCGTCGAGGACGCGCGGCGAGGCGCCGCGAAGCGTGATCTGGAAGCGCCACACGCCCTTCGCCTTCTCGATCGGCGCCGGGCAGGCGTCGCCGAGGACGTAGTCGCCCGACTTCCCCACGGCCGCCGCGAAGCGCTCGGCGTAGGACGCCGTCGCGTCGCGGTCGCGCCCGCGGAAGGTCACGCAGTCGAAGTGCGTGAAGGGCGGATAGCCCAGCTCGCGCCGGTCGGCGAGCTCCTCCTCGGCGAAGCCCTCGTAGTCCTCGGTGCGCGCGTGCACGATGGCCGGATGCTCCGGCGAGAGCGTCTGCACGATGACGTCGCCGGGCTTGGCGCCGCGCCCGGCGCGCCCCGCCATCTGCGCGATGAGCTGGAAGGTGCGCTCGCCCGCGCGGAAGTCCGGGAGCGAGAGGCCCGAGTCGGCGTTCAGGATCCCCGCGAGCGTGACGTTCGGGAAGTCGAGGCCCTTGGCGATCATCTGCGTGCCGACGAGGATGTCGGTCCGCCCCGCCCGGAAGCGGGCGAGGATCTCCTCGTGCGACGCCTTGCGCGTGGTGACGTCGAGGTCCATCCGCTCGATGCGCGCGGAGGGGAACATCTTCCGCGCGATCGCCTCGACGCGCTGCGTGCCGATCCCCGCGAAGCGGTAGCCGGGGGCGCCGCACGCGGGGCAGGCCTGCGGCACGGGCCGCCACGCGCCGCAGACGTGGCAGCGCAGGACGCCGTCGTCGATGTGGTACGTCATCCCGACGGAGCACTCGTCGCACGTCTCGGCGTGGCCGCACGCCGGGCACTGCACGGTCGGAGCGTAGCCGCGGCGGTTGAGGAAGAGCATCGTCTGCTCGCCGTTCTCAAGCCGGTCGCGGATCGCGGCGGCGAGCGTCTCGGAGAAGACGGGGAGCCTGCCGCCGCTCTTCGCGACCTCGCCGCGCATGTCGACGACGGCGACCTTCGGCAGCCGCGCCTCGCCGCTCGCGCGGCGCGCCATCGTCGCGAGCTCGTACTTGCCTTCGGTCGCGTTGCGCCAGCTCTCGAGCGAGGGCGTGGCGGAGCCGAGCACGACGGCGCAGCGCTCGATCCTCGCGCGCACGACGGCGACGTCGCGCGCGTGGTAGCGCGGGGCCTCGTCCTGCTTGTAGCTCGGCTCGTGCTCCTCGTCCACGACGACGAGCCCGAGGTCCCTCACCGGCGCGAAGAGCGCGGAGCGCGGGCCGATGGCGACGCGCGCCTCGCCCGCGAGGATGCGGTGCCACTCGTCGTGCCGCTCGCCGTCGGAGAGGCGGCTGTGCAGCACCGCGACGATGCCGCCGAAGCGCCCGACGAACCGCTGGATCGTCTGCGGCGTGAGCGCGATCTCCGGCACGAGGACGATCGCTCCCCTGCCCTTCTCCAGCGCCGCCGCGATGGCCTGCAGGTAGACCTCGGTCTTGCCGCTCGCGGTGACGCCGCGCAGGAGGATCGGCTTCGGCGCGGGGGCGCCGGCGGGCGCGTCGATCGCCGCGCGGATCCTCGCGAGGGCGTCCGTCTGCTCGGGCGTGAGCGGCAGCGGCTTCGTCGGCAGGATGCGCCGGCCCGCGAGCGGATCGCGCCGCACGACGCGCTCCTCGATCGCGACGAGGCCGTCCGCCTCCATCCGCCGCAGGGTCTCGGGCGCGACGCGCCACGTGCGGCAGAACCCCGCGAGGCTCTCCTCGCCGCCCGCCAGGCGCTCGAGGATCTCGCGCTGCCGCGCCGTCGGCTCCGCGCGCGGCGCGCGGACGGCGGCCGGCTTCGGCAACTTCGCCTTCCGGCCGAAGTCGAAGGTCGCCTGCGCGGGTTCGGCGGTCGTCGCACGGTCCGACGGTGTGACCGTCCGACCGTTCGACCGTTCGACCGTTCGGCCGTCGTCCGCGCCGACGGCGCGGACGACGAGACGCCGCTCGAAGCCGTCCTCGCCGGCCGCGCCCGCGCGGACGGCGGGCGGGAGCATCGTGCGGATGCAGCGCTCGACCGGGGCGAGATAGTAGGCGGCCATCCAGCGCGCGAGCTCGACGAGCGGGGGCGGCAGCGCGGGCGCGCCGGGCGCGAGGCCGGCGAGCTCGCGGAGCGGGCCGCCGTGGGAGGAGCGGGAGGAGAGCGACAGCACCACGCCGGAGATCGTGCGCCGGCCGAGCGGCGCGAGGACGGTCGCGCCCGGCGCGACGGCTCCCTCGAGCGACGCGGGGACCGCGTAGTCGAAGACGCGACCCGCCGCGCCTTCCGCCGCCACCTGCGCCACGACCATCGCCGGCCTCCGCGGGGGCTAGTTCCCCTGCGGTCCGTAGACCGGCATCGTCGGATCGGAGGCGTAGTCGCCGTAGTCCGGCGCCGTCGGGTCGACGGGCGCGTCCTCCGCGGACGCATCCTCCGCGGGTTCGCTCGACGCGGATTCGTTCGCCTCGGGCGCGTAGTCGAACGCGCCGACGCCCTCCGGGATGCCCTCCGTGGAATAGGCCGCGGCGTCCCCGGCGGCCTCCGGCGCCGGAGCGTCGGGCAGCTGGGCGGGGATGATCTCGATCGGCGCGAAGGGGTTGAACATCACCGACTCGCAGCCGCAGGCGCGGATCGCGTCCTGCGCGAACTCCGACACGGAGGCGTAGCGGAAGGCGGGGTCGTAGGCCGTCGCGCGGTCGAGCACCGCCGCCAGCTCGGGCGAGAGCGCGGAGAAGTCCGGGCGGCGGCCGGCGAGCAGGTCGTCGACGGTCGTGTCCGGCGGGAACGGGAAGCAGCCGACGAGCATGAGGTACGTCATCACGCCGAGCGCGTAGATGTCCGCGCCGGGCCCGACGGGATCGCCGCGGAGCTGCTCCGGGCACATGTACTCGGGGGTTCCGACGATGTCGCCGGAGGTCTGCGCGCGGACGTCGTTGAGGACCGCCGCGCCGAAGTCGATGATCTTGAGCGCGCCGGACTCGTCGATGAAGATGTTCTCCGGCTTGACGTCCTTGTGGACGACGTTGTACATGTGGGCGTAGCCGAGCGCGGAGGCGCACTGCGCGAGGATCTGGCACGCCGTGAGGGTCGAGAGGGCCCCGCTGCCGAGGATCGCGTCGCGCAGCGCGGTGCCGCGCACGAGCTCCATCACGATGTAGGGGCAGCCGCGGTTCTCCTGGAAGGAGTAGAGGCGCAGGATGTTCGGGTGCGAGAGCTGCATCGTGATGCGCGCCTCGTCCTTGAAGGCGGTCAGCACGTCCGGGTCCGCGAGGAGGTCCGGCGCGATGGTCTTCACCGCGACCTCGATCCCGAGGAAGCGGTCGAGCGCGCGGTAGACCGTCCCGGTGCCGCCCTTGCCGGCGACGCCGAGGATCTGGTACTTCTCCGGATCGGGCCCCTCCCCGTCGGCCCCCGCAGGCGCGGAGCCGGCGTTCCCGGCGCCGGCGGGGCGCGCCGCGCCCGCGCCGTCGGCGAGCGCCGCGTCGATCGTCTTCGCCAGCGTCTTGCG
>CACWKU010000005.1 GCA_902761575.1 uncultured bacterium
AAAGGACTACAACGTCTTCTGCGACATCGTCATGGACGCGAAGGCTGACGCCCAATGACGGCCGGGCCACTAACCACTGACCACTAACCACTAGCCACTGACCACCATGTCCAACATCACTCTTGACACCATCCGTTCGCTCGACGCGAACAAGACCTACTACCTCGCCAACTCCACCGGCCAGATCAAGGAGGCCGGGGCCTGGCAGAAGTTCAAGTGCTTCTTCGGCGTCGGGGACGGACGCGACAAGGTGCAGAAGCTCGTGGACGGGGTGAAGGTCGCGCTGCTGAAGGCCTCGGGCGAGTCGGACAACGCCGCGCTCACGGCCGCGATCGAGGAGTACGAGGGCAACCACAACTGGTTGTTCTCGGCCTCGGGCGGTTCGCTCGCCGGCATCGCGAGCCGCTTCGCCGTCGCCAACGCGGACAAGATCGCCTCGGCCTCGGCCAAGGCGATCGCCGGGAAGAGCATCACGGCGCTCGTGAAGAATTCGGTCCGCGCGTGCCTCAGGCGCGAGGACTGGCCGGCGGACGCCGTCCGCTACCTCGAGCGCGCGGCGAAGCCGCTCGTCGACCATCCGCCGATGAAGGACGCCGGCGGCGGCCGGCGCGTCCTCGACGAGGCCGCCTTCGAGACGCGACTCAAGGCCCTGCTTGCCGACGCCTCGAACGATCTCGTCCACATCGCCACCTCCGCCCGACTCGGCATGCCGTGCTTCGACAAGGTCTACCTCGATCATGTGTTCGCCACGTTCTACGACGAGAACGGCGTCCGCAACGAGAGGACGGTGGACGATCTCCGGCCCGCCGTCGACGTCCGCCTCGAAAAGTGGATCGAGGCGGCGGGCGAGCGCCCGAACACCAGCGACGAAAGGCAGTATTCCGCCCTCGTGCACGTCGCGCTCATGGCGTGCGGCAAGGACGCGGACGCGCTCGACCGGGTCTTCAAGTTCCTCCGGCGCATCCTCATCGGCGACGGCGGCCAGGCCCGCTCTCCGGTGGCCGTCCGCGGGTACGTCGAGGGCATCAAGAAAAACTTCGAGGAACTGCGCAAGGCCGCGCCTGCGAACAAGGCTGCGCTCCGTACCGCGCTCGCCGGACTGGGCGCGCTGCCGAGCAAGCCGATGCCGGCTGGAACAATCGCCAAGATCGCCGAACTCGCGCGCACGATCGATCTGGGGCCTGTTGTCGACAAGCTCGGCCCCGGAAGCGGGA
Organism: uncultured bacterium; assembly: GCA_902761575.1. Taxonomy (GTDB): domain Bacteria; phylum Verrucomicrobiota; class Kiritimatiellia; order RFP12; family UBA3636; genus UBA3636. The sequence goes on from CACWKU010000005.1 coordinate 1,215, forward strand.
GCCGGGACATTCACGCGGCCGTGTACCAGTACTACAGGGCGATCGACCGCATCACCCATGAAGTGGGGGCGGACATGATCTGGGACGGACAGGACGACCTGGCCCAGGGACGCCAGCTCATCGGCGCGTTCCTGCTGGAGCGCTTCCCGCCCGAGATTCTCCGCAACATCGACGCGGCGCTGGAGACGCCGCTGGCCGCAGGCCTCCAGCAGACCTACTTCGACCTCTCGATGGACGCGGACGGCGTTCCCGAGGCGGGGGACTTGCCGTTGGACCTCTTGCAAATGACCTCCAAGGTGGCGGGGACCGCGAGCACCTTCATCAATTCGTTCAAGGCGACGGTGGACGCGATGCTCGCGCTGCCTCGCAGTCCCATTCAAGCCAACAAGGCGAATCAGGTGGACGCCGAAGACATCGACGCCCGCCGGATCTTCCACGAATTCCGGAAGGACGCAGAGGACTACGCTCGGGAATCTCGCAGGAACTACCTCGCCAAGATGGCCGTGCACGGCAATGGCCCCGCGGCCGCCCCCGTGCGCGAACTCCTCTCGGCCCACCTAGAGGAGTTTCCCGCCGGTCCACGCGCCATCATGCGCACGCGCTTCACGAGCGTCGTCCGTCCGCTGCACTCCCTGGCCGCGCTCTCCGACGCGAAGAAGGTCGCGAAGGGGCAGCTCAAGGACACGGGCTTCGCCCAGGCGATCGCGGACGGCACGCTCGAGGTCGAGTTCGAGAACGGCGGCAAACTCTCCTCCGATCCGGACGAGGCGCTCGACCAGCTCGCGCGCCTGGTCGCCGGCCGCGAGGACGCGGCCTTCGCGGCGCTCGATCCGACGGTCCGGCGCAAGGTCGCCCTCATCGCGGGCCTCCTCGGCGACAAGGCGATGAAGGCGATTTCCGACGGCGTCGGCCTCGCGCTCGACCCCGCGGGCGGCAAGCCCGCCCTCGCGATCGCCGGCGGCGGCGAAAAGCGCCGCGTGAAGATCGAGTGCCCGAGGGGAACGTACCTCCGCATGAATATCGAAACGGAACGCACGGGCGTCAATGTCCGAACGGGCAGCTCGTCCTATCTCCTCGGCCCCGGCAGCGTGGTCAAGACCCACTACGGCTTCTTGATCGGCATCGGCAGAATGAAAAAGTTCGAGGAAGGCCTCGATTTGGACACTTTCGATGGCACGAAGGCGGAAGAAGTCGCATCCAACCCCAGAAATGTCCCCGACCGCGCCGAGCGTGTCAAGGAGATCATCGGCGCGGACTATGTGCTCGGTGAGAACGTGGACGCCGTCGACGTCGAATTCACCCTCAACTGAACCTGTCACGGACGGAAAACAAGGCCAAGACGAGCAGAAGCGAATTTTAAGGAGAAACAGGAATGGCCCTGAACATCGATACGATCCGCTCGCTCGACGCAAGCAAGACCTACTACCTCGCCAACTCTACCGGCGAGATCAAGGAGGCCGGCGCGTGGCAGAAGTTCAAGTGCTACTTCGGCATCGGGGACGCACGCCAGAAGGTCCAGAAGCTCATCGACCAGGTGAAGGTCGCGCTCCTCGCCGCCTCGCACGAGTCGGACAACGCCGCGCTCGCAGCCGACATCAAGAGCTACGACGACGACCGCCACATCGACGATTCGGCCTCGGGGCGCGCGCTCGCCGACATCGCGAACCGCTTCGCTACGGTGAACGCGGACAAGATCGCCTCGACCGAGGCCGGCGGAATCGCCGCGAAGCGCATCCACGCGGCCGTGAAGGATTCAATCCGCTCGTGCCTGCGCCGCGAGGACTGGCCCGAAGACGCCGAGCGCTACCTTGAGCGCGCCGCGAAGCCGCTCGTCGACCATCCGCCGATGAAGGATGCCGGCGGCGGCCGCCGCGTCCTCGACGCGGACGCCTTCGAGAAACAGCTCGCGGCCCTTCTCGACGGCGCCTCGAACGATCTCGTCCACGTCGCCACCTCCGCCCGCCTCGGCATGCCGCACTTCGACAAGGCCTACCTCGACCACGTCTTCGCCACCTTCTACGACGAGAACGGCGTGCGCAACGACAAGACGGAGGCCGACCTCCGCCCCGCCATCGACGTCCGCCTCGAAGCGGCCCGCGCTCGGGCGGGGCGCTGCCCGGTAACAGGCGACAAGGAGATCTTTGGCGCGCGCATGCGCGAGGCGGTCGAGGCGTGCGGCAACGACACGGACCTGCTCTACACGGTCATCCGTTTCATGGACCGCATCCTCGTCAACGACGGCGGGCAAATCCGTTCGCGGGCGGCCGTCCTGCAGAAGATCGAGGACTACAAGGAGAATTACAAGGCGCTACGTGAGGCCACGAAGGGGAGCCCTGCCGCGTACCTCGTCGGGTGCGACGCGCTGAGCGAGCTCAACGGCAGACCGCTGCCTCGCGGCTCCGTCGCCGCCGTCGCCCGCGCCGCCCGCTCGATCGAGCTGTCGGCCATCGCCGAGCTCGGACCGAGCAGCTCGGCCCTCGACATACACAAGGCCGTGCTGGAGCTCCACTTCGCAATCTTGCGCATTCTGCACGATACGGAGCTCAGCAACCACGCCGAGGGCGACGACATCCTCCAGGCGCGGACCCTTCTCGCCGCGTTCCTCCTGGAGCGCTTCGGGCCGGAAACGATGCGCAACATCGAGGCCGCCCTGGAGACGCCGAACGCCGCCCGCGTCGTGGACATCTACTACAAGCTCCACGCCAACAAGATCGACATCCCCGATGACATCCCGGATGGAGTCTCGTCGGCCATGTCCGTGCAGGCGGGGGACATGAGCATCTTCGTCAATTTGCTCAAGCACGCCGTCGACCTCCGGCTCGGACTGCCCAACAAGCCGATCGACGCCCGCAAGGCCGAGAACATGCCATACCACGGGATCGGCATCGGCAACATGATCGTCGACATCCTCAGGGAAGTGGAGGCCGACGCAAAGTCCGAGCGCGAGAACTACCTCGCCACGCGTGCCGTGAAGGGCGAGGGCCCCGCCGCCGGGCGCGTCCGCCAGATGATTTCCGCGCTTCTGGAGGAATACCCCTTCAGGGTCGCCGATACCATGAAGGAGCGCTATACGGACAACGTCAAGCCCCTTCTTTCCCTTGCCGCGCTCACAGACGCGAAGAAGGTCGCGAAGGGGGAGCTCAAGGACACCGGTTTCGCCCAGGCGATCGCGGACGGCACGCTCGAGGTCGAGCTTGAGGGCGGCGGCAAGCTTTCCTCCGATCCGGACGAGGCGCTCGACCAGCTCGCCCGCCAGATCGCCGACCGCGAGGACGCCACCTTCGCGACGCTCGATCCGACGGCCCGGCGCAAGGTCGCCCTCATCGCGGGCCTCCTCGGCGACAAGGCGAAGAAGGCGATCTCCGACGGCGTCGGCATCGCGCTCGATCCCGAGGGCGGCAGGAGCGTCCTCGCCATTTCCGGCGGCGGTGAAAAACGCCGCGTCAAACTGGATTGCAAGGGCGGAAATCATATCGTCATGCAGATCCAAACGGAACGCACGGGCGCCACCCTCCGCACGGGCGCCGAATCCTACCGGCTCGGCCCCGGCAGCGCGGTCCGGATCGGTTATCAGTTCGTAATCGCGCAGCGCGAGATGATGAGGTTCGAGCGGGACGTCGACCTTGACGCCTTTGACGGCACGGAAGCCGAAGAGATCGCCTCCGCCCCCGGCAATGTCCCTGGCCGCGTCAACAGCGTCCGGGAGGCCCTTGGTGAAAACCTCGTCCTTGGCAGTGGTTTCAATCCCGCCTCGGTCGATTTCGTACTCAACTGAAACCATCAAGAAAGGAAAACAGTGCCATGACGCCATTCGAATCGCTGATCGCCGAATTCGCCAAGAAAACGGGGCTTCCGCTTGAAGCTGATACGCAGGAATCCTGCTCGCTGGAGACGGAAGACCTCGTCATCACGCTGCAGTACCGCCGCGAGCGGGACGACGTGGTGCTCTTCGCGCCCGTCAGCGAGCCCGGCGAGGAGCTGCCGCCCGAGACGCTCCGCGCGGCCCTCGAACTCGCCTGCAACGGCAAGGGCACGCGCGGCAACTACCTCGGTCTCTTCGCGGGCACGCTCCTGCTCTCGAGATTCATGCCGTTCGACGGCCTGACCGCCGACGCCCTCGGCGACCGCGTACTTGCCTTTTCGGCCGCCGCCCTCGCCGTCCGCGATGCGCTTGCCGCGCCCGCCGCCCCGGAACCCGCGCCCGCACCGGCCGCCGTCCCGCCCGACTCCGGATTCCGCGTCTAATCCAAATCCCATGGGAGGTTACCTTACCCGCTTGTAACCTTTCCCCCCGCTTTGGTGTAGAATAAACGAACATCCAATCGAAAGGGTCCTTCCATGAGCTTCAACGTCTCAGCACTCGACACATTCCGCAACGCCAATCTCGGCGGCCAGGACGCCATCGCCAACCTCGGCCAGGGCGACAAAATCGTCAAGAAGAACGACTACCACGGCGCCATCGGCAAAATCTTCCGCGGCGGCACCGCCAAGGCCGCCAACAACGCCGTCCGCACGGAACTCCTGCGCTCGCTCGGCAACGCCTTCGGCCTCGAGGGCGTCGGCCGCAACGACAAGGGCGTCGTCACCTTCTCCAAGGCCTTCATGGACAAGCTCGCCAAGCTCCTCGGCCCCGAATTCAAGCGCGACGACTTCGGCGTCGGCGCCGACGGCACCGTGAAGTCCGGCAAGCCGCTCACGCAGCGCCGCATCACCTCCATCGTCAGGCAGGCGACCCTCGCCGCGCGCGGCGAGTTCGACGCCGCGATCTACCGGGCCAAGCTGGGGAGCATCGGCGAGACGCTCGCGAAGATGCCCCCCAACGCGAAATGCGTGGATGCCGCCAAGGCCTACTTCGCCTACGCCGGCAAGTGCCTGGACTTCCTCGAGAACGACTTCGAGGGGCTGCTCCAGGAGAACCCGGACTGGAGCGAACACCGCGCCAAGACCGATCCGGACTACGACGTGCCGCGCTTCTGCTTCGTCAGGCCGGGGCAGTACGAGGGCGAACCCTGCGCGAACCGCAACGAGTTCGTGAACTACATCGCATACGACTCCACCATCAAGCCCGTCCTGCACTACGAGCTCTACCACAACCTCCCCAAGGAGCTCAACACCCCGGAGGACGTGAAGACCCTCAAGGACTACGTCCGCAACACGATCCGGATGTACATCCAGACGGCCGCGGACCTCTTCCTCGACGCGCAGAAGGCCGGGAAGCTGCCCGAACTCCTGGAGAAGATCGACGACAACCCCGGCGCCTGCATGGACGACAAGGCGAGCCGTCCCGGCGAATGGCGCAAGGCGCTCGGCCTCATGGGGGCGAACGACCTCTCCGGCGTCGCGATGCACGACAAGGACCAGCCGCTCAACCAGTGCATCGGGAACGTGATTTCCGCCATCGCCAAGGCGAACCCGGACAACGTGGGCAAGTGGGAGGACGTCGCGGACCAGGTGAAGAAGGATCTCGTCGGCGTCATCCGCCCGATCGACGTGCCGGAAATCGTCACCAGCCGCGGCGAGGACGGCGAGGAGCTCGTCGAGCACAAGTTCCGGCCGCTGGTCGGCGAGACCGGCAAGCCGGTGGTCCGCGCCATCACCGAGGCCGACATCGACGCCATCGGCCCGGCCGTCCTGGACACGATCCTCTACGGCTAGCCGCCCCCCGCGGCGTCCGGGCGCGTGGCGGGGTCTCCCCCCCCACCCCGCCACGCGCGATTTTTGTAACGCTCCGCCCCGCTTTCGTGTAGAATGGACGACACCGCAACCGCAACGGGTCCTTCGACCCAAGGAAAGACAAGATGCCCATCCAATCCGTAGCCCACATCGCCGACGTTTCGTTCAAGGACCACTTCTTCGGAGCCGAAGGCGACGGTCCCGTCAACGGGAAGATCACGGTCAACCACAACACGTTCGACGTCTCGTTCGGCGACGACGGGAAGGTGACCGCGCGATTCTCGAGCGGCAACGCCCTCACGAACGCCTTCCGCGGCAAGACGCTCTCCCGCTTCGTCCGGACGCTCCAAACGCAATACGACGGCTGGCTGGACGAGCAGCGCAAGATCGAGGAGGCGAAGGCCGAGGAGCTGCGCATCACCGGCGGCTACAAGGACAACCCCAACGCCGGCACGGTCGCCGAGAAGGTGGCGGCGCTCCGCGAAAAGATCCTCGCGGACAAGCCCGCCGGCCACGAGAAGTTCGTCTCGCGCCTCGACGACATCGAGATGCTCGCCGGCCTGCGCAACTCGCTCACCCGCGTCGAGAAGGGGACCGACTGCGACCGGATGGTGCGCGAATGCGGCAAGGAACGCGGCAAGGGCGGATTCCTCACGCACTTCGACGACAACACGAAGGGCCTCGACGAGCGGGCCAAGAAGGGCTACGTCCTCAACATGCTCGACACGATCATCGACGGCTTCCTCGCCGCCGCGGACCTGATCGAGCAGGGCAAGTCCACCGCGCTCGACTTCCTCAAGGCGTTCGACGGCGCGTGCGTCGAGGCCAAGAACGACAACGTCCAGGAGTTCCTCGCCCGCGCCGCCGGCATCGTGAAGGCCGCGAAGTCGGACGAGACGACGGATCTGGCCAAAAGCGCCATCGCGGAGTTCAACGACATCGCCGAGGAGGTCCGCCGGCCCTTCTACGAGGAGGCGAAGGCGTCGTGCGAGGCCGGGGTCCGCGAGTTTTGCGCCAAGAAGGGGATCACGGACGAGGACGAGATCCGGCGCCGCATCGACAGCAAGGCCGCCAACATCGTCCTGGAGAAGGACGACGAGATCAACCCCCTCATCCGCAAGGCGCTCGAGGAGAAGGGCAGGTTCGCGCTCTACGGGGCGCTCGCCGGCGCCAAGCGCCCCCTGACGGAAATCGCCAAGGACGAAAAGACCGGCAAGTGGACCGTCACGACGGTCGTGGACAAGAGCACCGGCGAGCCGGTCCTCAAGCCCGTCTCCGCCTTCGACATCGACCGGAACTTCTCCAAGATGGTGGACCTGTTCCTCGACGACGCCGTCGCCATGGGCGAAGTCGCGAACGTGGTCCGGACGGTCGAGCCGGGCGAGATCTCTTTCGCCTCCCGGGAGGACCTCAGGGCCGATGGCGTCCTCGCCAAGGCCGCGGAGTTCTCCGCGCCGGAGAAGCTGGGCGAGCTCGCGAAGCTCGTCAAGGCCGGGCTCGCCTTCGAGCTCGACGAAGCCGAGGCCGCGGAATTCGACGCGAAGCTCGCCCAGGCGCTGGACGACGTCCTGAAGATCCGGGACGCCGACGATCCGGCGGGGACGCCGAAGCGCTTCAAGGCATTCGCGAGCAACTACGCCACGAACGGCTACTTCGACGAGACCGACGACCTCTCGCGCCTCGTCCACCTCGTGAAGAGCCGCGTCGAAACGCTCGTGAGTCCCGAAAAGAAGGCCCTCTCGGACCTCGACGGGAAGATCGATCGCTGCACCCAGATGCTGTGCAACGCCTTCCCCGACCACCGCATCGACGTCGATCGCGTCAAGACCTATCTCGAGAGGACGCTCAAGCCGATCGTCAAAACCGCCTTCAGGACGGACATCGACAAGAGGAACGCGATGTACAAGTACTGCTCGAACGCCTACGGCTACCTCTTCAAGAACGGGACGCTCTTCACCGACCGGCTCGGCGCCGACATGGGCCACCGCGCCGCAGGCCGCGCGGAAGTGGTGCAGCACGAGCTCTTCAAGGTCCTCATGCAGTGCATCGAGCGCTACAACAACGCCCCGCCCGGCTGGTACATGTTCAAGATCAACGGGTGAGCGCCGGCTCCGCGCCCCTCGCGGCGTCCGGGCGCGTGGCGGGGTCTCCACCCCGCCACGCGCCTGTGTTTTTTGTAACAATTCGGTCCGCTTTCGTGTAGAATGGTCGACACGCACACGTCCATCTCGAATCGAAAGGTCTCCGCCATGCCCCTCCCTCCCGTCAACGCCAACATCCCGAACCCCGTTCCCGTCCAGCCGCCGGTCGGCGGCGCGCAGGGGCCCGCGAACAACGCGCCCGTCGGCAATCCGCCCGTCGCGCCGGAGCCGCTGGATAATCCGCCGCCCGAGGCGCCCCGCATGCCGGCGGGCGAGCTCGTCGCGAAGCTCGATTCGCTCCTCGTCCGCGCCGCGAAGACGGCGACGGCGTCGGTCGATGCCGCCGCGCTCGAGGCGGCGGCCGAGACCGCCAAGCTCGACGCGCCGACGCGCCAGCAGCTCTCCACGCTGGCCGACCGCGCCCGGGGCTCGTTCGCGGCGCTCGCGGCCTTCACCGGCCGCGAGATCGGCAACGCGCTCGCGCTCAAGGACGGCGCGTTCGAATGGAAGGAGGGGGATCCCGTTGCCACCGCCATCCGGAAGGCGCTCGACGACCAGGCGGCGCTGGCGGAGAAGCTGCACGAGCTCGTGAACAGGCGCGGGATCGCGGGCGAGGCGTTCGACTCGCTCTGCGAGCTCGCCTTCCAGTGCGACCGCCGCGGGACCGAGATCCTCACGCTCGCGCTGGAGCTCGCGGACGCCGCCGAGCAGGCCGGCAGGGACAAGGACGCGGCGGCGGACGCGCGGCTCGACCGGCGCCTCGACGCGCTCCTGCCGCGCCAGGCGCTTTCGATGCACGGCACGACGGCGGACCTCGGGCTCGTCCACGATTCGCTCCGGCCGCTCGTCGACCGCCTCGACGCCCTCGCCGCGCGCGGCCCGGCGGAGATCACCGCGGAGGAGCTCGCCGCCTACACGCGCGAGATCCGCGAGACCGCCAACGCGCTCGCCCGCGCCGGGCGCGAGGGCATCGCCGTCGGCGCGGACGGCTCCCGCGTGATGCCCGACCGGCAGCTGCTGGACGCCGCCGCGGCCGTGCTGCGCGGCCTCGAGGAGCGGCTCGCGGGCATCCGCCGCGAGGTCGTCCTCAAGGCCCTCGGGAAGCACGTCGAGCTCGCCGACTTCTCCTCGATCCGGCGGGCGCCGGTCGTCGGCGACCCCGCGTATCTCCCCGGCCTGTCGGCCCGCGCTCCGATGCTGGCCATGGCCGCGAGCCTGCGACACAGGCTGGCCGGGCTGGCCGAACAATACGCCCGGAACCCGACGCGCGCGCTCAAGGCGGAGATGGAGGCCGTCCTGGAGGCGCTCCAGCCGCTCCAGCCGGCACTGATCAAGAAGGAGATCTCGGGCCTCGACCAGAAGGATCCCTACAAGAACGTCACGATCGAGCAGTGGAACGTCGTCTACGGCCAGGCCAAGAACGCCAAGGTCCTCGCCGCGATGGTGGCGCACCTGGTCGCGATCGGGGAATCGCTCGAAGGGCCGCTCCCGCCGGAGAAGTTCCTCACCGCGGCGTCCGCGCGGGCGCTCTTCGACGGCGACCTGCCGCTCACGACGCTCGTCGAGGCGCGCATCCGCGGGATGGACGACGCCGACGTCGACCCCGCGCTCGACCCCTCCCGCGTGGAGACGGTCGAGAAGCTCGGCTCCGGGCAGGCCAACACCGTCTACCTCGCGGAGCTCAAGGACGGCTCGGAATACGTCTTCAAGCCGGAGGTGCCCGGCCGCAAGGGCATCGAGCCGCTGAACCTCTCGATGGACTACCGGCCCGAGACGCAGGTCGCGCACCTCAACGTCGCCACCGCGAAGGCCGCCGAGCACTTCGGCCTCGGGGACCTGATGGTCAAGACGACGGTCGGCGTCCTGGACGGCCAATACGGCACCTTCATGGAGAAGGCGCCCGGCGAGACCTGCTCGGATTTCCTGAAGCGCGTCGAGAAGCAGCCCGGCTGCCTGACCCCGAAGGAGATCCGCCACCTCCCCGACGAGCAGTACGGCAAGGTGCTGGGCCGCATCGTCCGCCAGACGAACCGCCTCGAGTGGTTCGACATGCTCACCGGCCAGGGGGACCGCCACTCCCGGAACTACATGATCCAGGTGAAGAGCGACCTCACCGTGACCGTGAAGTGCATCGACAACGACGCCTGCTACCCGGCCTACCGCACGGGGCTGAGGAAGGTCGTTCTCCCCCCGAAGGAGGCGAGGGTCTTCAAATCGTACTTCAACGCCATCGTCAACGAATACCCGCCCGAGCTGCGCGACGAAATCCGCCGGAAGCTCGAGTCGGACCCCGGCATCAAGGCGCTGCCCGGAAACCGCCTGGAGGTCGACCCCTCCAAGTTCGCGGCCGGCGAACTGCACTGGGCCTTCCGCAGGGTCACCGGCTCGGACTGCGACGTCCTCCCGAGCTACATCGACGAGGACCTCTACAACCACCTCGTGGCGATGGCGCCGGGCTCCGAGGCCCGCGAGGCCTACCGGCAGGACCTGCTCAAGCGCCTGCCGGCGGACGCCGTCGAAAGCGCGATGCTGCGGCTCGACGAGGCGATCGCGCTGGCGGAGCGCTTCAAGAACGAGGGCAAGGTCATCTCCGCCGAGGACTTCGAGAAGCGCGAGGTGCAGAAGAGCATCCTCAACGACGAGCTGTTCGGGCCGACGAGCCCGATCAAGCCGGCGTCCAACGGATTCGACCTCAAGCGATCCGAGTCCAAGCAGGCCAAGAACATCTGCCAGGAGAGCCGCCTCCAGTTCCACGGACTCTTCACCGGCGACCTCGCCTACAGCGTCTGCCGCAAGGACTGGTTCCAGTAGCCTCCCGCCCCGCGCCCCCGCGCAATCGGGGGCGCGATTTTTTGTAACGTCCCGCCCCGGTTTCGTGTAGAATGGGCAACCGTAGCACGCGAGCCCGGAGAATCGGCCGCGAGGCGGCCACCGAAGAAAAGGACATCACCATGAGCGGATTTGGAGGCTTTGCGCCGATTTCAAACAACAGCACGGTCAACCAGCCGGCGATCCAGCCCGGCGGCGTCGAGCCGCCGCCGAACGCGCCCGCGCCGAACGAGCCCCCGCAGGAGGCCCCCGCCGGCGTTCCCGGCGGGGACGCCGCGGCGAAGGAGCTCGTCCGCTCGCTGGACGTCCTGCTCGCCCGCGCCGGCAAGGCCGCCGGGCGGACCGTCGACGAGGCGGCGATCGCCAAGCTCGCCAAGGGCGCCAAGTTCGACAAGGCGACGGTGGACTCCCTGCGCGCCACGGCGAAGGCCGCCAACGAGGCGATGCGCGTCCTCGACTCCTTCACCGGCGAGGATTTCGCCAACGCCATGGAGGTGAATCAGGACACGGGCGTCGTCGACTGGAACAAGTACAGCTACGTCGGAAAGTCCGTCAAGGCCGCCCTCGACAAGCAGCAGGCGCTCTCCGACGCCCTCACGAAGCTCCTCAACGACCTGCCGGCGAATGCCACGGCCGACCAGCAGGCCGCCCTCGAGGAGGCCATGCTCCAGTGCGACCGCCGCATCGGCGAAATCGAGACGGTGATCCTCGAGCTCACGAACATCGCCAAGGACGGGCTGGACGACGTCGACGACAGGCAGCAGGCGACGCTCGACCGCCGGGTCGCGGACCTCGCCGACGAGAAGGCGCTCCGGATGCACGACCGCTCGCAGGCGATCGCGGCGTTCCAGCGGCAGCTGGCCCCGGTCCTGAAGCAGCTGGACGACTTCGACGCCCATCCCGAGCAGCCCGCCACGAAAGCGCAGCTGACGACCTTCCGGAACCGGATCGCCGAGGCGAGGAACGCCATCGCGGGCGCCGCGAAGAGCGGCGTCGTCCGGATCCCGAAGGCGGGCGGCGGCACGCGCGAGCTCTTCGTGGACCGCTCGTTCCTCGACGAGGCGGCGAAGCTGCTCGGCGAGGCGGAGACCAAGCTCAAGAAGCTGCGCGAGAGCGCCGCGCTCGACCTGCGCCGGCGGTTCGTCCGGAAGGACGTCGGGTTCCCTTCCGTCGATCTGCTCCAGCCGAAGTTCGCCGCCCGGCTGCGCCAGTTCGGCACGACCCCGGAGGAGCAGCGGAAGTGCGCCGCCGTCGCGGACCTCGTCGAAGGCATCGAGAAGTTCCGCAAGGCGCTGTACGCCTACGCCGAGAAGCCGTCGGGCTCCAACAAGAACGCCGCCCTGTCCGCGCTGGAGGACCTCCGGGACGACGACGTGAACAAGGCCTGGCATGAAGGTCTCGATTTCCTGAAGGACGCCCACGTGCCGGCCGCCCTGAGGCGCGACGACGAACTGTGCGACGCCTTCGAGAAATTCCGCACCGACTTCCTCGGGGACAAGGCCCTGAAATTGCTCAAGCGGCAGTTCGAGGACATCGCGCTCTGCACCTACGTGATCATGGACCACCTGCAGGCCCTGGCCGCCCGCGCCAAGTCCTCCGCGGAACTTGGCAGCTCCGGCGCGGTCCGCGCCGTCTTCTTCGGGGAGGGCTCCTTCACCACGCTCGTCGAATCGCGCGTCCACGGCTACGCCGACGGCGACATCGACCCGGCGCTCGACGACCGCAACGTCGTCGAATCGCGGCAGCTCGGCAGCGGCGGCTTCAACACCGTCGAACTCGTCACCTTCAAGGACGGCACGAAGCGCGTCTTCAAGCCCGAGTTCGCCGGACGCCTGGCCGCGGAGAACTCCCCCATCCTCACGGGCCTCGTGGGCCAGCTCGACTCCAGGCAGGAGCTCACGCGCATCAACCGGGCCGTCAACCGGACGGCCGACGCGCTCGGCCTCGGCGACGTGATGGTCGGGACCACGGCCGGCACCCACAACGGCGTCTTCGGCATGTACATGGAGCTCGCGCCCGGCACGGAGGCCCGCCGGCTCGCCCGCGACGTGGGCCCGCGCTTCGACGCGGAAGGGAACAAGATCTCCCTCGGCACCGACGAGATCAAGGCCCTTCCCGCCGACCGGCGCCGGCTCGTCCGCGGGCGCATGATGCGGCAGCTCAACCGCCTCCACTGGTTCGACGCCATCACCGGCCAGGGCGACCGCCACAACGCCAACTACATGGTCCAGGTGAAGCCCGACCTCACCGTCGTCGTGAAGGCCATCGACAACGACGCGAGCTTCGGCGCGACCCGAACGGGCCTGACCAAGTTCCTTCTGCCCCCCGCGATGGCCGAGGATTACACGAAGCGCGTCCGCACCCTCTCGCTCGCCTACGGCACCAAGAGCAAGCTCGCGCTGGACGCGGCGACGAAGGGGGACCCCGGCTACAGGAAGCTGAAGGACGGATCCATCGAGATCGACGTCTCCAAGGCGAAGTCCCCGCTCACGGTCTGCGGCCTCTACAATACGACCGCGTTCCACCAGGCCACCGTCCCGGACGAGATGGACTACGAGCTCTGCCAGAAGCTGAAGGGGCTCAAGGAGGGTCGGGATCGCGAGGAGCTCCTCAAGGACTGGGCCGACCGGCTCGGCGGCCCCCGTTCGCAGCAGTACCTCAACGCCAAGACCCGCCTCGACGAGGCGATCGCGTGCGCCGAACGGCTGGAACAGGAAGGCAAGGTCTACCGCGCCGAGGACTGGGAGAGCGACGCCGTGCAGAAGCGAATCCTCGAAGCCGAACTCCCTCAGAACCTCACCTTCGAATCCTCGCAGAACCCCGTCGGCGGAACCATCGTCCAGGCGCCGACGGGCAACGCGGGACGCACGCTCGTCGCCGACTACCAGTACATGATGGCCGGCAGCCTCTACGTCCGCGACTTCGGCAAGTGGGAGTAGCGCCCCCGCACCCCGCCACGCGGCGCGGCGCGGTTGCAACGGCGGCGGGAGGTGTTGTAGAATCGGGCGCGTCCGGCACGGAAACCGCGCCGCCCGCCCCGATGTCCCCCTTCGTCGCCAGCCTTTCCCCCCACCTTTTCTGGGACGTCGACCGCGAACAGGTCGATCCCGAGAAGCACCGCCGGAGCATCATCCAGCGGGTTCTGGAGCGCGGCTCGTGGGACGACTGGAAGGCCGTCAAGGCCGAATACACGCTTCCGTCGATCGTCGAGGAGGCGCGGAACATGCGTTGCCTGGAACCCACGGCCCTCGCGTTCGTTTCGTGCGTCGGCCACGTTCCCAAGGAGTCGTTCAGATGCTGTTCCTCCAAGCCGTCGAACCTGCCACCCTGGCCCTGAAAAGGTTCCGGCTCGAAGAAATGGTCGCGTGGTTCCGCGAAAAGTTCCCGGACGCCTCCCTCTTCGCCGTCCTCCGCAGTCTCGTCTATTTCGACGACGCGGAGAACGACTTTCCGCCGTCGATGCTCGCGCCGTTCGACTGGGAAAAGGCGAAGGCGGACATCCGAGCGGCCGTGGAAGAACTGGCCTAGATCCGTTCCTCGACGAGGCGGCGGGCCTCGGAGGCGAGGTAGAGCGGGAGCGAAAGGAGCCGGAACGGATGTCGCGCGCCGACGCCGTCGGGGTAGTCCGTTTCGACGAACGACGGGACGTCGCCGTTGAAACGGAGCCCGAAGTCCGTGTCCTTCTCGGCGAGGAACTGGTGCATCGACTTGAGCCGGCCCGTCGCGCCGGACTTGACCTCGACCGGGTAGACGCGTCCGCCCGACGCGCCGAGGTAGTCCACCTCGGCGTTCGACGACCGGCTCTCGCGCGCCCAGCAGAACAGGTCGCGCGGCTCCCACGGCGGACGGGCCGCCGCGAGCTCCTGCCCGACGAACTGCTCCGACACCGCGCCCCGGTTGCCGAGCAGCAGGTCGGCCGCGCCCACGAGGTCGCGGCTCCGCAGGTCGCACGCGAGCGAGGCGAGGCCGACATCGAGGAAGATCGCCTTGAAGTTCTTCTCCTCCGCGTCCGCGCCGAACGGAAGCCCCGAGCCGGTTGTGCGCCGGACCTTGGACGCGACGCGGGCCTTGCACAGCAGGTCCAGGGCCGCGGCGAGCCCGGCGGAGCGGACCTCGCGGTCCACCTTGGCCCAGGTGAACTTCTCGCCGAGCTGGCGCGGGACCGACTCGAAGACCTTGCGGACGTTCTCCACGGGGACTCGGCGCGAATACTTGGCGAAGTCGTCGGCGAACGTCGAGAGGACGCCCTGCCGCGCACGCTCGGACGCCTCGAAGTCCGCGCCGCCGTCGAGGAACGCCGCGACGGACTCCGGCATCCCGCCCACGGCCAGATACCGCCGCAGCAGCTCCATGCAGTCGTCGTGGATCGGCGCCGGGAAGTCGTCCGCGCCCCGCCACGACCGCAGGAATCCCCATAGCGCCTCGCGCCCGGACGCGCACAGGAACTCGCCGAACGTCATCGGATCGAGGAAGAAGTATTCGATGCGCCCGACCGGCATCGAGAACGAATGGTCCGCCAGCGCGAACTCGAGCAGCGAACCCGCCGCGACGACGTGCAGGGCCGGCAGCTTCTCGTAGAAGTACCGAAGGGAGAGCAGCACCTGCGGGGCGGCCTGCACCTCGTCGAGGAAGAGCAGCGTCCGGCCCGGCTCGACCCGTTGCCCGAATTGCGCCGCCAGCAGCGGCAGGATCTTCGCCGGGTCGTTCGAGGCGAACAGCGCGGCCGCTCCGGGCGTCTGCTCGAAGTTCACCTCCAGAAGCGACTCGAACTCCGTCTCGGCGAGCTTCCGGACGAGCCAGGTCTTTCCGACCTGACGCGCGCCGCGCATCACGAGCGGCTTCCGGTTCCTGCGGTTCTTCCACGCCCGAAGCGCGTCCATTGCGAATCGTTCCATGTCGTCCTCCTTGCCTCTCGAAAGAGCCGTTTGCGAAAAACAGGCGTGATTTTAGCAGATTGATTGATAAAATCAAGGGTGATTTTTGGCGATATTTCGAAGAAGGGGCGACTTGGCGACCCGGCGACCTGCCGACTTGGCCAAGTCGACGGGTCGCCGGGCCGTCAAGTCGTCTTGAAGTTTTTTTGTAACATCCCGTCCCGCTTTCGTGTAGAATAGGCGACCGCGCGTCCGTTCAAGGGCGCATCCGGCGGCAAAACCCAACCCTTCAACCTTTCAACCGTTCAACCGTTTCAACCCCTTCAACCCACGAGCCCGCCATGCCCGTCACCAACATCAACCGCGCCGCCCTCGAAAAATTCTACGCGGCCACCAACTACGCGCAGCAGATCAAGGACGATCCCACCGCCCGCGGCGGCGACTCCGTGGTGCATCTGCAGAACGGGAGCACGCTCACCTGCAACTATTCGGAGACCGACGCGCCCAGGGGGCTGTTCCGCCCCGGCTCGCGCAAACAGGAGCAGAAGGACCTGAACAACGCGACGCGCGCCGCCTTCAAGCAGGCCGTGATCGACATCTTCGGCACGAGCATCAACGACGTCCCGAAGCGGGTCCGCGACGCGATGAACCTCTCCAAGTTCGACAACGCCGGCCGGCCGCTCACGGCCCGCCGCATCCTCGCCGTCAACGATGCGATCGACGCCGCGATGACGTCCATGGCCAAGAAGTTCGGCATCACCGGCGGCGCCGCCGGCGCCATCCTCTCCATGGTGGCCAGCAACAGCGAAATCCTCCGGTCGCCCAACCCGGCCCGCGAGTTCAAGGCCCGCGTGAACCGGAACGCCGCGGCCTCCATCGCGACGCACATCGCGTCCCGCGCCTCGGAGAACCTGGACTACGCGAGCTTCGAGCTGGACGTCAACCGCGGCATGGGGCTCACGTTCGGCGGCCGGCGCGTCCCGCCGAAGGACATTCCCGCGGCCCGCGACGGGGTCGCGCAGTTCCTCACCGGCAACAAGTCCGCCACCTTCGACGGCCTGGACGAGCCGACGCGGCGCAAGGCGTGCATCCTGATGTCCCTGCTCCACCAGGGCTCCTTGGCCTGCCTGATGACGAGCGTGTCCGGCTCGTTCGAGCGCGAGGCGGGGGCCCCGCGTCTCATCGTCGGGCAGGCCAACGGCGGCGACCAGTTCAACTCCTTCTCCGTCACGAAGGACAAGGCCGGCAACATCACCATCAAGGGCCAGGTGACCTTCACCGGACCGGTCATCGTCAACCTGTTCAACGGCGCCGACTTCGTGAACACGGCCAGCGACGCGGACGGCTTCGCCAAGTTCGAAGGGACCATCCGGCTTTCCGCGGCCGACCTCGACAAGCTCGCGAACGCCGACTGGAAGCAATACGACGGCACCGAGGTCACTGCGACGGACAACGACGACAACCTCCCCGACCACTTCCGGAAGGCCGCGGACAAGATCCCCGAGCCCTACAAGTTCACGGGCGGCGTGGACGTCTCCTTCAAGCTTCACGCCGACGAGCTCCAGGCCGTCGGCTAAAACAATCCATACGGAACATACGGAAAGAAAGGGTTCGCCATGGCACTCGACGTCAACGGATACAACAGCGTCTTCAAGGGCTTCGTGGACTTCGCCCAGCGCCGGGCCGACGCCGGCAAGGGGACGGCGGTCGTCACCGCCTCCCTCAAGCAGGATCCCCTCGACGGGCGCCAGATCATGGCGCTCAAGACGTCGCGGACCGATTCCGTCCACAAATGGACGCGCGGAGTCGACGAGTGGAAGGCCAACGACCGCACGCGGACGTTCTTCCGGAACGCGGTCGCCGACATGTTCGGCGGGGAGTCGAAGATCCCGGCGGAGGTGAAGAAGGCGATGCTGCTCTCCGACTACGACAGCGGCAAGCCGCTCACCGCCCGCCGCATCCTGGCGGTGAAGCAGGCCATCGACGCGAACGGCGTCGCGAAGGCGCGCTCGGCCCGGATCCAGCTCGAGACCTTCCGCTCGCCGGACGTGCGGGCGGCCGCGCTCGGAATGGGCTACATGGAGCCCGAGCTGCGCAAGCTCGCCCGCGCCGCCCACTTCTACGCGGAGGCGAAGGGCGTCTCCGAGATGGAGGCGATGCGCGAGGTCGGCCGCCCCGGCTCCGAGGCGAACCGCCTGATGAACTACGGCGGGCGCTTCCTGAAGAGCGCGTCGAACTTCCAGGACGGCCTCCGCCTCATCTCGCAGTTCTCGGACTGGCACGACGGGCTCTCCCGGTCGCTCGCCGACCGGAACGCCCCCAAGGACACCCCCACCAAGCTCAACCTCGACGTTCGCGCGGGCGCGCGCGACGCGAAGCTCGGCCTGGAGCGCTTCCTCTTCGAGGACATCGCCGTCAACCCGGGCTTCGACCTCGGGGAGACGGACCCCGAGCGCGCCTTCGGCGTGGAGCACAACACGGTCGGCCGCTTCATGACGACCGCGGCCAACACCTCCATCCTCGGCACGCTCGTCAACGTCCCGCCGAAGCAGCGCCGCGTGGTCTGCGCCGCGTTCAACGCCCTCGCCACGCTCGCGACGGGCGCCAAGCCCGCGGAGCGCATCATCCACGAGTCGATCTTCCTCGCGCACGTCCTCAGGAACCTCCCCAAGCTCGAGGCCATCATGGCCAGGACCGGCACGCTCACCGGGCGGGACGTCATCAAGAACTGCTTCCCCGAGATCCGCCGTCCCGGCAACTGCGACATCGCCACCGTCCGGGCGTGGGAAGACGAAATCTCCACTGCCGGCCTGCGCAACCCCCGGGCCACCCCCGCCATCATGGCGCAGATGGAATCGGCCGGCGCGACGTTCAACGAGGCGGCGAACGCCGTCGCGCACGGCAAGACGCTGCCGACCCTCCCGTATTACTCGGACGCGCAGTATTCGATCCAGGAGGCCTCCTCCGTCGCCGCCTGCGGCCTCGCCACGATGAACCGCGACATCTGCCGGCAGTCGGGCTACACGGTCAGCAAGGGGGGGCAGGACCGCAACGCGTTCCCGGAGGGGAACCTCAGCTGGAAGTTCAACTTCCCGGACGGCGAGCGCCTGAAGACAAGCGCCTCCAGGCAGGGCGACATCCCGCGCGTCGGCGAGAAGATCCGGCAGCTCTGCGGCGACGTCCACCAGAAGCAGATCGGCGCCGTCGGCTACATGCTCTCGCAGTCGGCCCTTTCCCCGATGGTCCAGAAGCCGCTCGCCAAGTACGGCATCGTCACCAACGAGCACTCCCCGGTCGACTTCACGCTCTCGCGCGACCCCCGGACCGGCGCCGTCACGATCACCTACTCCTCGCCGAAGGAGCTGCCCGTGAAGTTCAGCTGGACGGCCACGGTGGCGGTCGACGGAACCGTCCGGAGCACGCCCTTCGCCATCACCGGGGAGGCCATCCGGAACCTCTCGTCCAAGGCCGCCAAGGCGATGGTGCAGGACGCCGCCCGGGCGATGGGCCGCAACCTCTCGAGCCGCGAGCTCTCCGCCGCCGCCGACATCCTGCGGCGCAACGCCGACGGCCTCTGGCCGGAGAACGCCAAGCTCTTCGCGCAGTTTGTCGTCAAGCTTCCGCTCGACGCCGCGCACGCGGCCGGTTCGGGCCAGAAGGCCGAATCCTTCGCGAGCGAGATCCGGCAGTGGCGCGACTTCGACCTCGGCGACCTCCACGTCACCGACGTCGCGGACGCGGTGAAGGCCGACTCCAACGCCGACATCGCCAAAAAGATGGCGGATCCCGGATCCTTCGGCAACGTCAACCGGCCGGACGCCGCCAACGTGTACTCGGTCATGATCGACGACGCCCACCGCAACGTCTACGTCATCAACGGCCGGCGCTTCGATTCGAGCGACCCGAACAGCCCCCACGGAGAGGACCTCAGCAGGCAGGTCATCGCCGCCTTCAAGGGCGCCGCCCCCTCGGAAAAGGCCCAGAAGGCGCTCTCCTGCCTCATGCACCAGGGCATGATGCAAAACTTCATGTCCCTTGCGATGAAGGCCCCGCCCGATCCCGGAGAGGTCGCGATGCACGAACGGCCCGGCGCGGACCTGTTCGTTTCGCGCGACATGACGACCGGGCTCTTCGCGCTCCCGCTGCTGGACAACTCGACGATGCAGACGACCTACACGCTCGACGTCGCCCCCGACGGGAACACCGCGACCGTGACGGTCACCGCCTCGCCCGGCCTCACCGAGGGCTTTTCCCCGGGCGACGTCTTCGGCCACGTGCAGCTCACGCGGCAGATGACCGTCGACCTCCGGCCCGACATCCCCGTCGTCACCGACGTCAAGCTCGCCCAGAAGCTCGTCCCCTAGAGCGGTTTTCACTTTTTCCGTAGCCACGGAACGACACAGAACTTCACGGAACTTCCGTGTTGTTCCGTGTTGTTCTGTGGCTACGGATTTTCGAGAAGCGCTCTAGCCGCCCGCCGCCCTCCCGGCCGGCGCCCGCGCGAAGAGGGGACTACCAGATGAGCAGCATCACGTCCGTGGACGGCGCGGCGGAACCGACGGTCAGGACGCCCGGACCGGCGAACAGGTCGTCACGGACGAATTCCGCGCCCGATCCCGACGAGCCGTAGGTTCCCGCGGGCAGCGTGGTCCAGGCATCGGACTCGTAGACATCGCGCACGGAGAGCGAGGCACAGGACTGGTTGACGGGCAGGATGACCTTCGCGCGGTTCTTCCCGGCGCCGTCGAGCTTGATCGGGCTGGCCGCGACGGCGTTCGTCACCGTAGGCAGCAGGAGCGATGCGCCCGTGCACACGCGGATCGGAATGCCTTCCGCGAGCGCGCAGTCCGCATCGGCCGTGCCGATTGCGAGCGTGCCGCCGTTCACGGCGATCTCGTCCGCGATACCCGTCTGGTCGCCCACGAGGCAGAGGTTGCCCGGATAGGCCGAGACGAACCCGCCCGCCGCCGTCACGGCCGCGCCGAGGTAGTTCGTGTTGGCGTTGATGGCCTTCGCCCACACGTAGGCCGGGTTCGTCGCGTCGCCAAGGACGAGCGCACCGTTGTCCGTGCGCCCCGGCAGGCCGATCGCGGAAGAGCCCTGGAGGATGAGACCGCCCGACTTGATGCGGAGCGTGCGCCCTTCGCCAAGCCATTTGTTTTGGCTTCCATTGCTGAGGTAGAGCGAGTTGATCGTGTAATCGCCGCCAGCCGACCCGTAGTTCAGGTGCTTGTCCGTCATGTAGAGGTTCGCGTTTTCGGCCGCCTCCGTGATATTTATGTTGTCGCGCTTTTCCTGAACAAGGCGGCCATTTTCGTCGAATGTGGCGAAGGCCGTGTTGTCCCAGCTACCGCTGTTGTTCACCGGAGCGAGAATCCATGGGATGACCGGGTGGATGGAACTCGTCAGGCAGTCGCCGTCGGCGCCTGTGGCGTGATCCGCCCAGTCCTCGTCATAGAACAACGTGGCTGGCACTTCCGTAATGGCTTTTTGGCGAGAGGCGTCGTTCACGGCGAGCGTGCCATGATCCGTCTGCCGGAGCTCCTTCACCGTCACCACATTGATCGGGTATCCGTCCGTGTTGTTATTCCGGGGCTGGAGATAAATGTAGGACACGCCAGATCCGACGGCGACATAGTCGAGCACTTTGTTGTCGCGGGCGTCAACGCCCCATGTCTTGTTGTCGATGCGCCCGGCGTACCAAGCACCGCCAAAGAGCGCGAGGCCCTTGGCGGGAGCGTCGGGCCCGCGGGGCCCGGACTCTCCGTTGAATGTCGCCGTCGCGACCGTGGTCGGCGGGGCCGCGCCCACCTGCGCGCTCGTTCCAAAGAGGCCGACTGCGTTATTGTGCGTAATTCCACCAGAACTGTTCACTGCAACAACCCCGTAGACCGTTGCCGAGACGTTTGTCGCGCCGCCGGCGCGGAACGAGAGCTGCGAGGCCGGTGCGCTGATGCCGCCAAGGTTCTTCTCCCCCTTCAGGACGAAGGACCCCGAAAAACCGCCGAGATCGCCTTGGAATACGATGCCGCCCTGGCCTTCCTTGACGATGGTTCCGGTGCCCTTCCAGATGCCATTGAATTCCCGTGTGGATCCGGCGCCATTCACGTATCGGCCGGGAAGGCCCCGGACCGTGAGCGTGACGTCTTGCAGCGTGTTCGTGGAGTAAGGAGTCGTGTTCGGGACAGTGAAGGTGCCGACCGGGCCCGAAGTATGGTCGGTCTCCGATGAACCGCAGTCGATCACCGCATCGCTCGACCACACGACATCGATTGGCCAGCTGCCGAGCTGCAGCTGGGTCTGGTAGTTGCCGTTGAATCCGTTCGGGCAGACCTGAACACGCACCGGCTCGCCGTCCGTGCGGCGGAACGTGACGGTTTTGGTGTCGACATCCTTGAAGCGCTCCAGGACGCAGTTGATGGCGGAGTCCGGACGAATCATGCCGACATAAAGCCCGCCGATCGTGATGTCATCGGTATGGCGGATGTATCCGTAGGTTTTGGAATAGAACGGCAGGATCGCGATGTCGTCCGCGTTCTGCGGGAACGAATCGTTCGTGTCGCTTCCGACCTTGCGCCAGCATTTCGGCGTGGACCAGCTCTTTGCATTGTTGTCCGTTCCATGCTTCATCTCGTCGAACACGTAGACGGAGCCTTCGCCGATGGCGTCGGGCAGGATCACGACGCCCATGATGTTCGTCGTATAGTGCTGATCGACACAGCGAATGCCGACAATGCCGGGTTCAAGCGCCGTGAGGAGATTTCCTTCCATGGTCGCGAACCGTTCGTTAAGGACCTGGTAGAATGCCGTCCCGGCAGCATATGGCAGCGCCAGCGTGTCGCCGGGGCGCATCCACAGAGCATTAGCGGCGGAGGCGTAGACGGAGACATCGGCGACCGCGTACCCCGTCGAATCGGACGCGACGGAAACGGTCCACGTCTTGGAATACGTTTCTCCGCCCACGTCGGCGATTGCGGTGAGCGTTGCCTCGGCTGTTCCAGACGCTGAAGGCACGCCGCTCCACGACAGCGTTCCAGCCGTCTCAAACGATTTCATTCCGACCGTAGTTCCGTTGTAGGAGAGCGTCGCATCAACGGTTGCATCTTCGAACACCGCCGTCACCGGGAACGAGAAATCGACGGTCGTCCCATCCGGGGAGAATTTCCACCCAAGGCCAGATGAAGCGAACGGAACATCGTAGGTCGCGCACGGCAGAAGCAAGATATAGCGGACCAACCCCCAATCGTTTAGAAGCCGGACTCGAAGATAGTAGCTCGTGCCGGGAGCCAGGTCCTCGACCGTAAACGTCATGGTCTGGCCGACTGTCGCGGCAACGTCGGCGGTTGCGACGACAGACGCGAAATCGGGCGTCGTCGACGCTTCAAGCCGCGCCGTGGCCGACTCGGCGCCAGTGCCGAATGCGCTCGCGCTCGCAGTCGCGGTCGCCTTCGTGAACCCGACAGAAACGAAGGCGCCCGTGCCTTCCGGCGAGCCAGGCGTCGCCGTCGTGAAGGAATAGGGGCCGAGTGAATACGCGCCGCCGTCGTCGTCTTCGGCCTCGGCGCGGACGTAGTAGGTCGTTCCAAACGAGAGTCCGGTCAGGGGGACGTCAATCGACCCGACTGCGGTGAGTTGAACCGTCGCGGTTTTGACGATCGTCGAAAAGGCATCATCCGATGAGACATCGACAACGGCCGTAACTTCGGAAACGCTGCTGCCCTTGGCGCCCAGCGTCACAGTCGCCGTTGCGTTCGTGTATTGGACGGAATCGACAGACAAAGCCACGATCGTCTCCGCAACTTCCCCGTAGTCTTTTGCGACCGTCGAACCGAGGAAAGCCGGATTGGTCATGCCGTCATACTCTGCCTTCACCCAGTGTTCCGAGGGGGTCGCATCCAGAATACGACACTCGTCGACGCTTCCGACGAGCGGGGATGACACACTGGTCCCGCAGTAGTCGCCGATCCCCAGGGCTATGCCGTTGTCCGTTGCGGCTGCGCAGCCATTATCTGCCCCGATTGCCTTCAGGACGCCATCCTGGTAGAGGGTCGCGTTTTTGCCGTTGTAGACCACGAACAGATGCAGCCAGCCGGTTCCGAAGTTTTGTTTGTAGGACTTGATATTGGTTCCATTGGCACCACGAGCGGCGATGGTGGTGTCTTTCTTCCAGATCAACTCCCAGCCGTTTTGATCGGTATAGTTTGTCTTGCGGGAGAGCAGTCGGGCATCCTGAGCTGACTGGTCGTTGCTTACGTTGAACCAACCGGAAACCGCGAACGTATCTCCTACGGACAGCGCGTCATAGGAAGGAACAGAAAGGTAGGAGCGTGTCGTGGTGCTCGTGGAGCATTGGCGCGCGTTACCGACCCGGCCAGTCACGGCGATGGACATCGTCGGCGCGCCCGTCCCCGACGGAACCGCGTCCAGGCCGTTGACCGTGGCGTCCGGAACCGTACCGTTTTCTTCGGTCATGTGCCAAACACCGACGTAGTCCTCGAACGCATTGCCGCTGTTGAGCGTCTTGCCGTTCCGAAACGAATTGTAGACCATGGCAAACTTCGTTCCGTTCTTCATTGACGGAAGCTTGACCCACACGAGCGACTCGCCCGTTGGGTCCCACGTGTCGATGTCAAAGGCCAGGCCATCGCCGTTTTCGTCAACGAATCCGATGTCCGAACCGCCCGCCATGTCCCGCATGTCCGAATAGCGGAACCCGGAGAGGCCGGCTTCCGAGATGCGAACCAGGACAGGGAAGTTCTCGAGGGTCGGACGACTGACATCATATCCGTTCACCGTGAAAAAGATGACCTTCGAAAACCCTTCCGGAAGGAACGGCGAATCCGCCTCTTCGAAAACAGCCCGGTAAGAGACATCCTGACCGGCGACTGCAAGCGGCAGATCGGCCGGTGCATACACGGTGCCGTCCCCGCCGACGATCGTCCAGCCGGCGAACGCATAACCCGTCTCGAATGTCGCGGGCTTCGTCGGCGGCGCATCGTGGGTCGGACGGATTCCGGCGGCGACCGCCATCGTGGCCGGCGCAAGGGGCGTCGTTCCGTCCTCGTCGAACCATCGGACGATCGAATCGGCGAAGATCGCATAGAAGGTCATGTCATCCGTGATGGAAATCTGCGAAAGGTCCAGTCCAACCGTGGCGGTGGCGTCCGTATTCCACCCCACGAAGAAGCCTTCGGTCTTCGTCGGCGTACCGGGGGCGACGGGTGCACGGCCGAATGGCGCCTTCGTTTCGGCGTGGGTCGTGATGGTCTGACCATCGACGACCACCGTACCGCCATTCGTCCCGACATCCCATGTGATGTCAGCCGAAGCCTCGGCGGCAATATATTCATCGCAAGCCTCCACATATTCCGCGAGGCGTTCGGCCGTTACTCCTTCGGAACCAACGGTTATGGTCTCATACTTTCCTTCGCCGCCGACATTGAGAATCAGTGTTCCGCTACCCGTTTTCTTGAAGCCGACCGAGCCCTTCACCGGCCCAAGAATCGTGACGGTCTTGCCGCTCTCGACGTTCACCGTCGGCTGAGCGCCGTCGCCGAAGTCCCATCCGCGTTTTACCGACGAGGTCACGTCGCAGGTGAAGGAAATCGTCGCGCCGTTTGTGACGACGACGGAGCGTTCGAGAAGGTAGCCGTCCGGAGTGTTCTGCGGAAACGCCGACGGTTCGGCGATGATGCACGTAAGCCCGTTGACGACATCCGCGTGGCTGTACGTTCCGTAGGCGACATCGGTGTTGCTGCGCTCGCCCGCGGAGAAGGTTCCGGTGAAACCCGAAAGGTCACCCGAGAAAGTCACGGATCTGCTCGCACCCTTGCCGGTGCCACTTGCCGCATAGCCGCGGTATTCGTCTAGCCCGCCCGCTACCGCAAGGGTGCCGCCACCGGAGATGGTCGCGTCGCAGATGAAATGGCGGTTCTTATCCTCACAAGTGGAGAGCGCGAGCATGGCTCCGTCCTCGATTACCCAACTCGTCCCGCTCAAATAGATGGTTCGCTCCTGGCCAACCCGGAACTCGCCGTACGAGCCCGCCTTGACAAGGACGTTGTTGAACGTCATCCTCTTATTGTTGGCCATCCGCGCCTGGACGGCGGGACAGAACCCGTCAAACACGAGTTGCCCGCCCGCAAACGTATAGTCCACGCTTACGTTGGAAAGTTGGCCGCGGATGACGCCGGGGTTCGAGTTCGAGCCCTGGGTGTTGCCCACCTTGCCGCCATCCTTGCCGTTGATGTGGTAAACGCCATCGGGATCGGTCGCGCCTTTCGTGACTTGCGTCGTTCCGTTCGGCGTCGTGGCCCAGCCCTTCGGGCTTCCTCTGCCGTCTAGCGGGCAGTTGTCGCCGAAGTCGCTGCCGATCAGGTAGTAGTCCGTCGCCAGCACGGGGGCGGCGAGCGCGAGGAGGGGGAGGAGGAGTTTGCGGGTCATTGCGGAATGCTCCGGGTTCTTGGTTTAAAGTTGAAAGGGTAAAGGGTAAAGTTGATGGTTGAAGAGGTTGAAGAGGTTGAAGGATTGAGGGAGGGAAGGGGGAAGGGTGAAGGGCCGGGGCGACCGGGGCCGATTTTGACGGGGGCGAGGGAGCGGGCCGGGAGGTGGTCGCGTGGCGCGCATTGTATCACGCCCCCGCGCAGGGCGCAAGAGCGCGTGCGCGAGAGCGGATTGCGGGAACGGGTCGGGCGTGGTAGACTGGGCGGCATGAAGACGCCACGCCGCTACGCCCTTTCGCTCCTTCCGCTGGCCCTTGCGCTCGCGGGCTGCGCCACGTGCCGCGGGGACGAGTCGGACGGAATCGTCCTTTCCGACGGAACCGGCGCTTCGGCCGCCCTCGCGCCGGCGGTCGGAGGGCGCATCCTCGCGTTCCGGCCGGCGGGGGCGTCCGGGAACGTGTTCTGGACGCCGCAGCCGGGCGACCTGGTCCTCTACGGCTGGAACAACCACGGCGGCGAGAAGACCTGGATCGGCCCGCAGGCGCGATGGAGCGGAATGGCGGGCAAGGGCTGGCCGCCGCCCGCGTTCTTCGACCAGGACCGCTACGAGGTCCTGCCCGGAGCGACCGCCGCCGGCGCGACGCTCCTCTCGCCCGCGCCGGAGGGCGGGGACTGCCCGCTCCGGGTCGAGCGCGCCGTCTCGCTCACGAACGGCGTGCTGCGGGTGGCGTCGAGGCTCGTCCCGAAGCCCGGGGCCGACGTTCCGGACGGCGCCGACGCGTTCATCGCCTGGTCCGTCGCGCAGACGCCCTTCGCGCGCCGTGTCGCCGTCCGGACCGCGCCGCCGGCGCGCATCCTGAACGGCGAGGGTGGCGCCGACCCGCTGCCCGGGCCGGCCAAGGCCGACGGCGGAATCCTCGTCTTCGACCTCGCCGCGGTGGACGGCGCCGCCAACGCCAAGGCCTACTTCGACGCGGACGCGATCGCCGCGGAGCTTCCCGGCGGAACGCTCGTCGCGCGCCGCGTCGCGACGCCGGACGACCCCGACCCCGCGTCCATCCCGTTTCCGGAGCACGCCCGCGCCGAGCTCTTCGCGGGCGGCCTGGACGCCAGCCCCGCGAAGCGCTATCTCGAGCTCGAGTTCACCGCGACCGGCACGCGACGCCTGATCGTGGAATACTCCTTCCTTCCGGGCGTCCCCTGCGACGCCGCGCTCGTCCGGCCTCTTCCGGCCGCACGGCCGGACGAACCCTAACGGGCAAGGTCCGAACCTGCCGGGACGAGGGCGGCGAGGTCGGACCAGGAGCGGGCGCGGAGGACGGGCGCCGCGGCTCCGGGGGGCGGGGCCCAGGCGCGGTTCCACGGGCGCTCGAAGACGGCGTAGGGGCACAGGCGCGAGCGCGCGAGGACGTCGAGCGCCGCGGGGGCGTCCTCGACGGCGAGGTCGAAGCCCATCTCCGCGAGGGCGGGGAAGGGGACGACGCCCGGCGCGGCGGGGTCCGGGAAGCGCGCGTATTTGTCGACGTGCAGGACGGGCACGCCCGCGAGGCCGCGCCCGGCGAGCCAGCGCGCGGAGTCGGCGGCGGCGCTGACGGGGCGGCCGGTGACGACGACGGGCTCGTGCCCCGCGGCGATCCACGCGCGCAGCGCGGCGCAGGCGCCGGGGATCTCGGGGATGGAGAGGAGCTTCTCGGCGTGGAAGCGGTCCATGAAGAGGCGGTATTCGGCGTCGGTGAGCTCGAGCGACTCGTGCAGGTCGAAGTGGACGGACCGCCCGGGCTCGGGGTCCTTGCCGAACTCGGCGCGCGCGAAGCGCTCGAGCTCGGCGAAGGTCTCGCAGAGGACGTCGTCGAAGTCGAGGTAGATCTTCATTGGAGACGCGAATGGTTCGGAGTCGTCAAAGAGCCGACAGAAACGCCCCGCAGTCTAACAGAAAAGTTTCATAGGTCAACCTATTAAATTTGATAGGTTGATCTTGCGTTCTTAAGGACCGTCTCGCATTACTCGATGTGGTAGACCTTCTCCATTGAATGTCTATATTCACTCGTTTCTTCCAAAAGCGAATGAACATATGCACTCAACGGCGTGGACATACCAGACGCTCACCCCTTGCGCAAGCGAAAAAATGTCGTTTCTTGCTTCGTTCGGCTCCCGCAGACCCCGCTCCCGCAAAACCCGCTTGCCCCGGCGGGGCGGTTCTGGTATCCTACGCCTCGTCGCGCGGCACACCGTCGCGCGCATTCGGAACACCCCGCCACCCAGCACCCTTTGACAACAAACAAACCAGCTTGCTAACTGCAAGTTGCCGTTTCTACGAATCCTCGGAAAATTCTTCTGGACGGCACGAGCAGGAAACGCGCAAAGCGCGCGTCTTCCTTCAAGTGCTTCCAGAAGGGCCCATCCGAGGAGCCCGTAGAAAGGCACCGGAGGAAGGCGCTTTCTTTTTGCCTTGGCGTTGAATCCGGAACCAACACAACCACAAGGCAGAGAAACACCCAAATGAACACCGAAGAAATCGCAGCCACGGCAGTCTCACGAATCAAGGAGCGGCTGACGGACGAGGTTTTTCTCCTCATCCAGACGGACCGGGAACTTATGGCAGACTACCTGCACGAAGTGGAGGCCCACGGATGGAAGGCCGTGAACCAAACCATCGGACGAGTCGTGAAGCGGGCGTTTCCCGGCATCGAGAACACATGCCGCAATCGCCAGCCCGAAAGCGTCCTCGTGCAGTCGTTCACCGAGTTTGACTAGGAGAAAACCACGATGGAGAAGGTCGATTTTTCCTGCCCGAAATGCGGGTGCGA
The DNA here is from genome assembly GCA_902761575.1 of uncultured bacterium. GTDB lineage: Bacteria > Verrucomicrobiota > Kiritimatiellia > RFP12 > UBA3636 > UBA3636. Next base: position 29,981 of record CACWKU010000005.1, read on the forward strand.
GAACACTGTCAGGGTTACACCCAAGATGTTCGACGGGACAAGCGCCGGGCAGTGGTTGTGGTGGGGGATCATGATTGTTCTCGGAATCCTGTCAGGTGGAATCATTCTCATCATTTGGCTGGCTGTCTGGTTCTCAAACAACTGGCTCAAAAAGAAAAACAAAGAACTCGAGGCAGGAAACCGGTGGATCATGAAATGTTCCAGATGCGGGAACGAATTCCTTGTCGACAATCCCGAATCGCGGACCGCAGTTCGTCTTGAGGCCGCCAAATTTGGCATTGCCGAAGGCTCTTGCGCCGTCCGGCTCATCAGCGTTCCCCCCGAAAAGAAGATTGCAACCATAAGGGCGATCCGGGAAATGACAAAAATGGAGCTTGTGGAGGCGAAAGCCCTATCGGAAAGAACCGGATCGATCATGCTTTCGTCGATTTCCGAGGACGCCGCCAATCGCGTGGTTGCCGCATTGCGCAACGCTGGTGCCGACGCCGTTGTTGAAGGCAACACGACTTCTGCGTCTGCGGCGTCGAAAACGGAGGATGCGACAGCGTAAGCCAAACACTCGGCATCTACATCCATTCCGTCATTGCGTCATCGGCGATGCTGAATAACACTCTGTTCGACGCCGTGACCGCCTACGCCCGAAGACGTCGCGCTGAATGTGCGCGTTCAACCGCGCGCGGCGGACGAGGACGACAAGACGACGAGCTGACGGGCTGACGAGAAATCGTCCCCCTCGTCCCGAAAGTTGTTTTTTTGGGGGGCGATTTCTTGTCTCCTTGTCGTCCCGCCGTCCTCGTGCCGCCTACGCCCTGACTACCGAGGAAACGCGGAGCTGCGCGAAGCGAAGGCACGACGGATGCCGCGCGTGGCGGGGTGCGGACCCCGCCACGCAGGCGCCGGCATTCCGGGTTTTCGGCCGGCGGCGCATTCGCGCCGCCTTTTGCGGGATTTCGCTCCGGGGTTTCGTGCGGCGGCATTCGCCGCCGCCGGCCGGGATTTCGCGAAGTCCCGAACAAGCGCGGCTTCGCCGCGCGCCGACAATCCGGGGCGAAAACCCGAAATCCCGGAAACCCGAAACCCCGGGAGAACGCCGTGGCGGGGTGCAGACCCCGCCACGCGCAACGGGGAGCCCCGGAAGAAATTTAACAAATCAGTTATAAACAAGGTTGTTGAATTTTCTTGACTTTCCCGCCGGGCCGGAGTAGAGTTCGCCGGCGTCGGAGGATAATCGGATGAAACCCTTCAAATACGGTTGCGTGGTCACGGGCGAGGCGTTCTGCCCGCGGCCCGACCTGCAGAGGACGCTGGCGCGCCACGTGAAGGACGGCCAGAACGTCGTCCTCGTGGGGGAGCGGCGCATGGGCAAGACATCGCTCGTCTACGCGACGCTCGCCGACCTGCGGAAATGGCGGATGATCTACGTCGATCTGCTCAACGTCCGCACGGCGGCCGACGTCTGCAACCGCGTGGCCACGGCGGCGGCCCGTCTCGGCGGGGCCTCGTCGCTTCCGCGGAAGGCGCTCCGCTTCCTGTCGCGGCTGAGGCCGACCTTCTCGCTCGATCCGATGAGCGGGATGCCCGTCGTCTCGGTCGACGCGAAGGCGGCCGAGGACCCGCAATCCCTTTCGGACGTCGTGGACATGGTCGGAAAGATGGCGGCGGGGGAGAACGTCTTCGTCGTCCTCGACGAGTTCCAGGAGATCCGCAAGATTTCGGGCGCGGACCAGATCCTCGCGATCCTGCGGAGCCGGATCCAGCTGCTCGCCGACACCTGCTTCGTGTTTTCCGGAAGCGTCCGAGACGACATCGCCGACATCTTCTCGAATCCCGCGAGCCCGTTCTTCAAGTCCGCGCTGACGCTGACCGTCGGCCCCGTGCCCGACGACGACTTCGCCCCGTTCCTCGTGAAGCGGTTCGCCACCGGGAAGCGGAAGGCGGACCGCGCGTTCGTGGACCGCATCTTCGACTTCACGAACCGAACGACGGGCGACGTCCAGCAGCTCTGCTCGGCCGTGTGGAACGTCACGGAGCCGGGCGACGTTCTCGGCGAGGCCGAGCTCGGCCGGGCGCTCTCGGACGTCTTCGCGGAGGAGAGCGGCGCCTTCGAGGCGCAGACGTCGAAGCTCACCCGGTTCCAGTTCAAGACGCTCGTCGCCGTCGCAAGGCACGGGGGGCGGAAGGTCTTTTCCGCGGACTTTCTCTCGGCGGCCGAACTGCCGTCCGCCGCCTCGGCCTCCCGCGCGTTCAAGTCGCTCGTCGCGGCCGGGCTTCTCTTCCACAACCAGGGCGAATACCGGTTCTTCAACCCGTTCCTTCGCGCCTGGCTGATCGACAAGGGGTACTGACGCGTCCTTGCTTGCCATGGCGGTCCGATTGGCGGGGACCGCACCCCGCCACGCGAGGGGGAGGCGCGGGGGTGGCGGCGTCTAGCCCCAGGTGGCGCGCTGGAACTCGTCGATCGCGGCCTCGATGCCGGCGACGGTCGTCTGCGCGAGGAGGCGCGAGGCGTACTGGCGGCACTGGGGGATCGTGAGGCGCGCGACGAGCTCCTGGCACTTCGGGATCTGCGTCGGCTCGAGCGAGAAGGTGCGGACGCCGAGCCCGACGAAGAACGGCAGGTAGCGCGGGTCGCGGCCCATCTCGCCGCAGACGGCGCACGGGATGCCGTGGCGCGCGGCCGCGCCGGCGGCGACGCGGATCGCCCGGAGGACGGCGGGGTGGTGCGGCACGTAGTTCGGCGCGACGGCGGCGTTGGTGCGGTCGACGGCGAGCGTGTACTGGATCAGGTCGTTCGTGCCGATCGAGAAGAAGTCGCACTCCTCGGCGAGGGCGTCGGCGATGCCGATCGCGGCCGGGACCTCGATCATCGCGCCGATCCACGGGTCGTGCATCGGGCGGTCCCCGAGCTCCGTGTGGAGCGCGGCGAGGCAGGTCTCGACGCGCTCGCGCGCGGCGCGGAACTCCTCCACCGACGAGATCATCGGGAACATGATCGAGACGTCGTCGCGCCCGCCCTCCTGCATCGCGCGCAGGATCGCGCGCAGCTGCTGGTCGAAGACGTCCGGGAACTTGAGCGAGAGTCGGATCGAGCGGAGGCCGAGCGCGGGGTTCTCCTCCTTCTCCTTGTAGAGGTAGGGCACGCCCTTGTCGCCGCCCGCGTCGAGCGTGCGGAACGTGACGGGCCGGCCGGGCATGCGCTCCAGGACGCGGCGGTAGATCGCGAGCTGGTCGTTCTCGGAGGGGAGCGACGGCCGCATCAGGTAGGGGAACTCGGTGCGGTAGAGGCCGACGCCGGCGGCGTGCGCCTCGACCGCGGCGTCGAGGTCCGCGAGGAGGTTGATGTTCGCCTCGAGGCGGATCGTCTCGCCGTCGCGCGTGGCGGTGTGGTCCGAGGCGGGGCGGGCGAGGCGGAAGTCGGCGGCCTCGTCGCGCGCGCGGCTGCGGAAGCGGCGCTCGAGCGCCTCGTCGGGGTGGACGTAGAGCGTCTCGTTGGCGCAGTCGAGGATCGCGCGCTCGCCGTCCGGGAGGCGCAGCGGCTCGCGCGTCTTGACGATGAGCGTGGGGATGCGCAGCGAGCGGACGAGCAGCGAGACGTGCGCGGTGGCGCCGCCGGCGCAGAGCACGATGCCCGCGGCGCGGTCGCGCGCGACGCGCAGGACGTCCGAGGGGAGCATCTTCTCCGCGACGACGATCGACGCGGCCCGCGTCTCGTCGGCCTTCCACGGGTCGGCGTCCGTCGCCGCCTCGAGGAGGCGCAGCGCGAGGTCCTCGACGTCGCGCGCCTTCTCGCGCAGGTACTCGGTGTCGGACGCCTCGAAGAGCGCGATGAAGTCGGAGGCGACGCGCGCGATGGCGTCGGCGAGCGGGACGCCCTCGTCGGAGGCGAGCTTGGCGATGCGGCCGGCGAAGCTCTCGTCGTGCAGCATCATCACGTCCGCGTCGAGCAGCATCGAGGCCGCCTCGGGGATGCGCTTGTCGAGGTCGGCGGCGAGGACGCGGAGGCGCTCCTCGACGATGCGGACCGCCTCGTCGAGCGAGCGGACGGCGGGCGGGCGCGGGGCGCCCTCGCCGCCGCCCGCCGGGGCGAGCGAGAGCTTCGCCTTCGCGACGCGGACCGGGCCCATCGCCCAGCCGTTGGAGACGGCGGAGCCGCGGAAGGCCATCTGCTCGGTCGGAACGAGGACGCCGGAGCGCGCGGCGATCGCGGCGGCGGCCGCGGCGCCGTGCTCGGCGAGGAGCAGCGCGCCGGCGCTCTGGATCGCATCGGCCATCTCGGAGGCCTTGAGGCGGGCGGCGGAGATCTCCTCGGCGAGGAACGGGTGGCCGGTGCGGCGGTAGAGCGCGACGACGCCGATGCGCTCGCGGCCGCGCAGGAGCGGGATGCCGAGGAACGTCTGCGTGTCGCCGTCGGGGAAGTTGGGGTGCGAGACGTAGCCGCGCATCGACGAGGCCATCTCGGTGTAGATGGGGCGGCGCTCCGCGAGGGCGCGGCCGGCGAGGCCCTCGCCGAGCTTCACGACGATCGTCGCCTTGCCGAACATCGGGAAGCCGAGCGCGGCGCGCATCGAGAGCGAGTTCGCCTCCTCGTCGTAGAGGTAGAGCGCGGCGCGGTCGGCCTTGAAGGTCTTCGCGAACAGGGCCACCGTCGCGTCGAGGTAGGCGCGCGAGCCGCCGCGGACCTCCGGGAGGGAGGCGTCGGAGGCGTCGCCGGCGGACGCCGGGGCGAGGGGTTCGGCGGGGGGTGGCATGTGCGTTTCGGCCGCCCGGGGCGGCGGAGGGGCGCGCATTCTAGCAGATGCCCCGCCCGTTGTCATGCGGAAAAACGGATCAGCGGGCGCCGGAGGGGCCGGAGGTGGGGGCGTTGGTGCCGGCGTAGACGTTGGCGTCGGCGGAGAAGCCCTCGAGGACGGTCGGGACGGCGCGGTCGGCGTCGAGCCTGGCGCGGACGTCGTCGATGAGCGGGCGGAAGCGGGGGAGGAAGTCGTCGAGCTCCTCCTCCCACTGCCCGGGGCGCGAGGGGTCGCGCCCGAGCGAGATCGAGGCGTAGCCCCAGCGCGGGCGGTAGGCGCGGAAGCAGTTGTCGAACATCATCCGCGCGAAGCGGGAGAGGTGGTGGACGGTCTCCCGCTCGGGGTTGAAGAGCCAGTAGGCGTAGACGCCGAGCGACTGCGAGACGGCCTTGCCCGTGGCCGGGTCGAGGTCGGGGTGCGCGATCTCGAGCACGCGCAGAGGCGCGGTGGCGTCCGGGTCTGCGAGCGAGGCGCGCGTCGGGCGGGTGTACTCGTCGAGGATGCGGTTGCCCTGGCCGACGAGGCAGACCTGCGGGCGGTGGATCGAGCGGCGCTCGATGCCGGAGAAGACGACGGTCGCCATGATGTCCGGGTGACCGGCGCGGCGGTAGACGCGGCGGAAGATCGGGGTCGAGTCCGGCAGGAGGTTGATCTCGCCGAGCGAGATGCCGGCGAGCGGGGCTCCGCACTCCGGGCAGGAGGCGGGCTCCCCGGGAAGCTGCGACTGCAGCCAGGAGCGGGCGCACTGGTTGCTCGTGCAGTAGTAGACGCGCTCGGCGCGCCAGGGGCCGAGCTCGTCCGGGAGCTCGAGCGGGACCTCGCCGGTCGGGTTGCCGTAGACCGTGCGCGGGCCGGAGAGCAGGATCGCCGCGCCCGCGAGGAGCGCGGCGGCCGCGAGGCCGGGGAGGTCGGCGGCTAGGCGGCGGAGCGCTTTCTCGGCTTGAGCGCGCACAGGCGGGCCCTCCAGTCCTGGTCGATGAGCGATCCCGCGCCGACGAGCAGCAGCAGGGAGAGGAAGAAGACGAGGTAGCCCGAGAAGTCGTGGTAGAGCGACATCGCGAGCGAGGTGCCGATCCACTCCGCCACGACGCCGAGCGAGAAGATTCGCAGCGCGTTGGCGAGCATGGCGAGGGGGACCGAGAGGGCGAAGAGGATCAGGCGGCGCGCGTTGGTGCGCATCGTCCAGCAGGCGTAGGGCGCGGCGAGGGCCGTCATCGTGACGAGCGAGCGCAGGCCCGAGCAGCCCTCCTCGACGTCGAAGAGGAAGCCGCCGCCCGCGGCGGAGCGGACGACGGTGCCGTCCGCGACGGCGGGGATGCCGACGCCGCGCAGCAGCAGCACGGCGAGCCGGCTCGCCATGAGCCGCAGCGGCATCGTGAGCTCGACGAGGAGCGAGTTGGTGAACGCCAGGAGCAGGTAGGCGCAGGGGAACGCGAGGATGCGCGCGACGCGCCAGCCCCAGACCGCCCAGCACGTCCCCCAGAGCGCGAGCGCGGTCGAGGCGACCGAGAGGCGCGGCAGCTGGGAGCGGTAGCCGACGACGTGGACGAGGAGCGCCGCGGCGACGACGAGCGTCCCGCCCCACGACGGCCGGACCTCGGCCTCCGCGAGGGCGCGGCGCTCGCGCCAGACGGCGAACGCGGCGACGGCGCAGATCGCCCAGTTGATCTGGAAGTCCTTCGCGGCGAGGCGCCAGTGCATCGCGACCCACGCGAAGATGGAGTGGCCCTCGTGCGCGACGTCGGAGTCGCACCCGTGCGCCGTGTAGAGCCAGAGCCCGGCGGCGGCCGCGAGGAGGAAGACTCCGAGGCGGACGGCGTCGGGCCGGAAGGCGGCGCGTGCGGGTGCGGCGGGGGCGTCCATGCGGCGGCGCTACACCGGGAAGACCCAGTAGGAGAGCGTGTAGGTGCCGGGGCCGATGCGGTAGGCCGGGCGGGTGTCCGGGCCGCAGGAGCCGGTGCCGAGGCCGCGCACGGCGGCGTCGAGGTAGAGCGTGACGTTCTCCTCGGGCCTGAGCTCGGAGACGTGCTTCGCGGGCCAGAGGACCTCGTCCGGCAGGTGCGTCGCGTTGAACCCGAAGTTCGCGCCCTCGGCCTGGAACTGCAGTCCGCGGCCGCGCGCGTCGGAGAGCGTGAGCCACCGCGTGTCGCAGTGGTGGCCGTGCTCCTGCGGCACGATGTACGGGAAGAACTGGTCCGTCACGGTCGAGGCGAAGGAGCCGACGATCGAGCCCTCCCTGCGGTCGGGGTAGCTCTCGACCGGGCCGAGGCCGAACCACGTGAGGTTCTCCAGCTGCGGCGCGAGCGTCAGGCGCACGCCGAGGCGCGGGAGGTCGTCGAAGCCCTTCGGCACGACGAAGACGTGGCGGCAGAGCAGCGCGCCGGTGGGCTCGAGGCGGTAGCTGGCGCGGTGCTCGACGCCCGGCCGGCCGGGCGCCCGGTCGGCTTCGCCTCCCGGCTCCCAGACCTCCTTCTTGTAGCCGTGCTCGCCGCCCTCCTTCAGCACGACGCGGGCGCCGAGGTCGGGGCCGGCGGGGCGGAAGACGGAGCGCGTCTCGATCTGCGCGGCGCCGCCCCTCGCGGGCTTGAAGGAGAAGGCGACGCGGTCCTCCTCCATCACGTCGAGGCCGGCCATGCACCAGCGCGCGAAGGCCTTCCAGCGGTTGCGGCGCGCCCAGTTGCCCTGGCCCTTGATGCACTCGTTGTCGGTCGGGCAGCGCCAGAGCGTGAAGGAGGGGGCCGCGAGGACGAGCGGCCTGCCGTCGACGGCGAGCGGGCCGAGGCCGCCGTTCTCGGCGTCGAGCAGGAGCTCGACGCGGCCGGCGACGAGGGCGGCGGGGGCGCCGTCCCTCTCGACGACGCCGACCTCGGCGCCCTTCCTCTCGACGAGCAGCAGCGCGCGCGGGAGGTCCTTGGCGGAGTCCTGCGGGAGCGGCAGAGGCATCTGGTTCCACGCGACCTGGTGGCCGCGCGGCGCCCACTTCTCGTCGGCCCTGAGCGTCGCGGAGACGTAGAGGAAAGCCTCCTCGCCGGGGGCGAGGGACGGGAGCTTCCCGAAGTCGTATCCGAGCAGCTTCAGCGTCGCCCTGCCCTGCGGCGGGACGGCGAGCGGGGCGACCCTGCCCTTCGCGACGGCCTCGCCCTCGACCTGCACCTCCCACGTCGCCTCGAGCCAGTCGGCGCCGGCGCGGAAGCAGTCGCGGTTCTCGCACGCGACCACGCCTTTCTTCGCGTCGGCGAGCGAGAAGGCGAGCGGCTGCTGGATCTGCTTCACGTCCCACATCTGCGGCTTCGGCGTGCGGTCGGGGTTGACCATGCCGTTGCAGACGAAGTTGACGTCGTTCGGGAAGTCGCCGAAGTCGCCGCCGTAGCCCCAGTCGCCCTTGTCCTTTCGCAGGATGCCCTGCTCGACCCAGTCCCAGATGAAGCCGCCCTGCAGGCCGTGGTGCGAGCGGATCGCCTTCCAGTAGTCGGCGAAGCCGCCGCAGCTGTTGCCCATCGCGTGCGAGTACTCGCACATGATGTAGGGGCGGTCGTCCTTGTATTTCTCGACGTAGCGGACCATCGAGTCCTCGATGGGCGGATACATCGGGTTCACGACGTCCGTGAGGCGGTGCGAGATCGGCGAACCGAAAATGCCGGCGTCCTGGAGCCAGCCGCCGTGCATCGCGCCCTCGTAGTGGAGCGGGCGCGTGGGATCGGCCTGGCGGATCCAGTCGGCGAGCGCGAGGTGGTTCTCGCCGACGCCGCTCTCGTTGCCGAGCGACCAGAAGATCACGGACGGGTGGTTCCTGTCGCGCATCACCATGCGCGAGCCGCGCTCGAACCACGTGTGGCGCCAGGCGTCGTCGTGCGCAAGGTCCGCGTAGTTCGCGTGGGTCTCGATGTCGGCCTCGTCCACGAGGTAGATGCCGTACTCGTCGCACAGGTCGAGCCAGCGGGTCTCGTCCGGGTAGTGGCAGCAGCGGACGGCGTTGAAGTTGAAGCGCTTGAGGAGCTTCACGTCCAGCTCGTCCGTCTCCGCCGGGACGAACTTGCAGTGCACCTGGTGGAACTCGTGGCGGTTCACGCCGCGGATCTCGGTCGCCTTGCCGTTCACGAGGAGCTCGCGGTTTTCGACGCGGACGTCGCGGAAGCCGACGCGCTGCGAGACGACCTCGAGCGGCCTGCCCTTGAGATCGCGCAGCGTGACGACGAGCGTGTAGAGGTTCGGCACCTCGGCGCTCCACGGCGCGACGTGCGGCAGGCGCGCCTCGACGACGGCCTCGCCGAGGTTCGAGCGCCAGTCGTAGGATTGCGGGCCGGACGAAAGCTTCGCGCCGGGGACGGGGCGGCCCTTCGCGTCGAAGAGCTGCGCGTCGAACGACCAGTCGTTGTGCGGGTCGTCGATCTTCTTCGGGTCCCAGGCGTGGACGTCGGGGGGGGAGGAGTGGTCGGCCTTGAGCCGGATCCAGAGCGTGCCGGCGGGCTTCTTTGCCCGCCAGTCCCAGCCCGCGCGGACCGTCACGTCGCCGACGTGGAGCGGGCCCTGCGAGTAGAGGTAGGCCGAGCGGTGGATGCCGAGCTCCATCCAGTGGTCCTGGTCCTCGACGTAGCTCTGCGCGCTCCAGCGCACGCACAGCACCGCGAGCTCGTTGCGGCCCTCGCGGACGAACTTCGAGAGGTCGAACTCAGACGGGAGCTTCGAATCGGTGGACATGCCGACGAGCGCGCCGTTGACGTAGTACCACGCCTGCGACTCCGCGGCGCCGACATGTAGGACCGTGCGGCGCTCCTTCCAGCCCTTCGGCAGGACGAACGACGTGCGCAGGACCGCGCAGGGGTTCTCGTCCGGCACGCGCGGCGGGTCGTTCCTGAACGGCATCTGCACGTTCGTGTAGTGCGGGTGGGAGAAGCCCTGCGTGCAGAGGTCGCCGGGGACGTCGACCTTCGGCCACTTCGCCGTGTCGGCCTTGTCCGCGACCTCGGCGGCCTTGACCTGCTCGACCTTCTCGTGGAAGGAGACGGCCCACTTGCCGTCAAGCGAGAGGTACCACTTGCTGCGCTTCGGATCGCGCGAGAGCGCGGCGGCGGCGGTGGGGTAGGGGACGAGGTCCGCGCGGCCGCGCAGACGGTTCATCGAGGTGAGTTCGGGGATTTCCCAGGGGCGGGCGAAGAGCGTCGGGTCGAGCATGGCGTGACGGGGTGTTGGCGTTCGAAGAACGGCCCCAAGTCTACCACAGCCCTTCTCGCCGGCGCAACCGAATGCGCCGATTCCGCTCGTGCGTCACGGGACGGCGGCGGCGAGTCGGTCGGCGAGCGCGGGGTCGGGCGGGAGCGCGCCGCGCGTGGTCGCCGCCGCGGCGCCGGCCGCGACGGCCGCGCGCATCGCCTCCTCGGAGGGTGGCGCGTCCGGCGCGGGAGCCGGGGCGCCGGAG